>CAZAWM010000038.1:0-10012 GCA_964488605.1 uncultured Steroidobacteraceae bacterium | reverse complement strand
ATCTGTGCCGCCGCTACGGCTGGACGCACGGCTCGATCCGCGATTGGCGCAGCCGCCGGCGGTTCGAACTCGTGATCTGCTACGACGTCCTGCAATATCTCGACGATCGCGCCGCAGCGGCAGCGATCCGCAATCTCGCGCGGCTGTGCCGCGGCGTCTTGTATGTGACCGCGCTCACGAGGCACGACTGGCTTGAGAATTGCGACCAGCGGCGCACCGATCCGGACGTGCACCTGCGAAGCGGCGCGTGGTATCGGCGCCGGCTGCAGCAGTTTTTTCGCCCGGTCGGCGCGGGGTTCTGGATCCGGCGGGACGCGCCGCTCGTGATCTGGGAGATGGAGCAGTGCTAAGAGCAGGGCCGCTAAGGCGTGTGGATCGCGTCGTCATGTGACGCTTTGCCCAACCTGGCCGATCGCTCCGGTGCGGGCGTGGCGACCCGTGTCATAGTTCCCGTATAAACCGCTTCCGGCATTGATAGCGATGAGCGCGGGTCCGCCCGTTTTCGGGGAGAGATAGGTCTGTGCCGAGGGACGGAAACCGGTCTTACCGCGGCCTAGGCCAGCGTTGGACAGCCATGTCCGCCGCTCTCATGGACGGGGTGGGACGACTGCGCGGCGTTTGGCGGCGGCGCCGTAAACGCGCACTGCTCGGGTTGTCGCTCGCGATTCTGCCGTGGACGATGCTGCTACCGCATTCGCTTGGCGCGTATCGTTGGGGCTTTATCGACCGGGCCGAAGGCTACCTGTACGACATGCGTGTCCGGGCCGCCCTGACTGGTGGACTGGACCCGCGCATCGTCATCGTGGACATCGATGAGAACAGTCTCGCGGTCGAGGGTCAGTGGCCGTGGCCGAGGGTGCGCATTGCCTGTTTACTCGACCTATTGTTCGACGAATATCGAGTCAGGGTGGTCGGCTTCGACGTGAATTTCCCGGAGCCCCAGGAGAATTCTGCGCTTCGTTTGATCGACATGCTCGCGCAGAAGCGCCTGCCGCCGGATCTGGCTGATTGGCTGCAGGCGCAGCGGGCGTCCAATGAGGGCGACACGCGCCTCGCCGAGGCGATGGTTGCGCGCGATGTGGTCCTCGGCTTTGTGTTCAAGTCGACGGTGGAGCCCGGACAGCCGGCCGAAATCGGTGCGATTCCGGGCCCCATCGAAGTCGACGGCGCGCGTCTGGAACGGGTGCCTTGGATCGACGCGCAAGGCTATACGGGCAATCTGCCGGTTCTACAGGAGAACGCGACAGCGGCAGGCTTTTTCGACACACCACTGGTCGATGAGGACGGTGTCGTGCGCAGGATGCCACTGATCCAGCGCTATCGCGGCGGTCTATACGAATCGCTCGCGCTCGCGGTGGCGCGCGTCGCGACTCCGGGAGTCCGGCTCGAATTCGGCTTCCGGGGCAGCTCGGCAGCGGTCGAGAGGCTAGATTTTGTCGCACTCGGCGATCGCGTCGTCCGGGTCGATGAGCGCGGTTCGGTTCTGACGCCGTTTCGCGGTGGTGTCGGCAGCTTTCCGTATGTCTCAGCGGTCGACGTGCTGGAACGACGCGTGCCGCGCGATGTGCTCGACGACCGCATCGTGCTGGTTGGCACCAGTGCTCCGGGACTGCTCGACGTGCGACCGACACCGGTTGCCAAGCAGTACGTCGGCGTCGAGGCTCACGCCAACATGGTTGCCGGCCTGCTCGACGGGAACGTCAAGGCTGTACCCCCCAACGTGCGCGCAATCGATATCGTTACGCTCGTCAGTCTGTTCTTGCTGCTGGGTCTTGTCGTCGCCAATGCGCGCCCGGGCTCGGCACTGCTGCTGGTCACTGCGATTTTGGTTGCGATCATCGCGGGCAATCAGTGGCTGTTTGTCCGTTACGGGTGGGTGGTCCCGCTGGCCGTACCGCTGATCTATGTGTTTCTGGCGTCGTTCCTGTTGCTGGCTTACGGCTATTTCGGGGAAGCGCGGCGCAAACGGCGACTCCAGGGATTCTTCGGGCAATACGTCTCTCCGGCTATCGTCCGTCAGCTCGATACCGACGATGCCGAGCTGTCGCTCGAAGGCGAGAGCCGCAATATGTCGGTGCTGTTTTCCGATGTACGTGGCTTCACGACCCTGTCCGAAGGCCTCACACCGCGCGAACTGACGCGCATGATGAACGAATTGCTGACACCGATCACGGAAGTGATCCAGGCGCAACGCGGTACGATCGACAAGTACATGGGGGACGCCGTCATGGCGTTCTGGGGGGCACCGCTCGCCGATCCGGAACATGCCCGGCACGCAGTACTCGCGGCTCTGGGCCTGATCGACAAGGCCGCCGATCTGCGGGAAACATTCGCGTCGCGGGGCTGGCCTCCGATCCGTATCGGTGTCGGCGTGAGTACCGGCACGATGAACGTCGGCAACATGGGCTCGCAATTCCGGATGGCCTACACGGTTCTCGGTGACACCGTCAATCTCGGGTCGCGATTGGAGGGCTTGACCAAACAGTATGGCGTGGACGTGCTCGTCAGTGACGCAACGCGCCAGGCCGCAGCGGACATTGTTTTTCGCGAAATCGATCGCGTTCGAGTCAAAGGCAAGCTGCAGCCGGTCGCAATTCACGAGCCGCTCGGCCGGCGTGACCTGCTGTCCCCCGATCGTGTCATCGCTGCACGAAGATTCGAGGAGGCGCTCGAAGCCTATCGTGCCCAGAGGTTCGAACTGGCGGCAGGCCAGTTGCGCGAGCTCAACGAGGCGGATGGCCAGGAGCTGTACGCGGTCTACCTGCGCAGGATCGAGCATTATCTCGCGCATCCGCCGCCGGCAGACTGGGATGGCGTTTACGTGTTCGAGACCAAGTGAGCCCGGCGTCTGCAGGCAGTGCGGATACCGGCTGACGTGGCCTCGGCCGCATGCAGCGGGGTTCGCTAGAATCGCGCATATTTTGCGTTCGACCGTCTTGGTTTAAGCAGTCAACAGGGATACACACATGCCCAGACAGATCGCTTATCTCATCGCGTTGCTGTGGACATGGCCGCCCGTCATCGCGGCGCAGATGCCGCCGGAGTCAACGCCGGCGGCGACCGAATCGGCGAGCGACGAGGCCTTGCTCAAGCAGGGAGAGTCGCTGATTGCCGCCCGGCGTCCAGAAGACGCATGGCAGCTGCTGTCGCCGAGGCAACGGGAGCTGGCCGGCAATCCGCTTTTCGACTACCTGTTAGGCCTCGCTGCGCTCGATAGCGGCCGCATCGACGAGGCAGCCACGGCCTTGCAGCGAGTGTTGGCCTCACAACCCGGTTTCCTCGGTGCGCGCATGGAGCTGGCGCGTGCCTTGTTTGAACAAGGCCAGTTGCCCGAAGCACGCGAGCAGTTCCGATTTCTGCTCGACCAGGATCCGCCTGCCTCGACGCGTACCGTCATCGAACGTTACCTGTCGGTCATTGACAGGCGACAGCAACCGCGTGGCAGTGAGTGGCGCTGGGCAGTCGATCTCGGCGGTGGCTATGACAGCAATGCCAATGGCTCGACGGCAGAGACGACGTTCCTGGGGTTCACGCTCGATCCGCGCAACCGCGAGACATCCTCGGCGTTCTTCGAACTGGGGGGCTCTCTGAACCATACGGTGGGATTATCGGCGCGCAGTGGCTTGGTCTCCCATCTCCGCGTGGCGCACCGTGCCAATCCGGACGCGAGCTTCATCGATCAGACGGTCGGCCACTTCGGTAGCTCGGTCGTTTTCAACTTCGGCCAGACGACCGGTAGCGTGGCCATTAACGGCTTCAAGGGTTGGCTCGATGGCCGCAGTCACCAGCATGCGCTCAATGCCGATCTGGGACTCGCGCGGCGTATCGCGGGCGACTGGGAGCTGGCCACCGTCGCTCGTGTCGGGCGGCTGCAGTACGCCCGCGATGACCTGCACATCCTCGACGTCGATCGCCTGCTCGGTGGCTTGGCGCTGACGCGCCACAACCTCGGCGACGTGTCGGGCCGCCTCGGCGTGGCCGTGCTCACGGGTCGCGAGGACCCTCGACGCGCCGGCTCGCCATACGGCAACGACAAGCTGGGCGCGAGGCTGTTCGGTGGATGGCTGCTTCGGCCGCAATCGAGCCTCTACGCGGAAGCGGTGTGGATGCAATCACGTTATGAGGGGGTCGGCTTTTTCGGTGCACGTCGCATCGATCGGCAGTTATCCGCAATCTTGGGCGTCGACGTGCAAAACTGGCCTGCCGTCAACTGGACGGTCAGTCCCCAGCTGCGATTCACGGACAATGACTCGACCGTCAGTCTGTTCCGTTATGACCGGCTAGAGGCCGCATTGTTCGTGCGGCGGGCCTTCCAGTAACCGAGCGCGGAGATCAGCCAATGTTTCTGATGCGTAAACCGCTTGCAGTCATACTCACCGTTCTCAGTGTCGCGACCTTGGCGCCCGTCGCCTCGGCGACCGCCGGTAAGGTCACGTTCGTGTCGGGCTCGCTGACCGATGAGCGGACACCGCCGCGCGCACTCGCGGTCAACGATACCTTTGCGGCGGGCGATACGCTCGTCACGGGGGACCGGTCGCGCGCGCAGCTCTTGATGCTCGACGGTCAGCGCTTTGCGCTGCGGGCGAATACTCGGCTGCGGGTCGACGCTTTTTCCCTACCGCCCGCCGTCGCAACACCGACGCGGGCTACTGCAGTTCGGGCCGACGGTCAGAGTTTCTTCACGCTCCAGAAGGGTGGCCTGCAAACCCAGACCAGCGCCATTGGCAAGACGGATCTGAACGCTTATCGGGTTTCCACTCCGGTGGGCACTCTCGGTATTCGCGGTACGGATTATGTCGTCGTTTTTTGTCGCGGCGACTGTGACGATGCGCCGGGGCAGCCGTCGGGACAGCCGATCCGAGATGGGCTCTACCTTGGCGTCTACGAGGGTCGGATAGCGTTCGAGGGGCGCGGACTCGCGTTCGAACTCGGCGCCGGGGAGTTCGCGTTCGTGCCGCTCGATGACGTAACCTTCGAGCGCCTGCGCGAACCGCCACAGCTGCTGCGCCAGGACGGTGCCGGCGAGTTCAGACTGGCCGGCAGCGGTCGACGGAACTCGCCAGAGTCGGCCCTCGCGCTGCGCGAGGTCGGCGACCGTCGTAGTCCGTGGGAGACCGATCCGTTCGAGCAGGTCCAATCGGGCCCGGCACCAGGCGAGTCGCTGTCGCAACCGATCGAAGCCCGCAGTCCGAGCGGTACCGCGATCGCTCTGCTAGGCGGGCAACTACCGCTGCGTCGCTCGGTCGGTTACGTTTTCCTCGGGCAGGGCGCGACGGGCGCATTCACGGCCGCTGGCAGTTCTCCAGCGAACGCCTATGGAGCCGACGCTGCCGGCAACCTCGTAGCTTTCGAAGGCCCGTTCGGCGCAGGTGGTCTGTTTCGCGGCAAGCCGGGCGTGCAGCCGGCGTCCGCGCCGGGCGGCACGACCAGTACGTTTCTGATCGGTACGGCGGCCAACGTCGATACCGGCTTCGACGCGCAGACGGGCTTGCGATGGGGTCGCTGGACGGGCGGTTCCGCAACCGTCGTCTCGCCGCAGGGCCAGTCGACGACGTTGAATCTCTCGCAGTCGAGCCTACCCTGGATTCTCGGCGCGGAGCGACTGGAGCCGTTCGCCCTGCCGATCAGTGGCACCGCGACCTATGTGCTTGCAGGAGGCACGCGCCCGGCGAGCTCGCTCGGCGCACTGGGCTCACTGAGCAGCGTGTTTCTGTCCGCGAACTTCACGAGTCGCACCGTCGACACGACACTCACGTTCGACCTTGGCGGAGTTCCCTGGTACGCAGCGGGACCCGGCACGATCAGCGCAGAAGGGTTCAGCGGTGGTTTCAGCACGGTCACGGTCGCTGGTCTGGTGCCGGGCAGCGGCAGCTACAGCGGTTTTTTCACCTCCTCTGCGACGAGCGGGGGCGAACCGGAAGGGGCCGCGCTGATCTATCTGCTGGCGGAATCCACGAATCAGCTAGGAAGCGTGGCTGGCGTCGCGGCTCTGATTCGTGGCGTCGGGTCGCCGGCAGCGCCGCCCCCACCGCCGCAACGAAACGTCGCGTTCTCGATCGGGCAGCTCGCAAGCCAGTCGCCGCTGGCGGCCGTGCTCGCCGCACCGCTGGCTTCATTCACGCTCAACGGCTCCGATCTGACCCGGCTACCGAACGGCGCGGCGCGCGGCGTCACCGTTCCTTTTGGCTCTTTGGACACGGCGGGGGGCAACGTGGTGTTCACGGGGTCCTCGTTCGACGCCGCGACCGGAATGCGCTGGGGACGCTGGGATGCCGGTAGCGTGTCGATCGTGCTACCGAATGGATCGACCATCTCGCAGCCACTCGCCGGCCAGAGTCTGCACTGGGTGCTCGGGCCGGCCTGGGGCCCGTTGCCAGTACTGCCGGCCACGGGCACCCAGTCGTACGTACTGCTCGGCGCGACCGCGCCGACCGACAACACCGGCGGCAGCGGTTCGCTAGGCGGCATTTTCCTCAACGCCGACTTCACGAATCGCACTGTCACGACGACCTTGGCTATCGATCTGTCCCAACGAAACTGGTGGGCACAGGGCACCCAGCCGATCGGCGCGGGGTCCAACCTGTTCTCAGGAGCTCTGACGGATGTACGTCTCAACGGCCTGGGCGACATTCCTGGCGCCAGCGGCTCGGTCAACGGTTTCTTTTCACAGCCCGCCTTTGGTGGTCCGGTAGCACCCGCCGTTGGCTTGAGCTATGAGCTGTCGGTACCGGATGCACAGGCCGGCAGCCTCTATGTCATCAATGGTGCCGCGGCACTCGTCCCGGGTATGGGAGCGCCGCCGCCGCCGCCGCCACCACCGGCGCGTTACCTCGCATTCGCCCTGGGCGACACGCTGGTCGATACGCAACAGAATGCGATCCAGCCATTTGTCGACAGCGCGCTCGCGGCGCCGGGCAGTTCAACGGTCAATGCAGCGGGGCAACTGGTCAGCATGGTCGCGGGATTTCCGGGTCGATCGGAACCGGTTGCCAGCTGGTCGTTGGGAACGGGCAGCATCGTCGATAGTGGATTCGATGCCGGTACGCGCATACGCTGGGGCCGTTGGAGTGGCGGCTCAGCGTCCGCAACCACACCCAGCGGCACGAACTACCCGCAAGACCTCGCCAATCAGAGTCTGCACTGGGTTCTGGGCTGGCCGCTGGTCTCGAGTCCGCAGCTACCACTGAGCGGTTCGGCGCGGTACGGACTCGTCGGCGCAACGGCTCCGACCGATACACGCGGCAACGTCGGCGTAATCGGCAGCACCGATTTCTTTGTCGATTTCACGAATCGAACGGTTTCCGCCGCGGCGATCATCGCGATCGACGGCCGTACTTGGTACCTCGCTGGGAACGGCAGCTTCGCGGCCGGTGCTCCAGAATTCGCGCTGACGCTCGCCGGCGATCTCGGCAATCTCGCGGCGATCGGTGGTAGCGGCGAGGGGTTCCTCGTGCGCGCAGGCGGATTGGGTGGTCCTGTCCAGAACGGCGCGGCATTCGGCTTCGTCGCCACCCCGCTCAGCGATTTCGGATTCGCCGATCGATCGATCGGCACGTTGGCTGGTTCGCTGGTGTTCTCCGAAGCGGTCGCCGGATCGCCCGTCCCAGCGCCACCTCTGCAGCGTCGCGATATCGCATACTCGCTCGGGCTGCCGCCGGATGGCACGGCTGTGTGGAGTAACGTGCCGTCGGACTATGCGATCGGCGGTCCTTCGGCGCCGTCGCGCTACGGCCTCGAAAGGTTCACGACGAACCTCAGTCCCAGCAGCGTACCGACGATAGGCGTATTCAACCGCGACACCTCGCAGCAGACGGACGAGGGGTTCAGTTTGCCGGGCATGCTACGGTGGGGTCGATGGAGCGATGGCGTCTCGACCTTGGAACTCGGCAATGACCTGATCCAGATCGACACCGTCGGCAGTCCCCTGCACTGGATCATGTCGGCCGACAGTGCCAATGCTCCGGCACTACCGGTCAGTGGTACGGCGAGCTACACGTTTGTAGGCGGGACTAGCCCTACCGATGAGAATGGCACCTCCGGCGTGATCACGAACGCGACCTTCGCGGCCAACTTTACCGATCGAACGGTGACAACGACTCTGGACGCAAGGTTTGGTTTCGGTCCATCGCAGGTCAGCTGGCAGGCAGCGGGTACGGGCTCGATCGCGAACGGTACGAACCAGTTCAGCGGTACTCTGACCGGCACGCGACAGGACGCCTTCGTCACACTGCCGGCTTTCGGCGAGTTCAATGGATTCTTCGCGGGACCGTCAACAGGCCCGAATGGCGCTCCGAACGGCGTCGGACTGAGCTACGCGCTATTCGAACCGCAAACGGTATCGTCGGTGAACGGTGTCGCGGCCTTCGTAGGCAATCCGTAACCCGAGATGGTCGAGCCGTTCAAGGTCGCAGTGATCGGCGCCGGGCCCGGCGGCCTATCCGCGGCGGCACGAGCTGCCGAGCTGGGCTTGTCGCACATCCTGATCGAGCAGAGCGCCAGCCACGCGCAAACGATCCAGCGCTACCAGAAGCGCAAGCACGTCATGGCCGAACCCAGCGTGCTGCCATTGCGCAGCACGCTCGAATTCGGGCCATCGCGACGCGAAGAGGTGCTCGAGCGCTGGCGCATCGGCCTCGAGCGGCTCAAGGTCAACGCTCGCTACGGTGCCGAAGTCACGGCGATCTCCGGTCAAAGGCCGCTGTTTTCGATAAGCCTCGCGAACGGCGAGTCGGTTTTGGCCGAGACGGTTGTGCTCGCGATCGGCGTACAGGGCAATCCGCGGCGGCTCGAGATTCCCGGCGCGGATCTGCCCTGCGTCCAGTACCAGCTCGACGACCCCGAGGAATATCGTGACGAGTCGATCATGATCGTCGGTGCCGGCGATGCCGGTCTCGAGAACGCGCTGGGCCTCTGTGGACACAACCAGGTCCATTTGCTCAATACCCAGCACGACTTCGACCGCGCGAAAGAGGCGAACCGTAATGCGATACTCAAGGCGATCGAATCAGGGGCAGTGAGGTGCTTTTACGGCTCCAAGGCGTCGGCCATCGAGCGACTCGAACCGGCCCCCGGCGCCACGCAGCCACCATATGTCTTCGTTATCGATACGCCGAATGGCGAGGCGCGCGTTCCGATTCACCGTGTCATCGCGCGAATAGGCGCAATTCCGCCGCGCCGCTTCGTAGAAAGCTGCGGTATTCGTTTCCAGAGCGCCGATTCGACGGCGCTGCCAGTGCTTTCCTCGCAATACGAGTCCAATGTACCCGGGCTGTACGTCATCGGTGCGCTGGCCGGCTATCCATTAATCAAGCAGGCGATGAACCAGGGCTACGAGGTCATCGAATACCTGCTCGGCCGCAGTGTCGAGCCGGCCGACCACGATCTGCTGGCGGAAAAATTCAGTGTGTTGCCGTTCAGGCTATCGGTCAACGAGACCCTAGCCCTGATCCAGCAACGCGTTCCGCTTTATCGCGACATCAATCCGCTGATGTTCCGGGAACTCGTTCTCGGTAGTAACGTCCTGGTGCCCAAGCCCGGCGACGTGATTTTCCGCCGTCACGACTACACCAATACGTTCTTCGTCATCGTTCAGGGCAGCGTAGAGATCGAACTCGACGAGGACAGCGAAACGGCGCGATCGCTGCGGCTGAACGAAGGAGAATTCTTCGGCGAAATGTCGTTGCTGTCAGGGCGCCGCCGCTCCGGTACCGCATGCGCCGGCCCCGATTGCATCCTGATCGAATCGCCGAGACGAGAGATCAACAAGCTGTTGAACTCCGTGCCGGCGGTCAGGAGAGTGCTCGATCAGGAGTTTGTCGTGCGCGCGATTCGCGCAGCCTTCGCGCCCAATGCGCCGTCTTCCGTGCTGAAGCCGGTGGCCGAGCGGGCTCAGATACGCCGTTTCCGGGCCGATGAAATCATCTTTCGCGAAGGGGAAGAGGCCGATTCGCTGCATCTTATCCGCTCGGGCAGCGTAGCCGTATCCCAGAAGATCAGCGGCCGAGAGGTCGTT
>CAZAWM010000037.1:797-18306 GCA_964488605.1 uncultured Steroidobacteraceae bacterium | reverse complement strand
CCGCCCACAATGCCTCCGGCGCCAGCGAAGACTGCACCAGCACGGCGCCGCCTTTCGTGGTCTCCGAGCAACCGTGCGACCGTCGAGCTGGAAAATGCGCCACGCAGTTCAACGCAAAAGTCACGCGCTCGCCCTGTCGATCGCGTTTTGGCTCGCGTCGGGGCCGACCACTGCGATGCCCGACCCCGCTTCGGGTGAGACGCTGAGATTCGATATTTGGGAGTTCCGTGTCCTCGGCAACACGCTGCTCGACAACCGCAGTATCGAGACCGCGGTTTATCCGCATCTCGGACCCGGCCGTACGATCGATGATGTCGAGGCGGCTCGCGCCGCGCTCGAGTCTCGCTATCGCGAGGCCGGCTTTGGCACCGTCTATGTCGACATTCCCGAGCAGGACACGGCCGACGGGATCGTACGCCTTCAGGTTACCGAGGGCAGGCTCGATCGCGTACGAATCACAGGCGCGCGCTGGTTCGCCAATGGGCGCATTCGTCTGCGAATGCCCGCCGCGACACCGGGTAAGGCGCCGCGCCTGCCCGACCTGCAGCAGCAGCTCTCGCTTGTCAACGCCGAGAACCCCGACCGCGTCGTGACGCCGATACTGCGTGCCGGGCGCACGCCTGGCACGGTCGATCTCGAGCTGCGCGTCCAGGACAGGCTGCCGCTACATGGATCTCTCGAGGTCAACGATCGCTACAGTGCTAACACGAGCCGCTCGCGAGTGACTGCGAATCTCAGCTATGGCGACCTGTTTACACGCAATCACAGTCTCTCTATGCAATATCAGGTCGCTCCTGAAGAGACCAAGGAATCACGTGTGCTGGCGGGCACCTACGTAGCCCCCCTCACCCCGCGCGATATTTTCGCGATCTACGCGGTCGATACCGAGAGCGACGTTGCCGCGCTCGGCACGCTCTCGGTCCTGGGTAGCGGCCGGATCTATGGCGGACGCTATATCCGAGTACTGTCCGCAGCCGAGGGCGCGAACCACAACCTGACGGTTGGATTCGACCTCAAGCGGTTCGAAGAACGCATCCGCCTCGATGAGCAGGGCGGCTCCATCGACACGCCCATCGAGTATGGGGCGTGGTCGCTCGTCTACGCCGGCGGCACCCGCCGGCAACACTGGCGTACCAACTGGAGCCTCGGTGCGTTCTTCGGCCTGCGCGGTCTGCTGAACGAGCCTGCCGAGTTCAATGCCGAGGCCAACTCGCCGAACGGTCAGCTCGGCAAGCGGGTAGGCGCTCGACCGAACTACTTTCTGTTGCGCGGCAGCGGTGGCGTCGAGCGCGCACTCCCTCAGGGGTTCACCGCGGCGCTGCGCATCGGAACCCAGTTTACCACCCAGCCGCTGATCAACAACGAGCAATTCGCCGTCGGTGGCGTCGATACCGTGCGTGGCTACGTCGAGTCCGAGCAGCTCGGCGACCTCGGTTTCAGCGCGAGTTTCGAACTGCGGAGTCCCAACCTCGGCCCGCGGCTCGGGTCATGGAGCGAGGATCTGCGCCTGTTCCTGTTCTACGATGCCGGAATCACCAGCATCATCGACCCGCAGCCCGAGCAGGCCGCCGAGTTCGATCTCGCCAGTGCGGGCCTCGGTCTGCGGCTGAGGGGACTGCGTGGCCTCGATGCCGCGCTCGACTGGGCCTACCCTCTCGTGCCTTCCGACCGTATCGCCCGCGGCGCCTCTCGCCTGCATTTCTCCGTGAAGTATGGGTTCTGATATGCGTGTATGGCCTCCCGTACCGCTCTGGGCTGTCGCTGCACTGGTTGTCCTGAGCGGCAGCGTGTCTGCACAGCAGCTGCCTGTGCCGTGCGTCGCCGGCGTCTGCGGTCCGTCCGTGCCGTCATTCGTCAGCAGCGGTGCGGGTGCCGCGACGCAAACTGGCAACACGCTGACGGTGACTCAGACCACGGACGCGGCGGTATTCAACTGGCAGAGCTTCAACATCGGACCCGACGGCCGGGTCGACTTCACGCAGCCATCCGCCAGCGCGGTCGCATTGAACCGCATCTTCGACAGTGCGCCGAGCCGGATCTTTGGTGTCCTGACGGCCACCGGCCGCGTCTATCTGCTCAATCGCAACGGGATCGTCTTCGGCAATGGCGCGCAGGTGAACGTCGGCGGCCTCGTGGCGGCGTCGCTCGATCTGACGCCGGAGGCATTGCAACTCGGCATCGCGCGTGCCGCGCAGGCTGGCGCACCGGCCTTCACTGCGTACCGCGATGCGGCCGGCGCAAGCCTCGAAAGCGGTGCCGTGCAGGTCCAGCAGGGAGCGCGCATCACGTCCCCCGGCGGCCAGGTGCTGCTGTTTGCACCGACGGTCAGCAACGAGGGCGTGATCAGCACCCCAGACGGTCAGACGGTGCTG
Organism: uncultured Steroidobacteraceae bacterium; assembly: GCA_964488605.1. Taxonomy (GTDB): domain Bacteria; phylum Pseudomonadota; class Gammaproteobacteria; order Steroidobacterales; family Steroidobacteraceae; genus UBA964. Next base: position 15,934 of record CAZAWM010000037.1, on the reverse strand, counting down.
GCCGCCGGCCAGCAGATCTATCTCGTCAGCAGCACCGATCCAGACCTCCGCGGCCTGCTAGTCGAGGTAAGCGGCGGCGGTACCGTCAGCAACGGGCGCGAGTCCAACGGCTCAGTCGCCCGCCCTGAGGATCTCGTAGGCCAGATCGACGCAGCCCGCGGCAATGTAACGCTGGTTGGCCTCGCGGTGAATCAGTCCGGCCGCATCAGTGCGACGACGTCCGTGCGCGCCAACGGCTCGATTCGGCTGCTTGCGCGCGACGGCGCCACCGTGACCGGCGGCGCCTCCAATCCAACGCTGCTTGCGAGCAACGGCGGAACCTTGCGACTCACGCCGCGCAGCGACACCGCTGTGACGCTCGATGACGACCCGCGTGACCGGTCGGTCGACGTCAACCCGCAGCCCGCCTCGCGCGTGCTCCTGGAAGGACGCCGTATCGATATAGGGCGCGAGGCCCAGGTTACCGCCCGTGCAGGGCAGATCGACATCATCGCCCGTGCCGACCCGCGCGTCGCCCCGGCGGCTTTTCCGGCCAGTGGCGACGATGCGCGCATTAGTATCGCTCGCGGCGCGCGCCTCGACGTCGCCGGCGCGCGCGCCGAACTGCCGATGCAGAGTAATCTGCTCACCGTCGAACTGCGCGGCTCGCAGCTGGCAAACAGCCCCATACAGCGCGACGGGCCCTTGCGGTGTACCGCTGATCGCTGCACACCGGTCACGGTGGACATCCGTCAGACCGGTACGCGTGCTGACGGTACGACCTGGATCGGCACACCGCTCGCGGATCTGACCGGTGACGTCTCCACGATCACCCGTTCGGTCGCCGAGCGTAGCCTCAACGGCGGCACCATCACCCTGCAGTCCTCCGGTGATGTCATCGTTGCCGATGGCGCAACCCTCGATCTCTCCGGTGGCGTCTTGCGCTTCCTCGACGGTAACCTGATCACCAGCCAGCTGCTCGGCGAAGACGGTCGCCTATACGACATGGCGAATGCCGACCCGGAGCGTCGTTACGTCGGGGTAGCCGACGTCGTCACCGTCGATTTCGTCAAGTGGGGCATCAGCAATACCTACACCGGCTTCGGCGCGGCAGCGCGCGGAACGTTCGAAGCCGGCTATGTCGAAGGACGCGATGCGGGCACTCTCAATATTCTCGCTCCGCGGGTGATCTTCGATGGCCGTGTCATCGGTAACACGACTGTCGGCCGCTATCAGCGTCTGCCTGCGGCCCAACTCCCCGCCGGCGCGACTCGGCCGCGCAATCAGCTGCCGCGCGGCGCGAGCCTCGTGTTCGGCAACGCGACACCGGTCTCGGGCGGCGGAGCCGCTCCCAACTACCTGCTCGGTCCAGTGGTGATCGGTGACGGCCTGGTGCTGCCGGGCCTGCTGAATGATGCCGGCCAGCCGTTCGATGTATCCGTCGACGCCTGGCCCTCGAGACTGACCACAAGCCGCATTCGCCCGCAACTGCTCGGTGACGGTGCCGGCGCGCAACTGGCCGTCTTTGCAAACGGGCGCATCCGTCTCACAGCAGAAGGCGGGGTAAGCGTGCCGGCCGCAGGCTCACTTGCGCTCACCGGCTCCGGCGTGGACGTGCTCGCCAACGTCGTGGCACCCGGGGGCAGCATCGCTTTTACCGCGCGACCGACCGTCACCGACGAAACGGCCACCGGCATCGTTCTCGGCCCCGGAGTGCAGCTTCTGGCCCGCGGTGGCTGGATCAACGATGATCCACGCTTCGGTCGACCGCTTGCTCCGCTACACATCTCGGGAGGTCGCGTCAGCCTGACGGCCGAGCAGTCCGCGTTGCGAACGAGCAGTGGCACGGTGATCGACGTGTCGGCTGGTGCGTGGCGACGCAGCGGCGGCGACGTCATAGGAGGTCGCGGCGGCAGCATCACGCTGGGCGTCACGCCGACCGTGAGCGGCGAGCCTGTGGCGTTCGTGCTGGAAACGGAACTCCGTGGTTTCGCGCTGACCAATGGCGGAACACTGTCATTCACTGCGAACCAGATCTGCGTCGCACCGCAGCGGTGCGGCAATGAGGCTTCGACGTTATGGCTCTCACCGGAGCGGCTCAACGCGGGCGGTTTCAGCAGTCTGCGGTTGAGCGCTAACTTCGGCGAGTTGGCCGTGCGGCCCGACACCGTTCTCGGTCTGCGCCAGCAGAATTACGAGTTTGCGCGCAGCCCCATCAATGCGCCAACGGGAGTCGATTTCGACACCCTGGTACGGGTCACGCAGCTGGACCCGCTGCTGCGACGGCCAGTGAATCTGTCGATGTCGGTCCGGCAGCCCGCCACTGCCGGCCCCTTCGGCACGGCGAACTTCACCAGTGCGCCGTCCCTGCGTATCGGAGTCGGCGCGCTGATCGATCTCGACCCGCTGGCGACGGTGTCGCTGCGCTCGAACACGACGGTGCAGTTCGAGGGGACGCTGCTCGCGCCCGCCGGGGCCGTCACGTTCGGGCTCGATTCCGATCTGACGTTGAGCGACTTCGCATCGCAGCAGGCGATCTGGCTCGGGTCCGGCGCACGCGTCGATGTTTCTGGCCGCGCATTGGTGTTCACTGACGAAACGGGGCGCCGCAGAGGCGACGTGCTTGACGGCGGCACCGTGACGCTGGATGCAGCACGCGGCTCCGTGATCACGCTACCGGGTTCGATGATCGACGTCTCCGGTACTTCGGCCACTCTGGACGTCCCGGTATCTGCGGACGGCCGTGGCGGTTTCGTGGCGCAGCCGACGGGGTCGCGCGGCGGATCGGTACGGCTGAGCGCGGCGGAGAGCATCCTGCTCGGCGGTAGCCTGCGCGCCCGCGGCGGTACGACGGACGTCGCCGGCGGATCCCTGAGCGTGCTGCTGGACACCACGCGCCGCAACGATCCGGGAGTGCTCGGCAACCTGCTTCCCACGGCTCCGCGGCGCATCGTCTTCAGCGACACGCTGGCTCCCTTGATCGTGCCACCGGGCACCGGTGTGCCCGCGGCCTACGCTGGTCAGGCCCTACTCGCCGCCGACAGCATCGAGTCGGCGGGGTTTGACTTCCTCGACGTGGCGGCGCGCGGTCTCGACCTGCTCTCCGCTGGACAGATCATCGTCGGCGCCGTACCCGGCCAGATCGATTTCCGCGGTGATCTCGACCTCTCGCTGCGGGGGCGCATCTCACTCGATGCCGCTCGCTATCGTACCGATGGCGGCCATGCACGCATCGCGGCGTCCGCGGTAACACTCGGGCATGCCGATGCTGAGCGTCAGGGCGGCGGCGCAGACGACGTGCCGGTGGCAGGGCAAGGCACGCTGTCGGTGTCGGCGGGCTTCATCGAACTCGTCGGTACGGCGAGGCTTTTCGGCTTCGCGACGACCGAGTTCGCGAGCCTCGGTGACATCCGCTTGCGTGGCGTACAGTCGCAGTATGATCCCGTGCCGCTCGGTCTCCTCGAAACGGCGGGCGATCTGGTGTTCCGCGCGCGCCAGCTCTACCCCTCGACGCTGACTGATTTCACCCTCATGAGCCGCGATGCGGTCGATGGCCGCATCCGGTTCACGGCCGCACCGGGCGAGCGCGACCTCGTATTTTCGGCTGCCGGTCGGCTCACGGTCAGTGCTCCTTACATCGAGCAGGCCGGCGCGCTGCGTGCACCGTTCGGCGAAATCGCGCTTCGCGCCAGCCAGTTGACGCTGCAGCCCAGCAGCGTGACTTCGACCTCAGCCGAGGGCGCGCTGATCCCCTTCGGCACTACCCAGGGAGGCTTCGACTGGACGTACCAGTTGCCTCGCCGGACGATCGTCTACGGAGCGGGTGCCGAGCGGGTGCCAGTGCAGCGGGTACTGCTGCAGGCGGATCGCGTCGACTTCCTGCCGGGCGCGGTCGTCGATGTGAGCGGCGGCGGCGACCTGTTCGCGTATGAATTCGTGCCTGGGACGACCGGGACCCGCGACATACTCGATCCGCTGCTGCGGCCCGACCAGTTCGCGGTGCTGCCTTCACTGGGTCTGGCGTATGCACCATTCGACCCTTCTGCGGCGGTCGGTAGCTCACTGCGACCCGGCGACAGTGTCTACCTGGCCGGGGGCGGCGGCTTGGCCGCAGGGTTTTACACCTTGCTGCCGGCCCGCTACGCATTGCTACCCGGTGCCTACCTCGTCACAGCCGTCGACGGCTACGACGACCTGCCCGAAGACACGGTGTTGCCACGACTGGATGGCAGCACCATCGTTGCGGGCTATCGGACGCTGACCGGCACCTCGATCCGCGATCCACGCCGCCGCGGCTTCGCGGTCCGCCCGGGCGCGACGGCGAGCGCCGAGGCCCGCTACGACGTCAGACGTGCCAGTGAGTTCTTTGCGACCCAGTATGCTGCCGCGGGTCTCGCGCCACCGCGACTCGCCAACGACGCGGGCACTCTGTCGATCCAGGCAGGGCGGGCCTTGGCGCTCGAGGGCCGGCTGCGGGCGGTACCTCGCGAGGGAGGGCGTGGTGCGGCGCTCGATCTCAGCGGGGAACGCCTCGAAGTGGTGCGAGAGCGAGCCTCTGCGCCCAGCGGCGGCATCATTCAGGTCGCTGCGGAAGATCTGGCGTCGCTAGGGGCCGAGAGTGTCCTGCTCGGCGGCACGCGCACCGCGGACGGTTTGGGTGCGCGCATCGTTGTCGCGGCGCGCTCGGTCCGCATCGGTGCCGACGCCCGCATCAGCGCGCCTGAGTTGCTGCTCGTCGCGACTGACACGGTAGCGATCGAGCAGAACGCGCGGATTGCGGCCGACGCGTCGGCTTCGCGTGCACCGGGCACGACGCTGCTCCTGCGTGGTGACAGTGCGATCGTCAGGGTCGCGAATGGGGCTGCGGCAGACATCAGACGGTCTGCCGTCACCGGTTCAACGGGCGACTTGCGGGTCGCCTCAGGCGCCGTACTCGAGGCCGGCGACGGCTCGCTGTTGCTGGATGCCACCCGCGACGCGCGCTCCGCCGGCGTCCTGTCCACGTCCGGCTCGCTGAGTCTCGGTGCAGGCCGCATCACGCTTGGGCAAGTCGACTCGGTCGACGAGGGGTTGCTGCTGTCTTCCGACACGTTCGCCGCGTCGCAATTGCGCGAGCTGCGTCTGCGCAGCAATACGACCATTGATCTATTCGGTGTGAGCGAACTGCAAGTACGTCGGCTCCTGATCGACGCGGCCGGCGTGCGCGCCGGCGATGGCGTTCGCTCAGGTTCTGCGGAGACCACGCTGCGCGCGCAAACCATAGAGTTGCGTAACAGCTCAGCCAGTGCGGTTACTGGATCCGACACGGGCACAGGCCGGCTCAGTCTGCTCGCCGAGGAGCTCTTGTTGGGCGGCGGCGATTTCAGCTTCCTCGGTCTCGATCGGACCCTGTTGCGCGGATCCCGCGAGCTTTTCTCGCTGGCTGACACCAGACTACAGTTCGCGGGCGCCGCGGCTATCGAGACTGCGCGGGTGGCTGCGGCCGATGGGGTGCGCACGGTGCTGGGCGCAACCGGCGCGCTGAGCCTAGGCGTTGCGGAGTCGGAGCCGAGCGAAGCGGTCCCGACAGCCCGCGAGCCGGGCCTGGGCGCCCGTTTCGATCTCGCCGCTGCACGCGTCGCGGTTGATACGGTCGTCGCGGCGCCGGCCGGTGTTCTCGCGGTGCGATCTACCGGAGTCGAAACCGCAGTCGTACCGGGCTCGACCGGTCGCTCGATCGTACTCGGAGAGCGCGCCGAGCTGCGCCTGGCTGGTCAGACACTGGACTTCGACGATGTTCGCGTCACCGCTCCCGGTGGCACCGTGCGGCTGCTCGCCCAGAACGGCGGCATCGAGATCGCCCGGGGCGCAACGATCGACGTCTCGGCAGCGGCCGACGGTGATGCCGGTCGCATCGAACTGCGGGCGGCGAACGGCGTGATCGACATGCTCGGCAGTCTCAGGGGTACGGCGCACGGCGGGGGCCGCGGTGGATCCTTCGTGCTCGACGCAGTCGACTTCGGCGGTTTCTCTGCGCTGAATGCCCGACTCAACGACGGAGGCTTCGGGGGCGAGCGGGACATCCGACTGCGGGGTGCTGGAGATCTGGTCGTCGGCGCGGGTGAGCGGCTCGTGGCCCGTCGTGTCGCCTTGACGGCTGACGGGGGCAATATCGGCGTGCTCGGGAGCATCGATGCCCGTGGCCCCGACGGTGGCGTTGTGGTGCTGTCGGCCGGGCGGGAAATATCGGTCGCCGGGCGGATAGACGCTGCCGCGACCGCAGTCGACGGCAACGGTGGTCGGGTCGCGCTGCGCGCCGCTGCTGGTGGCGCCCTGCGCGTCGCGGACACGGCACAGATCGACGTCAGCGCAGGCGCGGGTGCTCCCGGCGTCGAGGCGCCGCGGTCGGGCAGGCTGGATCTGCGCGTGGATCGGGCAGCCGCCCTGTCGGTACTCGATGCCGACACCGGCAACGACCGGCTGCGCCTGTCCGCCTCGGCGGTACGCGGCGCCGGCACGGTCGATCTCGAGGCCTTTGAGATCTACACCGATGCCGATGGTCTGATCGGCGCGGCGGAAACCGCGCCGAGCTCGCCCTGGAACGCGCAGGCGACCACGTTCATGGCGAACGCGCGCAAAGTGGTCGCGGCACTGGGCTGGGCGGCGGACTCCGCCCTGACGGTGCTGCCTGGTATAGAGGTCCGAGCGGCGGCAGGCACGGGCAATTCCTTTGGCAATCTGCGCCTGAGCAGCGGATGGAACCTGGCGAGCTGGCGCTAGCCGGAGCAGCCAGGAATCTTGACACTGCGCGCGCCCGGCTCGCTCTTGCTCGATGCGTCGCTGTCGGACGGATTCACGGATCTGACCGGTAGCGCGGCCTTTACGCTGACCGCGACCGGACGCTCCTGGTCGTACCGGCTGGTCGGCGGCGCCGACCTCGGCAGCGCGGACCCGCTCGCCGTCAGGCCACTGCACGAGTTGCCGGACGGTGTCGGCAATGTGCAGATCGCGGCGGGTACCCCGGGCATAGGCGCTGCCAACTCCGTCCTACGCATGGTTCGCACCGGCACGGGTGACATCGAAGTCGCCGCTGGCCGGGACTTCACGCTCGGCAACCGCGCTTCAGTGCTGTACACCGCGGGCCGCGATGGTGGCGGCGTTCTGCTCAGCGGCAGCGGCAATCTCGGCGGTCGTGTCTACCCAGTCGACGGAGGTGACATACGCATCTTTGCCCAAGGCAACGTGCGGGGTGCCCAGACGAACCGGCTAATCACCGATTGGCTCTGGCGCACGGGGCGGAGTCCCGGCAACCTCAATACGATCGCTACGGGCTGGACAGTCAATTTCCAGCGCTTCGAGCAGAACGTCGGTGCCCTCGGTGGCGGCAGCGTCTTCGTTCGTGCCGGTGGAGACATCGACACGCTTTCGGTCGTTGCCCCTTCGATCGGCCGACAGGTCGGCGGCAACGCCGCCGAAAACAATCGGGTAGAGTTGCTCGGCCAAGGCGACATCGACATCGCGGCCGGCGGTGACATACGTGGTGGTATCTTTCAGATCGGTGGTGGCGAAGGGCGCATACGCGCCGGCGGTGCCCTGACCGCCGATAGCGGCGAGTCCGGACGGCGCGGGCTCTACCCGATCCTCGCTCTCGGCACCGGCCGGTTCGAGGTCACCTCGCTCGGCCCGGCGACGATCGAGTCGGTCGTCAACTTCAGTCTGCTGCCACAGGGCATCAGCCAACTCGGGACGGTCAATCTCCGGAACCAGTCCTATTTCAGCAGCTACGGCGTGGATTCGATGGCGAGCATCAAGAGCGTCGGCGGTTCCGTCTCACTGCTGCTCGACGATCAGACTGACGGTGCGCTCGTGCGTCGTTTCCGCGACACGATGTTCCTGACGCAGGTGAATAACGCGACAACCTCACTGCGCATTGGGCCGCCACGCCTAGAGCTCGCGTCGCTGGCCGGCGATGTGGAAATCGCGGCACCGCTGACTCTCTATCCGTCGGTCCGCGGGAATCTCGCGCTGTTCGCGCGCGACGACCTGCGGCTCGGCACGCGTGGTCTCGGGTCGATCATCGTGTCGGATGCGGATCCGGAAAGCCTGCCGTCAGTTGCGGCGCCGTCTGGCAGTTTCGCGCTCCTGTTCGACGTGCTCGACACCGCCCTGACGAACGATCGACGCTTCAACGCCACGACGCCGCTCGCTTCGCCTTCGCGTCGGCCGGCCGGCGAGCCGACCTCCGAACCGATCCGTCTCGTCGCGCAGCGTGGCAGTATCCTGCATCGCGTCGATGACGTTGCCGATACTTCGCTACTGTACTTCTCACGCGCGGCCCGCATCATCGCCGGTCGGGACATCCGCGATCTGTCGCTGACAGTCCAGCATGTCGTGCCCACCGACCTGACCCTCGTAGCGGCCGGGCGCGACATCACCTATTCGACCGGCCGTGAGCCGAACGGCGCGATTTCTCCGAACCTGCGTTCGATCGCAGTCGATGGTCCAGGCCGACTGCAGCTCGAGGCGGGGCGGAACGTCGATCTGCAGGCCTCTGCCGGCATCACGACGCGCGGTAATCTGCGTAACCTCGCGCTGGCCGACGAAGGCGCATCCGTCAGTGTGCTTGCCGGTGTCGGGGATGGCGCACGCGACTTTGGTGCGTTCATTCGCCGCTATCTCGAGCAGAGTCTCGAGTTGCTGGCGCGACTGCGCGGGTTCGTCACTGGCACCAGCACTGGCCGAGGCGAAGACTCGGCGGGAGCCTTCGCCTTGTTTACGGCACTCTCGACCGAGGAGCGCGCCGGTTTTCTCGATCGGCTTTTCCCGGACGGCTCCCCTGACGAACCTGGATCGGGCAGAGTCGCCGTCGGAGCGGATGTCAGACAACGCACCGACTACCTGGCCACACTCGTCGACTACGAAGCGCTACTCATCCGTTACGTCACTTCGCTGGTCACGGATCGCGTGATCGACTCCCCGCCTGCGACAAACGCTGCCGAAGCTCTGGCGCTGTTCATGGACGTTAGCAAGGTGTCACGCGCGCGCCAATCCGCGCTGCTTCAGGAAATCCTGTTCGCGGAGCTACGCTCTGCAGGACGAATTGCGGCGCAGCCGGGAGCGGCCAACGGCGACGTCTCACCCGCCTTTACCGCACTCGAGACCTTCTTGCCGGGTTCGAATCCTAATGTCGATGCCGGCGAGACGAATCGGTTTGCAGGCGATATCCGTCTGTTCTTCAGTCGAATCTACACCCTCGACGGCGGAGACATCGATCTGCTGGCGCCCGGTGGCGGCATCAATGTCGGTCTGGCCACACCACCTGCAGCATTCGGCGTCACGAAACCACCCGACCAGCTCGGGATCGTCGCGCAAAGCAGTGGGTCCGTTCGTGCGGCGGCGTTCGGCAGTTTCGAGGTGAACGAGTCGCGCGTGTTTGCGGCCGATGGCGGTGACATCCTTATATGGTCGACACGGGGCGACAGCGATGCCGGTCGCGGTGCGAAAACCGCTATCTCGGCCCCACCACCCTTGATTACATTCGACGACAATGGCTTCCCGGTCGTCAGCTTTCCGGCCGCTCTGACCGGCAGCGGTATCCAGACCCTCGCGACGACTCCAGGGCGTCAACCCGGTGATGTCGATCTGTTCGCGCCGCGTGGCGTTGTCAATGCCAGTGACGCCGGCATTGTCTGTCGGAACTGTACGATTTTCGCGACGGCGGTGATCGGTGCGAACAATATCCAGATCGGTGGCGTCTCAGTCGGCGTGCCTGTCGATACCGGCGGGCTTGCCGCCGGACTGTCAGGCGTCAGCAATGTCGCAAGCACCGCGAGCAGTGCCGCGGCAGCCGCGGTTAGTCAGGATGCGGGCGCTCGGGGCGACGCACAGAGCGCGCCGCTCGCCGAGTCCGCGATCGGCTGGCTCGAGGTATTCATCGAGGGCTTCGGCGAGGAGGTCTGTAAACCAACCGACGAGGAATGCCTGAAGCGGAATCGCCGGCCCTGAAGCTCAGGAGGGACGGAGCGCGGCAAGCGGCGCGGAGCCAGCCCATGTGACGCCGACTCCAATTCACTTCGCCGTGGTGCTCTCCGCCGCCAGTAACGCCGCGAGCTGCGCGCGTGTAGGCGCACCGCTGAAGCGGCGCCCGCTCTCGAATACCAGCGTCGGGGTGCTGATCACACGCAGCTCCCGGCCGAGCGCTACGAGCTGGTCCACCGTGTCGTCGGCACACTGGGCCTCGGCGGGCGCGCGTCGTTCGAGCATCCATGCGCTCCACGCTGCCGCCCGATCGGCTGAGCACCAGATCGCACGCGCCCTTGCGGGCGCCTCCGGATGAATCGACGCGAGCGGGTAGAGCACAATGTGCACGGTCAAATCATCGAGTAAGGCCAGATCCTTTTCGAGCTGTTGGCAGTGCGGGCAGTCGGGATCGGCAAAGACGAACAGCGTCCGGCGACCATTACCCTTCTTATACTGAATCGTCCGGTCGCGCGGGATGCGACTGGGGTCGATGCGGTTCAGTTCGTCGAGACGCGCGGCCGTCACATTCTCGTTGGTGGCCGTGGCGAGCAGCTGGCCGACGAGCAGGTACTCGCCGGTGCTGTCCGCGTAGGCGATCGAATTCCCGGTAAACACTTCCCAAAGACCAGGAATCCTTGCCGGAAAGATGTCGACGATCGCCACTTGAGGGTAGCGCCGCGTAAGCGTCTGTCGCAGCGCTTCCACGACACCCGTGTCGGCGTTGTCTGCGGCATAGACCCCGAAAGAAGCCCCCAGCCCGACCACCAGCATCATGGAGCGAGTCACTGCAGTAAGGGATCGGTGGCTCTGCTTGGGCATGCGACGCCCGGTCACTCGGCTGTGGGGACTCGGCGCTATGGTGCGGGCAATCTGTGTCCGCACTGTGTCAGCGCGCGCAACGAGAACGTCATACACCCTCTCGATAATCCCCGGAATAACCAGCACCTGAGCCGGCTCGCGAAGACATGCGGGCCCCCGTGGCGGGTCAAGCATGGGGACAGAATTCCGATGGACTTCATTCGCAGCGCAGCGAAGTTCCTGACTCTTGCGGCCATGGGCGCGTTGTTCTCGCCGCCTGCACTAGCGTGGTGGAACGACGACTGGAAGTTTCGCAAGGAGATCACGTTCGATCTGAGCTCAGCAGGCGCCAACATCTCGGGCAGCCCGTCGGATGTGCCGGTGCTGATTCGCCTGAGTCTAGGCAACTTCGAGTTCTTCGCGGATGCGAAACCGGATGGTTCGGACTTTCGGTTCATTGCCGCCGATGACAAGACGCCATTGAAGCACCACATCGAACGCTTCGACGCAACCTCGCAGATGGCGTTGGTGTGGGTCCGCTTGCCGCGCCTGACCGGAGGCGCGACCGCAGACAAGATCTTCCTCTACTATGGCAATCCGGACGCGTCGGATGGCGCCGACATGGCGGGCACCTTCGATGTCAATACGGTGCTGGTGTATCACTTTGGCGCAGCATCGGGCAGTCCGCAGGATGCGACCGCCTACAAGACGGAGCCTCGTGCGTTCGATGCCGAGCCGAACCCCGCATCACTGATCGGGGCGGGAGTGCGGTTCAATGGCCGCCAAGCGATCGAAGTGCCGGCAAATCAGGGTTTGCAGCTGGTACCCGACAAGGGGCTGACGCTGTCCGCCTGGGTGAAACTCGACGCTCCGCAAAACGATGCGCGGGTGATCTCGCTCAGCGATGGCGCCAACCGCATCGAGCTCGGCATCGATGGATTGAATGCCTACGCGAGCCTGGAGTCCCGTGGATCGGGTATCTCACGTGCCAGCGCGGCGGAGCCTCTGCAGACGGGTAGCTGGATCCATCTGGCACTGCGCGCGGGTGCCGGGACAATCCAGCTTTTCGTCAACGGTAACGAGGCGGCCCGCGCCGCTGCCGCGCTCGTTCCGATCGCTGGGGTCCTGACGGTTGGCGCCGGCGCCTCCCGCGAGCGAGGATTCGTCGGGGAACTCGACGAGCTTCAGGTCTCGAACGTGGCGCGGCCGAACGAATGGTTGGAGGCCGCTGCACGCAGCCAGGGCATGGTCGCACCGCTGGTCGTCTACGGAGGCGACTCGCAGCAGGAAGGTGGCGGTGAAGGCTATCTCGCCACGACACTGCGCAACGTCACCGTCGACGGCTGGGTCGTCATCGTGCTCTGCATCGTGCTGCTACTGATGTCGTTGGCGATCATGATCGGCAAGACCATCCTGCTGAATCGCGTGGTCAAGGGCAATGCCCAGTTTCTCGCCGAGTTCCGCAAGCTCAGCGCGGATCCGGCGGCACTGGATCGGGTGGCCAATGCCACCAATCCCGACAGCGACGAGGAGGACGCTGCATTCGAGACCGGCCGGGGCTCGCAACTGATGAGCGTGCTCACCGCCAGTAAGCACAATTTCGGAGTCTCGACCCTCTACCGGCTCTATCACCATGGTGTAAGGGAGACGAACAAACGGCTGGCGGGCCAGTCAGTGGGAGCCAATCATGTCAAGACCCTTTCGCCCGCCTCGATCGAGGCGATTCGCGCGACGATGGACGCGTCGCTGACCCGGATGACACAAAGGCTCTCCGAGCAGATGGTCTGGTTGACGATATCGATCTCCGGCGGCCCTTTCCTCGGGCTGCTTGGCACGGTGATAGGCGTCATGATCACTTTCGCCTCGATTGCGGCGAGCGGCGATGTAAACGTCAACTCGATCGCGCCGGGCATTGCCGCGGCGCTGGTCGCTACCGTCGCCGGTCTTGGCGTCGCGATCCCGTGTCTGTTCGGGTACAACTACCTCAACACGCGCATCAAGGAGATCACTGCCGACATGCGTGTGTTTGTCGATGAATTTGTCACCCGCGTCGCCGAAGCCTACGTCTCCTGAGGTGCTGCGTGTCTGCGCCTACCGGTGAAGTAGAAGTCTACGATGAGATCAACATCACGCCGATGCTTGATCTCGCCTACGTGCTGCTCGTCATCTTCATCATCATGACGACCGCGAGTGTGCAGGGCATCAAGGTCAACTTGCCGAAAGCCAGTGCCCAGCCATCTATCGCCGAATCCAAGACAAAGGCGATCACGGTCACGGAAGATGGCACTATCTACCTCGATACGTTCCCGGTCACGCTGGCGGAGCTCGAAACGCTGCTGGGACAGTACAAGGCAGCTGATCCGAATCTTCCGCTGATCATCAAGGCGGACTCAACCGTCCAGTATCAGCGTGTCGTGGATGTGCTCGACATTGCGGGGCGTCTTGAGATTACGCAGCTCGGCCTCGTAACCCAGAAGATCGTGAAGTAGGTGGCGTCAGTGGCTGCGCCTAGAGCCGTGTCGTTGCGTTACCTGCCGACCGCGATCACAACCGTGATCGTCGCTGCGGTCGTCGTCGCGCTCGTGGTGCTGATTCGCAACTGGATGGTGACCAAACCGGATCCGCACCGGCAGGTCGTGCAAGAGGTTCGGATCATCCGGCCGCCGCCGCCGCCGCCGCCGCCGGAAGTCGAACCACCGCCCCCACCCGAAGAACAGGTCGATGTACCGGAGCCGGCGCCGACGCCGGAGACGCCAAGCGATGAACCGCCGCCTGGGGATCGGCTTGGGCTGGATGCCGAAGGAACGGCCGGCGCCGATGGTTTCGGGCTCGTTGCCCGCAAGGGCGGCCGGGACCTCCTGGCTTCTGGCAGTAGCGCCTTCAACTGGTATGCGAATGTCATCAAGGGCGAGTTGTTGGGCCAGCTCGAGCAAGACAGCCGTGCCCGTCGCGGATCGTATTCGGTCAGTGTGCGGATCTGGGTGCGGGCCGACGGCTCGATCGAGCGGTACAGACTGGCCCAATCCACGGGCGACGTGGCTCGCGACAAGGCGATCGAGGCGGCACTGGGTCGCATCGGGCGCTTTTCGCAGCCCCCGCCACCCGATATGCCGCAACCGGTAAGCCTGCGGCTGGTGTCACGAGCTTGAGGAGCCCGTCATGAACGGCCGTCTGATTCCGACCCTTGCCATCTGCATTCTGATGACTGTCGACAGCGCCACCGCGGCCCAGTCGAATGAGCAGCATGGCCTCAACGAATTGCGGTTGACGGTTGTCAATCTGCTGCAGGGTCTGGTCGAGAAAGGCGTATTGACGCGCGAACAGGCGACGGCGATGGTCGAAGCTGCGCAACGCAAGGCGGCCGAGGAGGCCGCGGCGCAGGCCGATGAGGGAGCCGTACGGGTTCCCTACGTCCCGCAGATCGTGCGTGACCAGATCCGTAAAGAGGTGGTCCATGAACTCACGGACGAGGTTGCCAAGGAAGTCGTCGAGCAGGCCAAAGCTGAACGGTGGGGTGTCCCGGCCGCATTACCGGATTGGATTCAGAGAATGCGGTGGAACGGAGACATTCGCGTCCGCTCCGAGTTCGACATGTTCGCGGACGACAATCTTCCGAACAGGTATCTCGATTTTGTGACCGTTAATCAGCGCGGTGGCGTCGCCCGTGCTGGCGTCGACGCGTTCGAGAACGTTACCGAGGATAGGCAACGTCTGCGAGCGCGACTTCGTCTTGGTTTTGACACGGAGCTGGGCGGGGGCTGGACTGCTGCCGCGCGGCTGACGACCGGGGACTCGAGCAGCCCAATCTCCGTGAACCAGAATTTGGGCAGATATGCGTCCAAATATGAGAGCAGTATCGATTTGCTGTACGCTCGATGGACCGGACTCAGTGGTGACGCACGGCACCATCTGAGCGTCTCTGGCGGCCGTATGCCCAATCCGTGGTGGGGGACCGAACTCGTCTGGGACGCTGATCTGACTTTCGAAGGCCTGGCCAGTCAGTATCGCCTGGGTCTCGGTCCGGGTGACCGCACCTCGCGATATCTGTTTGCCACTATCGGGGCATTCTCGATTCAGGAAGTCGAACTCTCCAGTAGGGACAAGTGGCTGCTGGGCGCCCAGCTCGGTTTCGACTGGAAGTTCGAGCGGGGACATCGGCTGCGCGCCGCCACAGCGCTATATGACTATCGCAACATCGCAGGTATCAGGAACGTACTCAACGATTCGACCTTCGATTTCTCGGCGCCACGATTCGTGCAGCGCGGCAACACTCTGTTCGATATCCGCAATGATGCAGATGTCACCACCAACCTTTACGCACTCGCAAGCGACTATCGGCTCGTCAACGCTACTGTCGGCTA
>CAZAWM010000037.1:0-787 GCA_964488605.1 uncultured Steroidobacteraceae bacterium | reverse complement strand
GTTTCGGGGAGCGCTATCGAGTCGCGCTCAACCTGGACTATGTCCGGAACATCGGCTTCGACCAGGCAGAAATCCAGAGCCGGATCGGTACTACCGTACCTATCGAGGAACGGACGAAGGGTTATCTGGCGGAAGTGTCTTTCGGTCACCATGCTGTCGATGGCGCTGGCGCTTGGCGTGCGTTCCTCGCCTATCGCTATCTGCAAGGGGACGCGGTGCTAGACGCCTTCGCCGACTCGGATTTCCGCCTTGGCGGCACCGACGTCGAGGGATTCATCATTGGCGGCGACTACGCATTCAATGAGAAGGTGGCGGCACGACTGCGCTACCTCAGTGGCAACGAAATCGACGGTGCGCCATTCGGGGTCGATACGGTCCAGCTCGATCTGACCGCCAGTTTCTGAGAACGCGCAAGATGACCGCATCACGTGTCGCTGGTTTCTTATTCTGCGCGGCGCTTCTCGCAGCGGCGCAGGTGAGCGCACAGACGGCCCGGCAGACCGGCGGCAGTGCGCGAGCGATCCAGCAGCTGCAGCAGCTCGCTGCGGAACGCACGGCTCTCCAGGCGGAAAATGCGCGTCTCAAGTCGGAGCTGGAGACGCTGCGCAGAGAGCGCGACCAGCTGAAGGCTGGTGGCGGGCCAGCCGAGCGACGCGTCCGCGCAGCGCAGGAGGTAGCTGCCCGCGTCAACAATGAGAGACTGCAGCTCAGCATGGAGCTCGAACAGCAGAAGGCACGAATGCGCGAGCTGGTCGACAAATCCCGTGAAATAATCGAGACGCTTCGA
>CAZAWM010000036.1:18182-18531 GCA_964488605.1 uncultured Steroidobacteraceae bacterium | reverse complement strand
GGTGAACATCACGCCGTAGCCGGCCGCGAACAGTGCGGTGAGCAGCGCGATGGCACCTGCTAGGATGGGTCCGGCCCCGGCACTCGGCGTCCTAGTCTTTGCGCAGGTCGAGGAGCTCGACTTCGCCGGACCCTGGGAGATGGCGGGCCTATGGCACCAGCTCGCCGGGGGACCTGTGTGCCGACTAATCGCCGAGCACAAGGAGCCGGTCCGTTGTGCCAAAGGACTCTCGGTGAACCCGGACGCGTCATTCGTCGACTGTCCGGCGCTCGACTATCTCGTCATACCGGGCGGACCGGGAACGCACAGCGCGGTCAATAACGCACGCACTCTGGAGTTCATCGCCGCG
>CAZAWM010000036.1:0-18172 GCA_964488605.1 uncultured Steroidobacteraceae bacterium | reverse complement strand
TGTGCTGTCGATCTGCACGGGGGTGTTTCTGCTGCACGCAGCCGGGCTGCTGAGCGGCAGGAGAGCGACGACGCACTGGGCCTCGCTCGAGCGACTGCGCGCGCTAGGCGACGTCGAGGTGGTCGAAGAGCGCTTCGTCCGGGACGGGCAGCTCTGGTCGTCGGCGGGCATTTCGGCTGGCCTCGACGCGATGCTGGCGCTGATCGCTTCGGTGGCCGGTGAGGAGGCGGCTGCAAAAGTACAGTTCGCGAGCGAGTATTATCCGAGTGGCATTTTATACGGCGACCTGCCGATGACCCATCCGCGCGCCCCGCGTTACCTCGCGAGGCGTACGTGAGCGGTCTCGAACTGCGCGTGCCGCCGCCGCTCGTCGCGACGCTCTGCACGATCGCGATGTATGGTCTCAGTCGAATCGCGCCGACCTGGCTCTGGATACTGCCGTATGCAACCGCGCTGGCTTTGTGCGTCGCGACGACGGGCCTATTGGTCGCAGTGGCTGGCGTGCTGGCGTTCCGCCGGCAGCGCACGACGATCAATCCATTACACCCGGAGCAGTCGACAGCACTCGTGACGACGGGCATCTACCGTCACACGCGCAATCCGATGTACCTCGGGCTACTGCTCGTACTCCTCGGCTTCGCGATCTGGCTCGGGAACGTGCTCGCGCCGATCATGCTCGTCGCATTCGTGCTTTATCTGACACGTTTCCAGATCGTGCCGGAGGAGCGCGTTCTGCGGGAGAAGTTCGGCGAGGAGTATGCCGGCTACATGCGCCGCGTCCGCCGCTGGCTCTAGGATCGACGTATGAGTCAAATCGTCGTCTGCGGTGCCGGAGTGATTGGTCTCGCAACCGCGATGCTGCTCGCGCGCGACGGCCACGACGTCACGCTGCTCGAGCGCGATGCGCAGGAGCCGCCGTCTTCGGCTGACGACGCATGGCTTCTCTGGCGGCGCCGCGGCGTACCGCAGTTCCGCCAGCCGCACAACCTGCTGCCGCGGTACCGCGCGATCGTCGAGCGCGAGCTGCCGGAGGTGTTCGCGGCGCTGGAGGGCGCGGGCGCAACCTGGGTCGACATGCTCGGACAGCTGCCGCCCTCGCTGACGGACCGTGAACCGCGCGCTGGCGACGAGCGGTTCCGCTATCTGACGGCGCGGCGCCCGACGGTCGAATATGCCCACGCCTGCGTCGCGCAGGCCACGTCGCGGCTTACGATCCGGCGCGGCGTCAGGATCGAAGGCCTGCTGGTCGAGTCCGGTCGCGGCGGGATCCCGCATGTCGCTGGCGTTCGAACGGCTGACGGCGAGCTGCGCGCCGGACTCGTCGTCGACGCGATGGGCCGACGATCGCCGCTAGAGGGCTGGCTGACGGCAGCCGGCGCGCGCGCGCCGACGACGCGTTCGCAGCAGTGCGCGTTCGTCTACTACACGCGCTATTTTCGAGGCCCGCGACTGCCGCAATCGATCGCGCCGACGGTCAGCCCGATCGGCACCTTCCTGATCCTGACGATGCCCGGCGACAACTCGACGTGGTCGGTGACGCTGTGGGCCCCGGCGAGCGATCGGCCGCTGCGTGAATTCCGCCGACCGGAGAAGTTCATGAACGTCGTGCGCGCCTGCCCCTTGCACGCGCACTGGCTGGACGGCGAGCCGATCACCGGCGTCGAGGTCATGGGCGGCATACTCGACCGTTATCTGCGCTTCGTCGTCGACGACGCGCCGGTCGCGACGGGTTTCGCGGCGGTCGGCGACGCCGTGGCCTGTACGAATCCGTCCGCCGGCCGCGGTATCTCGGTCGGCATTTTGCACGCGCAACGCCTGCGCGACTTGCTGCGCACCCGCCCGGACGATCCGCGCGACCTCGCCATGCGCTGGGACGCGGTCACCGAGGCCGAGCTCGCGCCATGGTACTGGGCGCAGCTTGCGGCCGATCAGGCTCGTCTCGAGCAGATCGACGCCGTGCGCGACGGCCGGGCCGAGGCGGTCACGACGGTGCTGCCGCTGCCGCCGCAGTTCGAGGCGGCGGCCAGGGCGATGCCCTACGATGCCGATGTATTCCGTGCCGTGCTCGAGACCGTCGGCTGCCTGGCGCTGCCGGGAGAGGTGTTCGCCCGACCGGGACTGTGGGCGAAGGTGCTGGGCGCCGCGCGCGAACCCACGCCGCTGCCGGGGCCATCACGCGCGCAGCTGCTGGCGCTGCTCGCCTGAAGCGGTGGAGTAGCAACGATGGTTGTGGACTCAGGTGGTGGAACGACGGGACTGCTCGTGGTCGTGACAACCGTCGCGACGCGCGACGATGCGCGGCGGATCGCCACGGCGCTGGTCGAGCGCCGATTTGCTGCCTGTGTGCAGATCTCTGAGATCGAGAGCGTTTACGTATGGCAGGGGGCACTGCAGCAGGAGCGCGAGTTCCGCGTCGTCGCCAAGACAGTCGCCGATCGTTATCGCGACGTGGAGCAAGCCATCCGCGAGCTGCATGACTACGACCTGCCGGCCATCTATGCGCTGCCGGTGGCGGCGGCATTCGAGCCGTATGCGCAGTGGGTCGCCGCCGGGACGGTTACTGCTTAGCGGACCGTGCGGACGCAGGCTTTCGCGGTCCGAGATTCAGCGAGGAAACATCCATCACGTAAGTGAAGACGCCGAGCTCGGCAGGATGCTTGCGGGTAAAGAGCATCTTCGTGCCATCGGGTGATAGCGAAGGAAAACCGTCGAAGCCCTCGTTATAGGTCAAACGGATCGGCTCGCCACCCTCGAGATTGCCGAGAAAGATCTCGCGATTGCGTTTCTCCGGTCCGACATTGCGGACGAACACGTAATGACGGCCGTCAGGCGCTGGAAACGGCGCCCAATTCATTTCGTCGTCGAACGTGAGCTGACGCAGTCCGGTGCCGTCGTGACGGATCGTGAACAGGGTCATGGGCAAGGGGCTGCGCCCGTAATCGCTGCGCTTCCATGCGCGATAGAGGATCGTCTCGCTGTCCGGAAGATATACGGCGCCGCCCTCCTGCCAGTCGTCGGTCCGCGTGATCTGCTGCTGTTCGCTGCCGTCCGGGCGCATCCGCCACAGATCCATCCGGCCGTCGATCTGCCGGCCGAACAGGATCCACTGCCCATCCGGCGATACCGTGACCTCGGCATCGTAGTACTCGTTGAAAGTCAGGCGCTGGACGTTGCCGCCGTCGAGATCCGAGACATAGATCTCCGCACCCTTGGGGTACTGCAACTCGTCGTCCCAGCTGCCGGGCGCAAGATGAGTGTTGTCGCGCGTGGACGTCCAGACTATGCGCTGCATGTCGGGGAAGAAGAACGAACAGGCATCCATGCCGCGATCGTTGATTCGCTTGATGTCGGTGCCCTGGTCCGTGAACGTGTAGGTGAACGACCCATAGCGGGCCCGCGGATCGCTCGGCCGCACGGCCTGCGGGTCCTGCACCTGTGCAATGACGTGCAGGCTGTCCGGAGCGTAGTAGGCCTCGCCACTCATCGGGATGTTCGGGATCTTCCAGACCGGCAACTCCTCGGGATACTGGCGCAACGGCACGGGCGGCGCCGCGGACACCGTCGACGAGGCCAGGCAGAGTGCGAACGCCGCAGGAACCGCGGCCAGACGCCGCGGATGATCGCGCGCCAGCGTCTCGATGCGATGTCTCATTCCTGCCGCTCGAGGTAGCGATAGAACACGCGCTGCAGCAGCGCGTCGTTCCACTGCGCCTGCTCGGCACGCGCCGCGGCGTCCGGCACGAAGCAATCGACCGCCCCCGGCTCGACGATGCGCGCGGAGCTCAAGAGCGACTCGAGCGCAACCACCCGCTGCCTCAGGGTCGCCAGCTCGGCGGTCAGCGCGGTGACGGCGGCCAGCAGCTGGTTCAGCGGCTCGCCACCCTCGCCGAAGAACGGTCGCGGACCGCGCGCGGCACGCGGGATGCGTATGGGCCGTTGTGTCTCGCTCATGCGGGGCGCTCCATGACCGGCGCGGCCGCACGCTTGCGCGCGAGGACCGCGAAATACGCAAACCGGCCCGCCGTCCACCGTGGTGGCGAGCCGTCCTCGCCGGGTGGCTGATAGAGCATCATCGGCGCCGAGGTCAACGAGATCTGCCCGGTCGGGAAGCCCGCGCGCTCGAGCTCCGCCTGCCAGTCGAGCTGATGCATGCGCTGCCAGAAGTGCTCGTTGTTGTAATGGGCGTCGCCGTCGAAGATGACCTGCTGGAAGACGTCGGGAATGCGCCCGGCATCGGGCAGATCGACGATCAGCAGGACCCCGTCGTCGCGCAGGATCCGCTGCGCTTCGGCGAGGATCGCGGGCACGGCCTCCGTCTCGGTCTCGTGGAACATGATGTGTGCGGTCACGAGATCGAAGGACCCGGTCTCGTACCGGGTGCGCGCAGCGTCGGCCTGACGCAGGTGAAGGGCGAGGCCGCGCCTCTGCGCAGCCAGTTGCGCAAACCGTAGCAACGGCGCACCGATGTCGAGGCCATGGATCTCGGCTTGCGGGAACGCCGCGAAATACGGCCACAGAGGTCCGCAGGTACCGCAACCGAGATCGAGAATACGGCGCGGCACGAAGTCGGGCAACGCGCCCCGAAGCAGTGCGAGACTGGCCTGGCCCGCGCCGTCGATATCGGGACCGCCGCTCGGTGCATAGAGAAAACTGCCGCGCTGGTAGAGCGCACCGTTGGCCAGATCGTCCTCGAGCCATTCGCTGTAGTAGCTGCCGGGCATGCAGTGGGTATCCATGCGGCGCAGATACTCGGGCACCGTCATCGCCGGATCGAGTGTCAGTGAGCCGCGCGGCCGGTCGATCGCACGCCACGCGTCGCGCAGGGACCGGGCATGCCGCTCTACGGTCTCGGCGGTCGAACTCCAGATCTGCTCCTGGCCGATGCGGTGCAGATCGGCGAAGAACTGATACTCCGGCTCGCGGAGCAGCGCTGCACGCGCCCGTTCGCGCCGTACCTGGCCGGCAGACTCCTGCGGCAAGCTTGGCGCGACACGAGCCTCATAGGCGCGCTGCGCGGCGGCGCGCACCGGGCCGAATACGAACTGTCGCAGATGCTTGGCGAAAGTCTGACGGCCGCGCTCGTCGAGCGACGGGCGCATCAGCATCTGTGTCTCGTCCTGTTCGATCGCGTCGCTCATCGAGCCCACCGTGCCGGTTGCCGCGGACGAGTTCCGAGAATATCTCCGGCACGACTTGTCTGCCAGCGCCAGCGCGGCGCAGCGTGTGGCGCGCTTCAGGAGTTGCACGGTGCCGCGGACGACTCGCGCGGCAGCCAGTCGTGCCGCGATCAGGCGAGCTTCGCGGCGATCCTTGCGACGCGCTCGCCCTGGGCACGTGCGATCGCGAGCTCCTTCGCAGACGGCTGGCGGCTGCCGTCCGCACCGGCAATGGTGCTCGCGCCGTAGGGCGTGCCGCCACCGATCTCGGTCATGTCCGTCAGTTCGGGCAGCGAGTAGGGCACGCCGACGATGATCATGCCGTGATGCAGCAGCGTGGTGTGAAACGAGGTGATCGTCGTTTCCTGACCGCCGTGCTGCGATGCCGTGCTCGTGAAGACGCTGCCGACCTTGCCGATCAGCGCGCCTTTCGCCCATAGGCCGCCGGTCTGGTCGAGGAAGTTGCGCATCTGCGCGGCCATGTTGCCGAAACGAGTCGGCGTGCCGAAGACGATCGCGTCATACTGCGGCAGCTCGTCGACGGAAGCGATGGGCGCGGCCTGCTCGAGCTTCATGTGCGCGGCACGCGCGACGGCCTCGGGCACGAGCTCCGGCACGCGCTTGACGGCAACCTCGGCACCGGCGCTGCGGGCGCCTTCGGCGATGGCCTGCGCCATGGTTTCGATATGGCCGTAGCTCGAGTAATACAGAACGAGGAGGCGTGTCATGGTCACTCCTTGATCAGGTCGAAGACGAGGACTTCGGCGTCGCTGCCGTGTGACAGATGGATTTCGGTAACGTCGCGCAGCATCGACGCATCGCCGCCGGAGAGCAGGGTGCCGTTGACGTCAAGCTCACCGCGGACGAGGTGGACGTAGGCCATGCGGCCAGCCGAGAGCGGCAAGGCCGACTGCTCGGCACCGTCGAACAGTCCCGCGTACAGCCGCGTATCCTGCTGCAGCGTCAGCGAGCCGTCGGCGCCGTCCGGCGAGGCGATCAGCCGCAGGCGGCCGCGCTTGTCCTCGGCGGTAAAGCGCCTCTGCTCGTAGCCAGGCGGCGTGCCGCGGCGCGCAGGCTCGATCCAGATCTGCAGGAAGTGCACAGGTTCGCTGCGCGATGCATTGAACTCGCTGTGCGTGACGCCAGTGCCGGCGCTCATGCGTTGCACGTCCCCCGCGCGTATGACCGAGCCGTTGCCCATCGAATCGCGGTGCTGCAATGCGCCCGCGAGCACGTAGCTGATGATTTCCATATCGCGATGACCGTGCGTGCCGAAGCCCATCCCCGGCGCGACGCGGTCTTCGTTGATGACGCGCAAGGCACCGAACGCGATGCGCTCGGGATCGAAGTAGTCGGCGAACGAGAAGCTGTGGCGCGACTGCAGCCAGCCGTGGTCGGCGTAGCCCCGCTCTGCGCTCCGTCTGATCGTCTGCATGGCAACCTCCATGACGGCGTGCCTAGCCTCGACTATTCCGATAAAAAATCGCACAATATCTATTTAAATAATCGATTTATTCGATACCATAGCGGCTATGCGCCAGTCCCTGCCCCGCACGACCGTCGAGCAGTGGGCCCTGCTGGCCGCGGTGGTCGACCGCGGCGGCTTCGCGCAGGCTGCCGAGGCGCTGCACCGTAGCCAGTCGACCGTCAGCTACGGCGTAGCGCGGCTGCAAGAGCAGCTCGGCGTTCCACTGCTCGAGCTACGCGGGCGCAAGGCCGAACTCAATGAGCACGGCACGGTGCTGCTCGCGCGGGCGCGACGCGTGCTCGAGGACCTGCGCGGCGTCGAGCGGCTGGCACGGAGCCTGCGACAGGGCTGGGAGTCCGAACTGCGCCTCTTCGTCGACGCGGCGTTTCCGCGACCGCGTCTGCTGAGCATGCTCGAGGAACTCCAGAAGGTCTGCCCGCACACGCGGCTGTTCCTGCACGACGAGGTGCTTTCCGGCGCGGTACAGGCGCTGATTGAAGGGCGCGCGGATCTGGCGATCGCGCCGCAGGTGCCCAACACCATGCTCGGCGACTGGCTCATGGACGTCACCTTCATCGCGGTCGCGCGAGCCGACCATCCGCTGCTCGCTGAGCGTCGCGAGCTCGATCTGGAGGATCTCGCGCGGTACACCCAGTGCGTCGTCCGCGATTCCGGAACCCTGTCGCCGCGCGATTCGGGCTGGCTCGGCTCGCCGCAACGATGGACGGTCAGCAGCCTGGAGGCCTCGCTGGCCACGGTGGAGGCGGGACTCGCCTACGCCTGGCTGCCCGAGCACCTGGTCGCGCCGGGCCTCGCCGCCGGTCGGCTCGTCGCGTTGCCACTGGTCGCCGGCCGAACGCGCCGTGTACCGCAGTATCTGATTCTCGGCCAGCCCGACTCCGCCGGTCCGGCGGCGCACCTCGCGGCCGAACTGTTCCTCCGACACCGGGAAGAAAAACCCAATTTCTCTACTTGAGCGCGCGGCGGCGCCTGCCGAAATTGGTGCGTATGCCGGCAAACGCCCCAACCTCGGCGGCCGATGACGTTTCGCCGCGCGCGGCGCTGCAGGATCTGCTCGATGCCCTGGCCCCGCTGCTGCTGCACGCGCGAATCACGCCGGCGATGGTCTGCGAGGCCGTGCGCCTGTCGTTCGTGCGCGCGGCCGCCGATGGCGCCCGGATGGCCTCGGGGCGCATCAACCACTCCCGCGTCGCGACGCTCACCGGACTGAGCCGCGTCGAGGTTCGCCGCCTGCTGACGCTGCGACGGACGCCCCGTCCGCCGGTCCCGCGGCAGCTCGACCGTGCCGCGCGCGTGCTCGAGGGTTGGTTGCGCGATCCGGCGTTCCGCACCGAACGAGGGCGGCCACGCATGCTGCCGCTGCGGGGCGCGGCACCGAGCTTCGAGGCACTGGTGCAGCGCTACGGCGGCGACGTCCCGCCACGCGCCGTGCAGACGGAGCTCGAGCGCGCCGGCGCCGTACGGGTCACGCGGGGAAGAATCCGTCTCCAGCGGCGCCGGCTCGCGCTCGCGAAACAGGCCAAGTGTCACCCGCTGCCGACGATCGTGCCTTATCTGCGCGGACTGCTCGAGGCCCTGGCAGTGCCGGCGGCGACTGTCGAATGGGCCCATCAGCTTCAGATTCCGATCGAGGACGAACGGACCGTCCGCCTCGAGGTCGAACGTGCTCGCCGAACCCTGGCCGCTGCGGCCGGTGCGCTGCGCCCATCGCTGCGGACGCCGCCTGATCGCCGCAGCAGCGTCGGCATCACCTTGATCGTCACGCGACCACCGCCGACACGGCTGGCACCCGCCCGGGGGCCAAAGGAGGAACCTTGAGCAGGAAACCGCGCCGCCGCGCCCGCGCACCGCTGACGCGCCGCCATGAGCCGCTGCACCAGATGATGCGCGCCGTTTTTCTATTCCTGATCGATTCGGGTCTGACCCGGGCCGAGCTCGGTGCGCTGGTCGACTCCGCGTTGGCACACGCTTACTTGCAGCGGTCCGACGCCGCACGGCTACGCGAGCACAGTTCGGCCGTATCCGGGCTGCTGTTCGCCTGGCATCGGGATCCGCGCTGTGTCGACGCGCAGGCTCGGCCACGGCCCCTGCGACTGCGCGGCGCCGAAGATTCGATCGAGCAGCTCGCGCTCGAACACTGCGGCTGGGGTGAGGTCGGCGCCGTGCTCGAGGCACTGCGCTCACAGAGACTGATTCGCCCGGACGGGCGCGGCCGCTGGCTGCCTAGCGGTCCCGTTGCCACCTTCCGCGCGTATGGACCGCAGCTGAGCGGCTACGTCGGCGAGACCATCCTCAATCTCATGAACACGATCCAATCGAATCTCGAGCTTGCGGCGGCGGGCGGTGACCGCGGGGTCGAACCGCTGATCGAGCGCGCAGCACTCGTGCGCGATCTGCCGCCGTCACTCGCCGCGCATTTCCGCAGTCACGTGCTGGAACAGGGCACGGCCTTCCTCGCGAACATCGACGACTGGCTCGAACGCCATCGCGCGCGGAGTCGTCGCATGAGGTCTGGCGCGGCCGAGCGTCGGCACCAGTCGCGGGCAGCGTTGCGCCGTGACCTGACGGCGGGCGTTCACCTGTTCGCCTTCATCGGCGCGTCACGGCGCACACCACCGCGGGCGAGGCGCAGTGCGGCCACCTAGCGCTACAGCTCGTCGCGCAGCGCGCGGCGCAGGATCTTGCCGACGTTGGTCTTCGGCAGCTCGTCGCGGAAATAGACGTGCTTCGGCACCTTATAGCCGGTCAGCTCGCGACGACAGTGCTCGATGATGTCGTGCTCGGTCAGCTTGGGGTCCTTGCGCACCACGAACAGCGCCACCACCTCGCCTGATTTCTCGTCGGGCTGGGCCACGGCTGCTGCCTCGAGCACACCAGGGTGCGTGACCGCGACCGCCTCTACCTCGTTCGGGTAGACGTTGAAGCCCGACACGAGAATCATGTCCTTCTTGCGGTCCTCGATGTAAACGTAGCCACGCGAATCGATGCGGCCGATGTCACCGGTGCGCAGCCAGCCGCCGGGCAGCATGACCTTCGCCGTCTCGTCGGGGCGGTTCCAGTAGCCGAGCATCACCTGGGGACCGCGCACGCAGATCTCGCCGACCTCGCCGACTGGCAGGTGCTTGCCCGCGTCGTCGACGATCGCGATCTCGGTCGAGGAGATCGGCAGTCCGATCGAGTTGTTGAAGTCCTCGGAGGGCGGATTGATGCAGGCGGCCGGCGAGGTCTCGGTGAGACCCCAGGCCTGCGTCAGCACCTTGCCGGTGACCTGTTTCCACTTCGCGGCGACCGCGCCCTGCACGGCCATGCCGCCGCCGAGCGCACAGCGCAGCCGGCTGAAGTCGAGCTTGTCGAAGCCCGGCGTATGCAGTAGCGCGTTGAACAGCGTGTTGACCCCCGAGATGAACTCGAACGGGTATTTGCTCAGCACCGCGACGAATGCGGGCAAATCGCGTGGATTGGGGATCAGCACATTGCGCCAGCCGAGGCGCACGAACAGCAGGCAGTTCGCCGTCAGCGCGAAGATGTGGTAGAGCGGCAGCGCCGTGATGGCCGTACCAGGTTTCTCGACCTCGAAGGTGAGACCGATCCAGGCGGACGCCTGCAGGACGTTGGCGACCATGTTGCCATGCGAGAGCATCGCACCCTTCGCGACGCCCGTCGTACCGCCGGTGTACTGGAGGAAAGCCAGGTCCGCGTGCGTCAGTTGGGTGTCGTTGAGCGGCAGCCTGCGGCCGGCTTTCAGGACTTCGCCGAAGAGGATCGCGCTCGGGATGTTCCACGCGGGCACTGCCTTGCGCCGGTGACGCACGACGTAGTCGACGATGTTTCCTCTCGGAAAGCCCAGCATCTCGCCGAGGCTGGTCACGACGACGTAACGCACCGCGGTACGCTCGAGGACTTCCTCGAGCACGTGCGCAAAGTTCTCGAGGATCACGACGACCTCTGCCCCCGAGTCATTCAGCTGGTGTTCGAGTTCGCGCGGTGTGTAGAGCGGATTGGTGTTGACGACCGTGCAGCCGGCGCGCAGCGCACCGAACAGCGCGATCGGGTACTGCAGGCAATTGAGCAGCATGATCGCGACGCGCTTGCCCTTGTCGAGCCCGGCGATCTGCTGCAGCCACGCTCCAAACGCACGCGAGTGGTCGTGCAGTTGCGCGAAGCTGATCTTGGCGTCCATCTGCACGAAGGCCGTGCGGTCGTGGTATTTGCGAAAGCTTTCCTCCGCGAGCTGCTTCAGCGAAGAGTACTGGGAAGGGTCGATCTCGGCCGGCACGCCTGGCGGATAGGACTTGAGCCAGAACTTCTCCATGCTGCATCCCTCTCGAGCGGCGCTGCAGCCGCAGATGCCCGCCTCATTTAGCCCTCGTACGGCGCGGGCCGCAAGCAAGCCCACTCCTCAGCGGCTCAGAACGGTGCGCAGCGTCGGCCAGACGTTGTCGAGCATGACCGGCTGGCCCTCTGCGGTCGGGTGCAGACCATCATCCTGCATCATCCCCGGCGTCAGCGCGACCTTGTCGAGCAGGAAAGGTACGAGTGGCAGCCGGTACTGGCGCGCCAGGTCGCTGAAAATCCGCTCGAATGCCTGGGTGTAACGCGGACCGTAGTTGGGCGGGATCTTCATGCCGACCAGCACAACGCGCGCCCTGGCGCGGTGCGACACGTCGATCATGCGTTCGAGGTTCGCCCGGACGGTCGCCGGCGCCAGACCGCGCAGCCCGTCGTTACCGCCCAGCTCCAGGATCACGATCGCCGGCTTATGGATCTCGAGCGCACGGGGCAGGCGCGTGAGCCCGCCCGTGGTCGTCTCGCCGCTGACGCTGGCGTTGACGACGCGGTACCCGTACCCTTGCTGGCGGAGTCTTTGCTGCAGGAGGGCTACCCAGCCCTCCTCGACCTTGATGCCATAACCGGCACTCATGCTGTCGCCCAGCACTAGGATGGTGCGAGCGCCAGCCCCAGCAGCAGACCGAGGCTGAGTGGCAGGCGCCGGCGCCGTCGAAGCCATCGCGAAGCCGCCGGGTCCGGCAAGGACCAGCGCAATCGTCAGGGCGAGGCCGGCGAGCGTTCGCCACAGTGCAAGGGACCTGTTCCGCGACATCATGGAAAACGCCTACAACGGTACCGTGTCGGAGGTTGCTGCCGTGCTCCGTGCGGAACGCCTCACGAAGCAGGTTAGCAGCCCCGAGGGCCTACTGACCATCGTCGACGACGTGAGTTTCAGCATCGGCGAAGGAGAGACGGTCGCCGTGGTCGGCGCCTCCGGCGCGGGCAAGTCGACGCTGTTGGCGCTACTGGCCGGACTCGATACTCCGACCTCGGGCCGGGTGCTGCTGGCGGGTGTCGATCTGACGGAGCTCGATGAGGACGGTCGTGCCCGATTGCGTGCCGAGCGGGTCGGGTTCGTGTTCCAGTCCTTCCACCTCGTGCCGGCGCTGACGGCGCTCGAGAATGTGATGCTGCCGCTCGAGCTCGCCGGTCGCGGCGACGCGCGCAAGACAGCACTCGAGACGCTCGATCGGGTCGGCCTGGCAGCGCGCGTCGGTCACTATCCGCGTCAGCTATCGGGTGGCGAGCAGCAGCGTGTCGCGCTCGCACGGGCCTTCGTCACGCGCCCGGCCGTATTGTTCGCCGACGAGCCCACCGGCAATCTCGACAGCGCGACGGGCGAACGCATTGCGCAGCTACTGTTCGACCTCAACGCGAATTCGCACACGACGGTGGTGCTGGTCACACACGACCGCATGCTCGCGCAGCGCTGCGGCCGCCTGTTCACCATGGAAGCGGGCCGCGTCGTCGGCGCGCAGCGGAGCGGCTGATGGGCGCGCTGGGTCTCGCGCTGCGGCTGCTTGCCCGCGAATGGAAGTCGGGCGAGCTCGGCGTGCTGCTGCTCGCACTGACAGTGGCGGTCTCGGCGCTGACCGGCGTCGGCTTCCTCGTCAACCGCATCGGCCAGGCGGTCGAAGCTCAGGCGACCGAAGTGCTGGCCGCGGACCTGCGCCTCGAGTCGCCGCGTGCTCTGCCGGAGCGCTATCGCGAGGAGGCGGGCCGCCGCGGCCTGGCCAGCTCGAAGACCACGTCGATCCTCTCGATGGTCTTCCTCGGGGATGCCAATCAGCTCTCGAATGTGCGGGCGGTCGCGGAGGGCTATCCGCTGCGCGGCAGGATTGGAGTGTCGGACACGGCGTTCGGCGCCGTGACCCTCGTCACGAAAGGCCCGAAGCCCGGCGAGGCCTGGCCCGAATCGAAGCTGCTTGCGACACTGGACGCGAAGCCCGGGGATGAGATTTCGGTAGGCGCGGCAAAGCTGCGCGTCACGCGGGTGCTGATCTCGCGCCCCGACCAGGGCGGCGGTTTCGCCGAGCTCGCGCCGTCGATCATGATCAACGCCGCGGATCTGCCGGCAACGGAGCTGCTACAGCCTGGCAGTCGCGCGAGCCATGCCCAGCTGTTCTCTGGGACGCGCGAGCAGGTCGCCCGGTTCAAGACCTGGCTCGAGGCGAATAAACAGAGCGGCGAGCGCCTGCTGGACATCACCGAGGCGAGCCCGCAGATCAGGAACGCCACGGATCGCGCGGCGCGCTTCCTGAGTCTCGCGAGCCTCGTTGCCGTGCTGCTCTGTTCGATCGCGGTCGCGATGGCGGCACGTCGCTACGTGCAGCGGCACCTCGACTCGGTCGCGCTGATGAAGACGCTCGGCGCCTCGCGCGGTTACACGCTGGCGGTCAGTCTGTCGCAGCTGCTGTCGATCGCCGTCGTCGCAGCGCTGCTTGGTTCCGCGGTCGGCTATCTCGCGCAGCAGTGGCTGATCAGCGCGCTGCGCGAGCTGATCCAGGCCGAGCTGCCGCCGCCTGATCTGACGCCGCTCGGGCTCGGCTTCCTGACGTCGATTGCTGTGCTCGCCGGTTTCGCGCTGCCGCCGCTGTTGCAGTTGTCGCGGGTGCCGGCGATCCGCGTGCTGCGTCATGACGTTGGGCCGCCGCCACCGCTGCTCTGGCTGGCGTTCGGACCCGCCGTGCTCGCGGTCGGTTTCCTGATCTGGTGGGTCACGCGCGACCTGCGCCTTTTCGTCGGCTTCGTGATCGGCCTCGCGGCCTTTCTGCTGCTGCTGGCGACCGCGGGCGCAGTGCTCGTACGTCTCGCTGCCGGGCTGCGTGGATCGGTCGGCGTCTCATGGCGGTACGGCGTCGCCAATCTCAGCCGCCGCCGTGCCGAGAGCGTCGTGCAGATCGTCGCCTTCGGCGTCGGCATCATGGTGCTGCTGCTGCTCGCCGTAGTGCGAGACGACCTGCTCGCCGATTGGCGCAAGAGCCTGCCCGAGGACATCCCGAACTACTTCTTCATCAATATCCCGCCGCACGAGCACGAGGCCTTCCAGGCCTTCCTGGACCAGCGCGGCGCGGAGCGGTCGAAAACGCTGCCGATGATCCGCGCGCGCCTGACGCGCATCAATGGCACGCCGATCGATGAGCTCAGCTTCGCGAATCCCCGTGCCCAGGGCTTTGCGGAGCGCGACCAGAACATCACCTGGTCCGCCGAACTCGGCAACGACAACCGTATCGTCGCCGGCCGCTGGTGGCGCGAGGGAGACGTGAGCCAGCCGCTCGTCTCGATCGCGACCGAATTCCAGGAGGCGCTCGGTCTCGAGGTCGGCGATCGCCTGACCTTCGACGTGGCGGGCGAGGTGTTCGAGGCCCGCGTCGCGAGCGTCCGCAAGGTCAAATGGGACAGCTTCCAGCCGAACTTCATGCTGGTTTTCCCGCCGGGGCTGCTCGAGGGGACAGCGGGCACTTGGATGACGAGCGCCTATTTCAGGCCGACCGAGAACGATGCGATCGCGGAGCTCGTGCGTCGTTTTCCGAGCGTGTCGGTGTTCGATCTCGAGGATCTGCTCGGACAGGTCCGCTCGGTGATCGACAAGGCCGCGCTCGCCGTACAGAGCGTGTTCGTCTTCACGTTGTTCGCCGGCCTCACGGTGCTGCTTGCCGCCGTGCAGGCGTCGCGCGAAGAGCGCCGCTTCGAGAGCGCGATGCTGCGCACCCTGGGGGCGAGCCGGCGCACCGTGTTCGCGGGTGTGCTGGCGGAGTTTACGACGCTAGGGCTGCTGGCGGGACTGCTTGCAGCGCTCGGCGCCTCGCTCGCCGGCTTCTTCGTCGCGCGCGAGGTGCTCGAGATCCCGTACGGCTTCGATGCCTGGGTGTGGGTCGCCGGACTTGCGGGTGGCGCGATACTGGTCGCGACGGCGGGCTGGCTCGCGACACGCTCGGTCGTCACCTCGCCGCCATCCGCGACGCTGCGCGGCGGCTGATGCCAGCGCTGCAAGCAGCGAACGACCCGGCCAATCGCATCGTTCAGTCGTGCGGCGATGGCTCCGCGAGCACCACCCCGAGCTCGCGCAGCCTGACCATGTCGAGGATCCGGACTTCTCCGGGCAAAGGCAGCTCGATCAGCCCCTCGCGGCGCAGCCGCGTGATCGCGCGGCTGACCGACTCGCTGGTCAAGCCGAGGAAGTCGGCGATGTCGGCACGCGACATCGGGATGGCCCAGCGCGGCCCGCTGCGGCCGAGCTTTCGTTGGCGGTATTGCAGGTACCAGATGAACGATGCGACACGCTCGAGCGCGGTCTTGCGTCCGAGCGTGAAGATCAGTTCCTGGGCACTGTCGAGCAGGCGCTCGAGCTGATAGCGGATACGCCGGTCGAGTTCCGGCGTCGCATCGACGAACTGCTCGAACCGCGGCCTCGGCAACCGGCACAGCACGAGATCGGTGTCGGCATAGGCGCCGTATATGTAGCGCGGCTCCTGCGTGAAGGCGAAGAAATCGCCCGGGAACAGAAAAGCAAGGATCTGACGTTTGCCATCGCGCGTCACGCGCGAGACATGCGCATGTCCAGCGCGCAGCATGTAGACATGGTCGGCGCGGTCGCCCAGGCGCACTAGCCAACTGCCGGCCGCGATGCGTTGCGTCGATGCCAGCGCAAACAGGCGCGCGAGCTGGCGATCGTCGAGGGCGGCGCAGATCGTGCCGCGCCGGGCGAGGCAATGGGCGCATGCGTCGATCACAGCTCGATGGTAGCTGATCTGGATCAGTGAGCCGGGCCCTGCTGCTGCGCACAATCGCACCCGGAGGCTTCCATGTACATCAACTTCTGGTACGCCGCCGCACGCAGCGCCGAACTCGGCGCGCGCCCTCTCAAGGTCCGCATGCTGGGGCAGGACTTCGCGCTGTTCCGCGACCTCGAGGGCAGGGCGCGATGCGTTGCCAACGCCTGCACCCACCGCGGGGCCTCGCTGGCCGACGGCAAGGTCGTCCGCGGAATGCTGCAGTGTCCGTATCACGGCTGGAGCTTCGACGGCGAGGGTTACTGCCGCTGGATTCCTTCGCTGGGCCGCGATACGGAGCCGCCGCATCGCGCTCGGATCGATTCATACCCGACGCTGGAGAAGTACGGCATCGTCTTCGCGTTCCTCGGTGATCTGCCCGAGCCGGAGCGCCCTGGCATCCTCGAGATTCCCGAGTGGAACCAGCCGGGCTGGACGTTCGATCATTACGAATTCACGCTGAATACCAATTACGAGCGCTCGATCGAAAACGCGCTCGATCCGGCGCATACCGAGTTCGTTCATCCGGCGATGGGCTACCAGGGCGCGGAGGAGGGGTACCGTGTCCCGGACTTCACGATCGAACGCAAGGAGTGGTGTGCGGGTACGATGATGGAGTTCGAGCCGCCGCCGCCCAAAGGCTTCTGGCGCGTGCTGCGCAAGCCGGGCACCAAGGTCGTGTCGGGCTCAGGCTTCCACGGGCCATCGCAGGTGTGGACCTACGTGCATATCACCGCGCGCGCCTGGTCGCACCAGTACATCTACCACACGCCGGTCGACGAGTGTACCGACCGGGTGTTCTTCATCAATGCGCGCAATTTCCTCACCAGCCGCGTTTTCAAGAAGGGCGCTGACCGTCGGGCGCTTGCCATCATCGAGCAGGATCGGCGCATCATCGAGAAACTCGAGCCTTTGTTCACGCCGGAGTCTGCCACCGATCAGCTCAGCGTGCGCGCCGACGCCCTCGCGCTGCACTACCGCGAACGTCTGCGCGAATGGGCGCAGCGCGGCTGGCGTATCGATACTGGAACGCTAGCAGGCATGCGGCCGCGCAGCCGCGTGCTGACGATTCCATCCCCCGCGCGTCGCGACCAGAAGTCCTGGGTATACGACAGCGTGCCGCTGTGCATGGCTGTG
This sequence comes from uncultured Steroidobacteraceae bacterium, assembly GCA_964488605.1. GTDB lineage: Bacteria > Pseudomonadota > Gammaproteobacteria > Steroidobacterales > Steroidobacteraceae > UBA964. The sequence goes on along the minus strand of CAZAWM010000036.1, from coordinate 1,289 downwards.
ACCGGCGCCGCGCCGCCTGGCAACTGAGGCTGTGTCGATGTCCTGGACCAACATCAAGAACGAGATGACGCTGCTCGCGCATAACGAGGGCGTCTGGGCCGACACCTATCGCTGGTTCGACGCCGAGGGCAACAAGATCGACGAGCATCGCTGCACGATGCTCGTGATCTTCCCGGACAAACCGCCCTATGCCTATCACCAGGTCAACATGTACACCTGGGCCGACGGCCGCGCCGTCACGAAGGATTTCAGGATCCGGTACGTCGAAGGCTCGCGGCGTTTCTATATCTGGAACGAGGACGTCGCCGGCTGGGTCACCGAGCCCGATGCCGACGACCAGAATCTGACGACCTTGATGAAGTGGGTGCGGCTCGGTGGCGGACCGGAGGATGCCGGCGTCTACTACGAGATGATCAACAACAGCGCCTGCGGGCGCTGGCGTAACCGCGTCTGGCAGCAGATGCAGGAGGGGCGCGTCGTTCGCCGCTGTCTGATCAATGGCGAGCGGGTCTCGACCGACTGGCGGCCGTACGCGCGAGGCAACGCGCAGTGGGATTACTGCGCGCCGCGACCGGCGGCCAGCCTCGGCTGAGTCGCACGTGCAGGCCGACTGGCCGAACCCGCGCCGCGCCTGGACCGTCGTCGCGATCCTCCTGCTCGCGAACACGGTCTCTTTCGTCGATCGTCAGATCATCAACCTGCTGACAGAGGCAATCAAGCAGGACCTGCACGTCACCGATACCCAGATCGGCATGCTGCAAGGCGTTGCCTTTGGCGTGTTCTATACGCTGATGGGCCTGCCGCTCGGACGGCTCAGCGATCGGTGGAACCGCCGCAACGTGATCATACTCGGCGCTGCGGTCTGGAGCTGCATGACGGCGGCCTGCGGGCTGGCGCGCGGTTTCATGCAGTTGTTCTGGGCCCGAGTCGGCGTCGGCATCGGCGAGGCAGCGCTGTCGCCGGCGGCGATGTCGCTGATCGCGGACTATTTCCCGCCCGAGCGGCGCGCCTTGCCGCTGAGCTTTTACATGGCGGGCACGTCGCTCGGCAGCGGTGTCGCGCTGGTCGTGGGCGGCACGATCGTCGGTCTGGTGGGGTGCAGCACAGGCCTGCATCTGCCGCTGATCGGCGAGTTACGTCCTTGGCAGGCGGCGTTTCTCGCCGTGGGACTGTCCAGCCTGCTGCTCGTACCGTTGCTCGCAGCGATCCGCGAACCGCAGCGCCGCGGACGCGCGGATGGTGCCGATTTGGTGCACTCGTGGCGCGCGAGCGTAAGCTACGTCTGGCAG
>CAZAWM010000035.1:4564-19097 GCA_964488605.1 uncultured Steroidobacteraceae bacterium | reverse complement strand
CGCGGCTCGTTCAATAACCCGAAGGATTACGGGTTACTGAGCCGGAGCGGCCGGAGCGGCCGCGGCAGCAGCAGCATCGCCGGCGGCAGCAGCAGCATCGCTGGCGGCAGCAGCGGCATCGCCGGCGGCAGCAGCAGCATCGCTGGCGGCAGCAGCGGCATCGCCCGCAGCATCAGCGGCCGGAGCAGTCGCCTCGGCAGCCGGGGCTTCGGCGGCAGCAGCCGGAGCAGCAGCTTCCGGAGCAGCGGCTTCCTGCTTGGCGCAGGCCGTCAGCGCAAGCGCCGCAACGGCGGCAGCAAGAGCAAGCTTCGTCTTCATTTGATGTTTCCCCAACAGAGAGAGAGCAGGTGAATGGATCAAACAATCTAGCTAGTTTGTCTGGCGATCGTGCATCGCGCGCAGATTGTAGAGGCGTTTCGGACTTTTGTGAATGACTTCACGCCGCCCGGGTCGGCCTTTGGCGACAGGGGCCTCGTCGCCGCGCGGGAGCCGTGCCGCCCGACCGGCCGACCGCGGCCAGCGCCAACCCCTACAATGCGGGCTCGACAGGTTTAGAGTTGCCGTGCGCCTCCCCGAAACACTGTTATTTGCCGAACACATCGAGACCCTCGCCCGCCGGGCCGACCGGGCGCTCGCGGCGTGTGGCTTCGACACGCTGGTGCTGCACTCCGGCCGCCCGGCTCCGATCTTTCTAGACGATCAGCACTACCCGTTTCGGGCGCACGCGCCGTTCCGGGCCTGGGTGCCGCTCGGCGGGGCCCCGTATTGCCTGCTGGCGGTCCGCCGTGGCGAGCGGCCATGGCTCGTCATCTGCACCCCGGAGGACTACTGGCACCTGCCGCCACGGATGCCCGCCGACGCCTGGACGGCCCAGTTCGAACTGCGCCAGAGCGCTACCGCGGGCGGCGCCCGGTCGGCCCTGCCGCCCGGCCTTGGCCGGACGGCTTTCATCGGCGCGCCGTTTCCGGAGCTTCTGTCCTGGGGTTTCGACGCGATCAATCCCGAGCCTCTGATCCGGCAGCTCGATTTCGACCGCGCCGCCAAGACCCGGTACGAGCTCGCCTGCCTGCGCGAGGCCAATCGTCTTGCGGTACGTGGGCACCTCGCCGCAGCGCGCGCCTTCGAATCCGGCGCCAGCGAACTCGAGATCGAGCTCGCGTATCTGGCCGCCTGCGGACAGCGCGAGCACGAACTTCCCTACAATCCGATCATCGCGCTCGACGACCACGCTGCCGTGCTGCACTACCAGCTGCTCGAACGGCAACGCCGCAGCCACACGCGCGCGCTGCTGATCGACGCCGGCGCCGATCACGCGGGGTATGCGAGCGATGTCACGCGCACGTGGACGCGCGACCGCGGCGATTTCCACGCCCTGATCGGTGCCATGGACGCCCTGCAGCAGCGTCTCTGCAGCGCGGTGCGGCCCGGTGTCGACTGGCGTGACGTGCATCTGCTGGCCTGTTACGAAATCGCGATCCTGCTACGCGAGGCCGATCTGCTCGACGCTTCGCCCGAGGCTGCCCTCGCGAGCGGCGCTCTGACGACGTTCTTTCCGCACGGCATCGGCCATCTGCTCGGACTGCAGGTCCACGATGTCGGCGGACTGCAGGCAGGACCGGAAGGTGGCGAAATCCCGCGCCCGGAGGGTCATCCCTTCCTGCGCCTGACGCGCCGGCTCGAAGCCGGTTTCGTCGTGACGATGGAACCCGGCATCTACTTCATCGATTCGCTACTCGAGCGCGCCCGCGGAGGTGCCGCGAGTGGCCTGATCCGCTGGTCGCGCGTCGCGGCATTGCGGCCTTTCGGCGGCATCCGCATCGAGGACGACCTCGCCGTGACCGCGAGCGGCCACGAGAATCTCACGCGTGCGGCGTTCGCGTCGTCGGACGCCGGGTGGCCGGTCGGCTGACGCTCGGTGTCCGATCGGTTCGCGCTCAGCCCTGCTGCTTCCTGAGCAGGTCGCGGATTTCGGTCAGCAGTACTTCTTGCGCCGGCGGCGGCGGCGGCGGTGCCGCCGGATCGGGCTTCTTGAGCCGGTTCAGGGCCTTGATTGCGATAAACAGCACCAGCGCGATCACGAGGAAATCGAATACCGTCTGCAGGAACGCGCCCCATCTGAGCACCACTTCGGTCGCGCCATCACGCGAGGTGCCGAGGCTCGTGCCGAGATCGCTGAAGTTCACGCCGCCGATCACCTTCCCGAGCGGCGGCATAACGACGTCGCCGACCAGCGAGGAGACGATCTTTCCGAAGGCGCCGCCGACGATGACGCCGACCGCGAGGTCGACGACATTGCCCTTCATCGCAAATTCCTTGAATTCCGCTGCAAATCCCATGTCGGACTCCGGTTTTTCTGAATTGTCGTATCAAGCCAAGCCGCGGGCAGCGGAATTGTTCAGCATCGACCTGAACGAATGCTGAACGCGGCGCCGACCAGTCGCGCGCGGATCAGGCGGCGGTCGCCTTTTGCGTCGCGGCGCGCTTCGGCTTCGCCGCTGCCTGCCCCGACGCGGCGGGTGCAGCCCTCTTCTTCGCTCGCGGCTTGGTAGCGGCTTCATCAGCAGCCGGCGCGGCCGCTTCGGCCGCCTTGTCGACGAGATGCATCAGCGCCATCGGCGCCGAATCGCCGGGCCGCGGTAGCATCCGCAGGATGCGCGTGTACCCGCCGGCGCGCTTGCTGAAACGCGGACCGAGGTCCTCGAACAGCTTCTTGACGACGGCCGTGTCGCGCAGTCGCGAGAACGCCAGCCGGCGCCGCGCTTCGCTGTCGGTCTTCGCCAGTGTGATCAGCGGCTCGACAACGCGGCGCAGTTCCTTGGCCTTCGGCAACGTGGTCCTGATCGTCTCGTGACGCAGCAGCGAGACGCTCATGTTGCGCATCAGCGCGTGTCGGTGCGGCGCGTTTCGCGAAAGTTGCCGTCCGGAAAGTCTATGACGCATGACTGTACCTTCTGTACCGGTTCGTGGGGACGCAAGCCCCGATCACATCAGCCCACGATCGTCCTCGTGACGCAGGCCGGCCGGCGGCCAGCCGTCGAGACGCATGCCGAGCATCAGGCCGTGGCTCTGCAGCACTTCCTTGATCTCGGTCAGTGACTTCTTGCCGAGGTTCGGCGTGCGCAGCAGCTCCACTTCTGTACGCTGCACGAGATCGCCGATGTAGTGGATGTTCTCGGCCTTGAGGCAGTTCGCGCTGCGCACGGTGAGCTCCAGCTCGTCGACTGGACGGAGCAGGATCGGATCGAACTGCATCTCAGCGACATTCTGCGTCGATTCCTCTTCGCCCTGCAGGTCGACGAACACCGACAGCTGGTCCTTGAGAATGCTGCCCGCGCGCCGGATCGCTTCCTCGGCATCCAGAGTACCGTTGGTCTCGATGTCGATGATCAGCTTGTCGAGGTCGGTGCGCTGCTCGACGCGCGCAGCGTCGACCGAGTAGGTCACGCGACGGATCGGGCTGAACGAGGCGTCGAGCTGCAGGCGGCCGATCGGACGTGTCTGCTCCTCGAATGCCGCGCGCTGGGAGGCTGGCCGGTAGCCGCGGCCGCGCTCGACACGCAGCAGCATGTTGAGCTCGCCGGCCTTGGTCAGATTGGCGATGACCAGCTCTGGGTTCACGACTTCGACGTCGTGATCGGTCTGAATGTCACCGGCCGTGACCGGGCCCGGACCCTTCTTCGACAGGCGCAGCTCCGACGAATCGCGCGAGTGCATGCGAATGGCGACCTGTTTGAGGTTGAGCAAGATGTCGACGACATCCTCCTGCACGCCCTCGATGCTCGTGTACTCGTGCAGCACGCCGTCGATCTCGACTTCGGTGATCGCCGCGCCGGGCATCGAAGAGAGCAGTACGCGGCGCAACGCGTTGCCGAGCGTGTGGCCGAAGCCGCGCTCGAAAGGCTCGATGACCACGCGCGCCTGGCGTGGCGCCACCGGCGTGACCTTGACGACACGGGGCTTGAGAAATTCGCTGACCGATCCTTGCATGACGGCTCCCATTACTTCGAGTAGAGCTCGACGACGAGGTTCTCGTTGATATCCGGCAGAATCTCGTCGCGGGCCGGCACCTGCTTGAAGATGCCTTTCATTTCCGATTCGGTGACCTGCACCCAGTCCGGCAGACCGACCTGGGAGGCGATCTGCATGGCGCTGGCAATGCGCAGCTGCTTGCGCGATTTCTCACGAACCTGGACGACGTCACCGGGCTTGACCTGATAGGAGGGAATCGTAACGGTCTCGCCGTTGACTTCGATGCCTTTGTGGCTGACGAGCTGACGCGCCTCGGCGCGAGTCGCCGCGAATCCCATGCGGTAGACGACGTTGTCGAGCCGGCACTCGAGTAGTTTCAGCAGGTTCTCACCGGTGGCTCCTGGCCGGCGGGCCGCCTCGGTGTAGTACCGCTCGAACTGCCTCTCGAGCACGCCGTACATGCGCCGCAGCTTCTGCTTCTCGCGCAACTGCAGGCCATAATCCGAGAGCCGCGTGCGGCGCTCGCCCTTGATGCCGCCCGGCGGCACCTGGAACTTGCACTTGCTTTCGAGCGGCTTCACACCGCTCTTGAGGAACAGGTCGGTGCCCTCGCGGCGAGCGAGTTTGCACTTCGGTCCGATATAGCGAGCCATGGTTTCGATGTCCTTGGAATTCTGGGGCGATCAGACGCGACGCTTCTTCGGCGGCCGGCAACCGTTGTGGGGGATCGGCGTGACGTCCGCGATGCTCGAGATCTTCAGACCACAGGCGTTCAGCGCGCGGACCGCCGACTCGCGTCCCGGACCCGGGCCCGCGACGCGAACCTCCACGTTGCGAACGCCATGCTCCTGCGCTGCGATGCCGGCCTTCTCGGCAGCAACCTGCGCCGCGAACGGCGTCGACTTGCGCGAGCCGCGGAACCCGCAGCCGCCCGACGTCGCCCAGGAAAGCGTATTTCCCTGGCGGTCGGTGATGGTGATGATCGTGTTGTTGAAAGACGCATGGATGTGCGCAATGCCATCGAGGACGTTCTTGCGAACTTTCTTCGGCTTCTTCGCGCCGCCCGTCTGCTTCTGCTCTGCCATGTGCGATTGCTCTCGTGCCTTGCGACCTGGTGACGGATCCGGACCTTACTTGCCGGGAGTGCTTCCCAGCTTGATTGCCTGCTTGCGCGGACCCTTGCGTGTGCGCGCGTTGGTGCGCGTACGCTGCCCTCTAACCGGAAGACCCTTGCGATGCCGGAGGCCGCGATACGTGCCGAGATCCATCAGCCGCTTGATGTTCATCGAGACCTCGCGACGCAGGTCGCCTTCGACCAGCCACTTGGAGATGCGGGCGCGAAGCGCATTGACCTCCGCGTCGGTCAGGTCCTTGACCTTGGTCTTCGGATCGACACCCACCTCCGCGCAGACTTCCCTCGCGCGCGCGCGGCCTACGCCGTAGATATGGGTCAGACCGATGACGATGTGTTTGTTCATCGGAATGTTGATGCCGGCGATACGTGCCATGTTCGCTCCCTATCTCAGCCCTGGCGCTGCTTGTGCCGCGGATCGCTGCAGATCACGTAGACCACGCGGCGGCGACGCACGATCTTGCAGTTCTTGCAGATCTTCTTGACCGAAGGACGTACTTTCATGATCCAAATCCCGTCTCGAAACGTTCCCGACCGAGCCCATCAGCTCTGCGGCGCGCCACCGCGCCCGTAGCCCATGAGGTTGGCTTTCTTGAGCAGCCCCGGATACTGATGGGACATCATGTGCGCCTGCAGCTGCGACATGAAGTCCATCGCGACAACCACGACGATCAGCAGCGAAGTTCCGCCAAACACGAATGGCACGCCACCCTGAGCCACCATGATCTCGGGTATCAGGCAGACACCTGCCACATAGATGGCGCCCCAGAGTGTCAGGCGTGTCAGCACCCTGTCGATGTACTCGCCTGTCTGCTGCCCCGGACGGATACCCGGAATGAAGGCACCGGACTTCTTGAGGTTCTCGGCGGTGTCCCGCGCATTGAACACTAGCGCCGTGTAGAAGAAGCAGAAGAACACGATCAACACCGTGTACAGCACGAGGTGCAGTGGCTGGCCGTAACCGAGCGCGGCCGCCACGGTCTGCAGGAACTCCGCGAGGCGCCCCTCGCCGGTCCCGAAGAACTGGGCGATCGTCGCGGGGAACAACAGCAGGCTCGAAGCGAAGATCGGCGGGATCACGCCGGCCATGTTGAGCTTGAACGGCAGGTGAGTCGTCTGTCCCTGCATCATGCGGCGCCCGACCTGACGCTTGGCGTAGTTCACGGCGATGCGGCGCTGTGCGCGTTCGACGTAAACGCAGAAGGCCGTCACGCCGAGCACGAGCACGATCAGCAGCAACGCGAATGGCCCGGACATCTCGCCGGTGCTCACCGCCTCGATCGTACGCCCGAACGCCCCGGGCAGACCGGCGATGATGCCCGCGAGGATGATCATAGAGATGCCGTTGCCGATACCGCGCTCGGTCACCTGCTCGCCGAGCCACATCAGAAACATGGTCCCCGTGGTCATCGTGATCGTGGCCGTAAACAGGAACTGCCACCCGGCCGCGTTGACCATGCCCCCGTTCTGCAGGGCGATCGCTGCACCCAGCGACTGGAAGACGGCGAGCGCGACCGTGAAGTAGCGCGTGATCTGGGTAATCTTACGCCGGCCCGACTCTCCCTCCTTGCGGTATTCCTCCCAGGGCCCATACACGTGCGACATCATCTGCACGATGATGGAAGCGGAGATGTACGGCATCACGCCCATCGCGAAGATCGACAGTCGCTCGAGCGCCCCGCCCGAGAACATGTTCACGATGCCGAGGATGGTGCTCTGCTGGTCCTCGAAGAAGCGCGAGACGGCGTCCGGATTGATGCCGGGCACGGGGATGTAGGTGCCGATCCGGTAGACGATGAGCGCTCCGATCAGGAACAGCAGGCGCTGACGTATCTCCGCGAAACGCGTCGCGTCCGCGAGAGTCGCCGCCGGATTTCCGATGCTGGGATTCGCCACTGTCTTTGTCCGTCGCTGAGTGCGGTCGCCGTCCGGTCCGTTCGCCGGCCTCAGGCCTCGATCCTGCCGCCAGCGGCCTCGATGGCCGCCCGCGCGCCCTTGGTCGCACCGACGCCCTTGAGCATGACGGCGCGCGTGATCTCGCCGGACAGCACCACCTTCGCCTGCTCGGCGTGCTGCGGCACGATGTTCGCGGCCTTGAGCGCCGCGAGATCGATCGTCGTCGACTCGACCTTGGCGAGTTCGCCAAGCCGTACCTCGGCACGCAGCGCCTTGATCGCCGAACGGAATCCGACCTTCGGCAGTCGCCGCTGCAAGGGCATCTGGCCGCCCTCGAAGCCGACTTTGTGATAGCCACCCTTGCGGGCGCGCTGGCCCTTGACGCCGCGACCGCAGGTCTTGCCCTGGCCCGCCGAGGCGCCGCGGCCGACGCGCAGCCGTGGCCGCTTGGAACCAGGACCCGGTTTGATCGTATTGAGACGCATGAGTTCGACTCCTTCAGCGGCGGCCTAGCGGATCGCCCCGTCCTGCTCGACCGCGAGCAGGTGCCGCGCGGTGCGGATCAGGCCGCGATTTTCGGGCGTGTCAGAGACGACAACCGTCTGATGTCGCCTGCGCAGCCCGAGGCCGCGCACCGACTGGGCGATGTTGGCGAGCTGTCCATGCATGCTCTTGCGGAGCGTTACACGGAGCCTACCGGCGCTGGCGTTCTGGGTGTTCATCGAAACGAACCTCAGCCGAGGATCTCGGCGACAGTCTTGCCGCGCTTCGCGGCGATCGTCTCCGGCGACTGAACCGCCAGCAGGCCGTTCATAGTCGCCCGGACGACGTTGATCGGATTGCGCGAACCGTAGCTCTTGGCGAGCACGTTGCGCACGCCGGCGCACTCGAGTACCGCGCGCATCGCACCGCCCGCGATCACGCCGGTACCTTCGGAGGCTGGCTGCATGAATACGTGCGTGGCGCCATGGACGCCCTTGACCGGGTAATGCAAGGTGTCGTTGCGCAGCGCGACGCTTGCCATGTTCTTGCGTGCCGCTGCCATCGCCTTCGAGATGGCGACCGGCACTTCCCGGGCCTTGCCGAAACCGATGCCGACGCGTCCGGCACCGTCGCCGACCACGGTCAGCGCCGTAAAGCCGAACTGTTTGCCGCCCTTGACGACCTTGGCCGTGCGATTGACCGCGACGAGCTTTTCCATGAACTCGTCGGCGGACTGATTCTTCTCGGGTCGTGCCATCTGTCTTCCCTCAGAACTGCAGGCCGGCTTCGCGCGCAGCCTCGGCGAGCGCCTTGATGCGGCCGTGATACATGAACCCTGCGCGATCGAACGCCACGCGCTCGATACCCTTGGCCCGGGCGCGCTCGGCAATCGCGCGGCCGACCGCTCTCGCGGCTTCGACGTTACCAGTGCTCTTGAGATCCCTGGCAATGTCCGCCTGCACGGTCGACGCCGCAGCGATGACGGACGCGCCGGACGCGTCGAACACCTGCGCGTAGATGTGCCGCGGCGTCCTGTGCACCGTCAACCGGGCTATGCCGAGCTCGCGGATCTTGGCGCGGGCCCGGACGGCACGACGCTGACGGCGCTCTTTTTTGGTGATCTGCATGTCTGGAACCTCGGTCGCACACGCGTCCGGATCGGACGCGAGCCGCGACTACTTCTTCTTGCCTTCCTTCAATTCGATCTTCTCGCCGGCGTAGCGTACCCCCTTGCCCTTGTAGGGCTCGGGAGGACGTATCTCACGTATCTCGGCGGCCACCTGGCCGACCTTCTGCTTGTCGACGCCCTTGACGACGATCTCGGTCTGGCTCGGTGTCTCGATCGTGATGCCATCGGGAACCGGATAGTTGACCGGGTGGGAAAAGCCCAGCGTCAGGTTGAGGACCTTGCCCTGCACCACCGCACGGAAGCCGACGCCGACGAGCTCGAGCTTGCGCTCGTAGCCCTTGGTGATGCCCTCGATCACGTTGGCGATGTGCGCACGCGCGCTGCCGGCGGACATACGGCTTGCGCCGTCATAGACGAGCCTGAGCCGTTTGCCGTCCTGCGACACCCGCACACCCGCGGCGAACTTGACGCTCATGGAACCCTTGGCGCCCTTGAGCGTGATCTCGCCGTCGCCGAGCGTCACGGTGACACCCGGGGGCACGTCGATGGGTTTCTTCGCTACGCGACTCATGGTTCTGTTTCCGCCCTCGTCCGCTCTCGCCTCAGGCCACGATGCAGAGCACTTCGCCGCCCTGGCCGATCTCGCGGGCCTGCCGGTCCGTCATCACGCCCTTCGGCGTGGAGACGATCACCGTGCCCATGCCACCCTGGATCTTCGGCAACTGGTTCTTGCCGCGATAGATGCGCAGCCCCGGACGCGAAACGCGCTCCAGGCGGTCGATGACCGGGCGGCCCTCGAAGTACTTGAGCTCGATCGTCAGCGTGGTCTTGCCACCCTCGCTGGACACGCGGTAGTCGCCGATGTAGCCCTCGTTCTTGAGGACGTTGACGACGGCCTGCTTGATCCGCGAGGCACCCACACTGACTTCCGTCTTGCGTGCGGCCTGCGCATTGCGGATGCGCGTCAGCAGATCGGCAATGGGATCGGTCATGCTCATTGCGGTGCTTCCTTACCAGCTCGCCTTCGACACGCCAGGCAGCTCACCCCGGCTGACTGTCTCGCGGATCTTGACGCGGGCCAGGCCGAACTTGCGGTACACGCCACGCGGACGCCCCGTGATCGCGCAGCGGTTGCGGCCCCGCGTCGGGCTCGCGTCGCGCGGCAGCTTCTGCAGAGCCACCTGCGCCGCAGCCCGTTCCTCGGGTGAGGTCTTCGGGCTGCGGATCAGCTCCTTGAGCTGCGCACGCTTCGCCGCGTACTTCTTCGCGATCCTGGCACGACGCTTCTCGCGCTCGACCATGTTCGTCTTGGCCATCTCGGTAGTCCTGCCGTTACTTGCGGAACGGGAAGTTGAAGGCCTCGAGCAGCGCCCGGCCGGCCTTGTCGTCCTTCGCCGTGGTGGTGATGGTGATGTCCATGCCCCGGAGCTGATCGATCTGGTCGTACTGGATCTCCGGGAAGATGATCTGTTCCTTGACGCCCATGTTGTAGTTGCCGCGGCCGTCGAAGGAACGCGGCGATACGCCGCGGAAATCGCGGATTCGCGGCATCGCGATCGTGATCAGGCGGTCCAGGAATTCGTACATCCGCGCGCCGCGCAGCGTGACCTTGGCGCCTATGGGCAACCCCTCTCGGAGCTTGAACGACGCGATCGACTTGCGGGAAGCGCAGAGCTTGGGCTTCTGTCCCGTAATCTTGGCGAGGTCGGACGCAGCGGACTCGATGACCTTCTTGTCCGCAACCGCCTCGCCCACGCCCATGTTCACCGTTATCTTGGTGATCCTGGGCACCTCCATCACGTTCGAGATGCCTAGTTCCTTCTTGAGCCTCGGAACGATCTCGTCGCGGTACAACTGCTGTAGCCTTGCCATCTGGCTCACCTGTTCTGCGCGGATGGGCGACGCCTCAGGCGTCGACCATCTCTCCGTTGGACTTGAAAAAGCGCACGCGCTTGCCATCCGCGAGCCGCTTGATACCGACGCGCCCACCCTTCTGCGTAGCAGGGTTGAATAGCGCGACCTTGCACGCGTGCAGAGGCATTTCCTTCTCGACGATGCCGCCCCCCGGGTTGCGCTGCGGATTGGCGCGGGTGTGGCGCTTGACGCGGTTGATGCCCTCGACAATCAGCTTGCCGTCGGGCAGGACGCGGATGACGGTGCCCTTGCGTCCCTTGTCGCGGCCCGAGATCACGATGACGTTGTCGCCCTTGCGAATCTTGTTCATGTTCCTCTCTCTCAGAGCACTTCCGGCGCGAGCGAGATGATCTTCATGAATTGCGCCGTTCGCAGTTCGCGCGTGACGGGTCCGAAGATGCGGGTACCGATAGGCTCGAGCTTGTTGGTCAGCAGCACGGCCGCGTTGCCGTCGAACTTGATGAGCGAGCCGTCCTGACGACGCACGCCGCGACGGGTGCGCACGACCACGGCGTCGTAGACCTCGCCCTTCTTCACCTTGCCGCGCGGGATGGCGTCCTTGACACTGACCTTGATGACGTCACCGACCGTCGCGTAGCGACGGCGCGTACCACCCAGGACCTTGATGCACATCAGCATCTTCGCGCCGCTGTTGTCGGCCGCATTGAGCATCGTGCGCAACTGGATCATCTTGCACCTCGACTGTCTGGCTCGTGCCCTTGGGACGCCCGGCTCACTGTGCCGCGCGCGAGACGACCGCGACGAGGCGCCAGCTCTTGTGACGCGATAGCGGACGGCACTCAGCGATCGACACTGTGTCGCCCTCGTGCGCCTCGTTGGCCTCGTCGTGGGCGAGCAGCTTGGTCGTCCGCCGGATGTACTTCCCGTAGCGCGGATGCTTGATCAGACGCTCGATCTCGACCGCAATGGTCTTGTTCATCTTGTTACTGACGACGCGGCCGGTCAGCGTGCGCTGGGCGGCTTTGGGTGCCTGTTTATCGCTCATGACTTCCTGCCTTCGGATGCGGCCTTCTCGCGCATCACGGTCTTGAGCCGCGAGATCGTCCTGCGAACGCGGCCGAATTCGCTGGGCTTGACGCCCTGGCCCGTGGCGCGCTGCATGCGCAGCGCAAACTGCTCCTTGCGAAGCCTGAGCAGCTCCTCGGCGAGTTCGGCGGCAGTCTTGCTGCGGAGTTCCTTGGCGTTCATCTGTTGCTGCCCCCGACTCAGCGGACCTGTCGCTTGGCGAAAGTCGTCGACACCGACAGCTTCGCGCCACCGAGCCGGAAGGCCTCGCGCGCGGTCTTCTCGTCGACGCCATCGAGCTCGAACAGCACCTTGCCCGGCTTAACCTTCGCCACCCAGTACTCGACGTTGCCCTTGCCGCTGCCCATGCGGACTTCGAGCGGCTTCTTCGTAATCGGCACGTCGGTGAAGACTCGAACGAAAAGCTGCCCGCCGCGCTTGACCGAGCGCGAGATTGCCCGGCGCGCCGCCTCGATTTCACGAGCCGTCATGCGCGTCCGTCCGGTGGCCTTGAGACCGTATTCGCCGAAAGCGACGGTGTTGCCGCGCAGCGCGAGTCCGTCGTTACGGCCCTTGAACTGCTTGCGGTACTTGGTTCGCTTGGGTTGCATCATCGGTGCAATTCCTCACCCTCAGGCGGTCGCCGGGGTCGCGACCGGCTCAGCGGCCGGCGCAGGCGCGGCAGCGTCTGCCGGAGCCTCCACCTTGGCCACCTCGTCGCGATCGAAGATCTCGCCTTTGAAGATCCAGACCTTGACACCGATCACGCCGTAGGTCGTGCGCGCCTCGGCGAGGCCGTAGTCGATGTCGGCGCGGTAGGTGTGCAGCGGGATCCGTCCTTCGCGCGACCACTCCGTACGGGCGATCTCCGAGCCATTGAGACGGCCGGAGAGGCGTACCTTCACGCCGAGCGCGCCACTGCGCATCGTGCTCATCACGGCACGCTTCATCGCACGGCGGAACATCACGCGCTTCTCGATCTGCTGCGCGATTCCGTCGGCGACGAGCTGTGCGTCGAGCTCGGGCTTGCGGATCTCGGCGATGTTCACCCGAACGTCCTGCATCGGCTTGGCGAGCAGCTTCGCGACGTCGGCGCGCAGCTTCTCGATGTCTTCGCCCTTCTTGCCGATCACGATGCCCGGGCGAGCGGTCTCGATCGTGATGTTGACCTTGTTCGCCGCCCGCTCGATCAGGATGCGCGAAACGGAAGCCTCGGCCAGGCGCTTGCGCAGGAACTCGCGCACCCGGAAGTCCGTGTGAACGTGGCGCGGGAAATCCTTCTTGCCCGCGTACCACTTCGACGCCCACTCGCGCGTGATGCCGAGGCGGATGCCGATCGGATTGACTTTCTGACCCATGCGCTGTTCCTCAGTCCTTGCGGCCGTCGCTGACCACGACGGTGATGTGGCTGTTGCGCTTGACAATGCGGGCTCCGCGGCCCTTGGCGCGCGCCGCGAAGCGCTTCAGCACCGGCGCCGTGTCGACGTAGATGCGGTGCACCCTGAGCTCGTCGATGTCGGCGCCGTTGTTGTTCTCGGCATTGGCGACGGCCGAGGCCAGCACTTTGTAGACGAGCCGCGCACCCTTCTTCGGCATGTACTTGAGCGTCGCGAGCGCATTGCCCGCGGGCTTGCCGCGCACGACGTCCGCGACGAGGCGGCACTTCTGCGGAGAGATACGTGCGTACTTGTACTTGGCGGTGACTTCCATGGCCCTGTCCTCAGGTCGCAACCTTCTTGTCGCCCGAGTGCGCCTTGAAAGTGCGCGTCGGCGCGAACTCGCCGAGCTTGTGGCCGACCATGTTCTCGGTCACGAGCACGGGAATATGCTGCCTGCCGTTGTGTACCGCGATCGTGAGACCGACCATATCGGGGACCACCATGGAACGGCGCGACCAGGTCTTGATCGGCTTGCGATCGTTCTTCGAGACGGCGGTCTGCACCTTCTTGGCGAGATGCAGATCGACGAACGGACCTTTCTTGAGCGAACGGGGCACTTTTGCAGCTCCTACCGGACCTTGTTCTGACGGCGCTGCACGATCATGTGGGTCGTGCGCTTGTTGACGCGGGTCTTCTTGCCCTTGGTGTTCCAGCCCCATGGCGAAACGGGGTGAGGGTTGCCCTGGCCGGACTTACCCTCGCCACCACCGTGTGGGTGGTCGACCGGATTCATCGCGAGGCCGCGGACGGTCGGACGGATACCGAGCCAGCGCTTGGCGCCCGCCTTGCCGTACTGACGCAAGTTGTGCTCCTCGTTGCTGACCTCGCCGATCGTCGCCCGGCAGTCGACGTGCACCTTGCGGATCTCGCCTGACTTCAGCCGGATGTATGCATAGATGCCTTCGCGAGCGGTGAACTGCACCGAGCTGCCGGCGCTGCGCGCGAGCTGGCCGCCCTTGCCCGGCTTCAGCTCGACGTTATGCACGGTCGTGCCAATCGGGATATGGCGCAGCTGCATCGCATTCCCCGGCCTGATCGGCGAGTCCGCGCCCGAGCGGACTTCGTCGCCGGGCTTCAGACCCTTCGGGGCGAGGATGTAGCGGCGCTCGCCGTCGCTGTACCTGATCAGCGCGATATGGCCGGTGCGGTTCGGATCGTATTCGATCCGCTCGACCACGCCGACGATGCCGTCCTTGTTGCGACGGAAGTCGATCAGACGGTACTTCTGCCTCGAACCGCCGCCCTTGTGCCGCGTGGTGATGCGGCCGTAAGCATTGCGTCCGCTGGTCTTGGACTGCCTGACAGTCAGAGGCTCATACGGGCCACCCTTCCAGAGGTGGGCCTTGCTGACCTTGATGACGAACCTCGTGCCCGGAGAGGTCGGATTCATCTTGATGAGTGTCATTGATGATGCTCCCGCGCTCAGACGCTCGTCGCTGGTCGCGATTCGAAGTCGATGGACTGGCCGGCCACGAGTCTCACGTAGGCCTTCTTCCAGTCCTGGGTGCGGCCTATCATGCGACCGAAGCGACGCTGCTTGCCGGG
>CAZAWM010000035.1:0-4554 GCA_964488605.1 uncultured Steroidobacteraceae bacterium | reverse complement strand
GGTTCGTTGACGACCTGCACGGCTGCTACCTTCACCGGGAACATCAGCTCGACGGCGGCGCGGATGTCGGTCTTGGTCGCGTCGCGGCGGACGCGGAAGGCGTACTGGTTGCCGTTCTGCATCGCGAGCGCCGTCTTCTCGGTGACGTGCGGCGCGACGAGGACGTCGAGCAGGCGCTCGCGGCCGAGCTTCTTCGGGGCGTTCTTGACAGGCCTCATTGCAGGCGCTCCTCGATCATCTTGACGGCGCCGACCGTCATCAGGACCTTGTCGTGGCGCGCGAGCGAGAGCGGATCGAGCGCCGCAGCCGGCAGCACTTCCACGCGCGGCAGGTTCCGCGCTGCGAGAAACAGCTTCTCGTCGACCGCCTCGACGACGATCAGCACGTTGCTGACGTCGTGCGCCTTGAGCTGGGCGAGCAGCGCCTTGGTCTTGGGCGCATCGACCGACAGGTTCTCGGTGACGACGAGCCGGTCCTGTCGTACGAGTTCGCCGAGCATCGAGCGCAGCGCGCCGCGATACATCTTGCGGTTGACCTTCTGCTCGAAGCTGCGCGGCTTTGCCGCAAAAGCACGACCGCCACCAACCCAGATCGGGCTACGGATCGAGCCGGCGCGTGCCTGACCCGTGCCTTTCTGGCTCCAGGGCTTCTTGCCGCCGCCGCGCACCTCCGCGCGAGTCTTCTGCGACTTGGTGCCGGCACGGCCCGTATTGCGGTAAGCCGTGATGACCTGGTGCACGAGCGCTTCGTTGTAGGGGGCACCAAAGGTCGCTTCGGAGACCTGCAGTTCGCTGCTACCGCCGGATACTTTGAGCTTCATGATTCGGGCACCCCGGGGTTACTGCTTCTTGGCGGCCTTGGCCGGGTTCGGCGCCCCGCTGGAAGCCGCCTTGATGGGCGCGACATACTTGCGGTTGGCCTGCCGCCCAGTCTTCAGCGAGGGGCGAACGACCACCTGGCCGCCCTCGGCGCCGGGCACCGCGCCGCGGATCAGCAGTACGCCGCGGTCGGCGTCCACTTCGACAACCCTGAGGTTCTCGATCGTGCGGCGCACGACGCCCATATGGCCAGACATACGCTTGCCCTTGAAGACACGGCCCGGCGTCTGACGCTGGCCGATCGACCCGGGCGTGCGGTGCGATACGGAGACGCCATGCGAACGGTTATGGCCGCCGAATTTGTGGCGCTTCATGGTGCCCGCGAAGCCCTTGCCGATCGTCGTGCCGGTCACGTCGACGACCTGGCCCGCCTGGAAAAGATCTGCCTTTAGCTCGGCGCCCACACGGAGATCGGCTCCTTCGCTGGCACCGAGCCGGAACTCGAGCAGTGCCTCTCCCGGAGCCACGCCCGCCTTCGCATAGTGGCCGGCGAGCGGCTTGCTGACGAGCTGCGGGCGGCGCGAGCCATACGTGACCTGAACCGCGCGGTAACCGTCCGACTCGACGGTCTTCAGCTGCGTGACACGATTCGGCAGCACCTCTATGACCGTGACGGGCACCGATTCACCGGCCTCGGTGAAGATGCGCGTCATGCCGCGCTTGCGGCCGACCAGCCCAATTGCCATGGATCCACCTCTTCCTGACGCGCCGGCGCAAGCCACTGGCGCGCAACTGCTCATTCCCCGAGGCGAACGGGTGGAGACCGGAAGACCGGAAGCCGCGCAGTGCCGCCGGCACCGCGGATGGATCCCGAGTGGTCTTGGCGGCCGGACCGGGCGAACACCCGACCTGCGCCAACCGCGCTCGCGTGGCTCACGAAAAGCCAGCCCCGGCTCCTGCCAAGGCTTCAAAGGGGCGCGAATCTTACGACCTGACCCAGCCCCTTGCAATACCTGACCGGCTGGCGGCGGCGGGCGGGTTGGCTCGGGTCCTGCCAATACACGACGACCGCCCGATGTGTCAGACTGGCGATACGGTTTATAGTGTCAAGCCAAACTGACACTGAGGAGTCGTCAGCATGTGGGGAATCATCGCGGCGTTCCTGCGCACCCTGCGCATCGCCTTGCCCAAGGTCGGGGTCGGCTGGATGTTCGCGCTGCTGACCATCGACTTCAACCGTATCGCCATCGTCGAACTCGGCATCGCCGCGATCATCGTGACGACGCTGCTGTCGCTGCACTACTTCCTTTCGCCGTTCCAGGTCGTCATCGGACGCTTCGCCGACACTCACCCGCTGTTCGGCTATCGGCGCACGCCCTACCTCGTCGCTGCCAGCGTGCTGTCGAGCCTGCTGTTTCTCTGCCTGCCGGCGGTCGTGCACGGCATCGCCGCCGGATCGATGCTGGCGCTGTCGCTCTCCATCGTGCTGTTCGTGCTGTTCGGACTCTGCATGGCGGCCGTCGGCGACTCCTATCACTCGCTGATCGCCGAGGTGACGACGGAGCGGACCCGCAGTGGCGTCATTGCCGTCGTCTGGATCACGATGATCCTGAGCACGATTCTTGCCGCCGTCGTCATGAACAAGGTGCGGCCGACGTACACACCAGAGGCGATGCAGGACCTGTACAACCTGACACCGCTGATCGTGATCGGCTGCACGCTGATCGGTGTCTGGGGAATCGAGAAGCGCCTCGACCCCGACGAGATGCGCGCCAGCGCGCAGCAGGCACGTCTGGCGGCTCCTCCGGGCAATCCGCTCACCGTGGCCTGGCGCACGGTGCAGCGCAATGCGGAAACCCGCGCATTCTTCCTGTTCGTGTTCATCTCGATCTTTGCAATCTTCCTGCAGGACAACATCCTCGAGGTGTTCGGCGCGGAGGTGTTCGGCATGACGGTAGCCGAGACGACGCGCTTCCAGCCGACCTGGGGCTCGGGTGTGCTGCTCGGCATGATCGTCATGGGCATCGTGAGTGTGGCTGCACGGATCTCGAAGCGCTCGATCGTAGTGGTCGGCTGCATCGGCACGGCGATCGGCATGATCACGCTCGCCCTGGCCTCCGTGCTCGGACTGCGCGAACTCGTGCTGCCTGCCCTGTTCGGCATGGGGCTGTTCACCGGCATCTTCAACATCGGTGCACTGTCCTTGATGATGGAGATGACGGTTCCAGGGGCCACGGGCCTGTACATGGGGCTCTGGGGCATGTCACAGGTCATGGCTCAGGGGCTCGCATCGGTCGGCAGCGGTGTGCTGCATACGACACTGGTCGAGGACGGTCTGCTGAGCCCCGCTGCGGCCTACGGAACGATCTTCGGCATCGAGGCGGCGGGTCTGCTGACCGCCGCGGCAATCGTGCTCGGCGTGAGCACCGTGCGTTTCCGCGCTGCGCACAGCGGTGCGCTGTCGCGCGCCGATCTGACGCGCGCGATGGACGCGGGGTCGACGGCCTGAGGGCCTCTGCCCCGGCGGATGACCGGTCCGAAGCTCGATTTTTCGTTCGACGCGCGCGTTGCCGTCCAGTACGACGCGCTGCGCGGACATCCGCCCGGGGTCTCGCGCGCGATCGCATCGGCCGTGGCGCGCGAGGCCATGCCGGGCGCGCGTCTGCTCGAACTTGGCGTCGGCACCGGGCGTATCGCCTTGCCCGTCGCCGCAGCCGGCTGTGAGGTCGTCGGGATCGACATCTCGGCGGACATGCTCGCCGGACTCGCGCCGCAGCTGCGGCGCCATGCGGGCGCCCCCGTGTCGCTGGTGCGCGGCGATATCGCCGCACTGCCGTTCCGCATGCACAGCTTCGACGCGGTAATGGCCACGCACGTGCTGCACCTGGTGCCGGACTGGCGCGGAGTTCTCGACGGCCTAGCGCGCGTGCTGCGGCCCGGCGGCCTCGTACTGCTCGGACGTGACTGGGTTGATCCGGACTCGATGGCGGGCAGGATCCGCACGGCCTTCCGTCAGGCAGTGATCGCCGCCGGCGTCCGCACCGCGGCGCCGGCCGGAGGCAGGCCGTTGCACGAGGCCCTGCTCGCCATCGGCGCGAGCCCGCAGCGCGTCGGCCCCGACGAGATCGTCGCGGCGGAGTGGAGCGCGCAGATCAGTCCGGCCGAGGTGCTCGACGGCATCCGATCGCGCGACGATGCCGAGAGCTGGGTCCTGCCCGAAGAGATCCTGAAGCCCGTATCGCTCGAGCTCGACCGTTTCGCCGCCGCGTTGTGGCCGGAAGCGAAAACGCCGCAGAGGGTGCTGCGGCGCTTCGTGATCGCGACATACCGGCTTTACAGGCCTGCAGTCAGTTCAGCTTGATCTGGACATCGACCCCTGCCGGCAACTCGAGTTTCATCAGCGCGTCCACCGTCTTGTCGGTGGGGTTGAGGATGTCCATGATCCGCTTGTGCGTGCGCAGCTCGAGCTGGTCGCGCGCATCCTTGTCGCCGTGGGGGCTGACGAGCAGCGTGAAACGCTCCATCTTGGTCGGCAGCGGCACGGGGCCCTTGACCGTCGCGCCCGTGCGCTTCGCCGTCTCGACGATTTCCCGCGCCGACGTGTCGATCAAACGATGATCGAACGCCTTCAGACGGATACGGATGTTCTGATTGGCAGCCATGACTGGTCCTTACTTGAGGATCTTGGACACCACTCCGGCGCCGACGGTTCGGCCGCCCTCGCGGATCGCAAAGC
>CAZAWM010000034.1:0-19347 GCA_964488605.1 uncultured Steroidobacteraceae bacterium | reverse complement strand
TGAACTGCACGGCGTAACGAACAGGAACGTCGAAGAATGCGGCAGGCATCTGTGCCGCACGACGCGCCGACGAACACTGACCGTGAGCGATCACGGCTCTGAAACCGCAGGCCCGTACCGTGCACCCGGTCGGCGCGCATCCGATCGCCAGACAGACGCGGGCAACTTGCACAGCACGGCGACTGCCACAAGCCTGGCGCACTGGCGGTCAGGGTGTCAGCCGGTCGATAACGACCGGCTTGAGCGCGTCCCGCCCAACGGCATAGCGGACCTCGCCATAAGGATCTCCGGGCTGCGCGATCGGTTGGCCACTGCGTGCCACCCGCGCGACGACCACCACCGTCTCGCCAGCTGCGAATGTACGCCCCGGCATCATCGCGTCGGCCGGTGTCAGTTCGATACGCTGCGGGAAAGAGGCCGTCAGGCGTCTCGCGGCGAGCGGTGGTCCCGGCTCGCCGGGGCGCCGGACGGCGACGAATAACGAGGCTCCGGACGGCACGTGCGCCGCGAGAGCGGGGGCGATCCCAATCTCGAGATTGATCCGCGGAGTGTCGTTGACGCCACTGGGACTCGTGGCTGCCGCGCCCGCGGCTGCCTTGCCTTGCCCCAGGGCGAGCTCGGCGTCGAGTGCCTCGACCTGCTGCTGCAGGATAGGACGTACGTTGTCCGGAGGACCGAGTGCGAGCAGCGCGCTGAACCGATCTCGGGCGAGCGCCAGGTCGCCGCGCCGCTGCGCAGCGACGCCGGCGAAGAACAGCGCCTTGCCGGACTGCGGCTCGAGTTCGAGTGCGCGCTCGAACAGCCGGCCCGCGCGGCCGGTCAGCTCGTTCTCGTCGACGAGCGTGAGCGCCTCGGCCCAGCCAGCGAGCGCCTCGGCGTTACGGCCATCGGCGAGCCGGTCGGCGCGCTGGAAGGCGCGCACGGCCAGCGGGTACTGTTCGAGTACGGTGTAGGAGCGCCCGAGCATGAGCCAGCCTTCGAGGTCGTCCGGCTTGCGCTCGAGGCGTCGTGCGAGTCGGGCAACCATCGCGGCCGGGGACTCTTCACCGGCCGTCGGGCTGTCCCAGGACCAGTTGCTCCACCAGCCGTACAGGACGGCCGTGCCGGCGAGCAGGACGATGGCCGTGCCGACAGCGGCGCCGCGCGCGCCGCGCCAGAGCGGCCAGGCAACCCACACCGTAACGGCGAGCACGAGCGTCGCCGCGATCGCGACGAACGCCATCACACGCGGCCGTCCGCTTCATCGTCGGGCTGTGCGGCGAGCGCGGCGCGCCCTCGCACTATCCTGACCGCGACAACGACCCCGGCCATCAGCAGCACGACCGGCGCTGCCCAGAGCCATGCCGTGCGAGCATTGAGGTCCGGACGGAATAGGATGAAGTCGCCATAACGATCGCGCAGATGATTGCGGATGGCCTGGTCCGACTCGCCGGCGAGTAGCAGTTCGCGCACCTCGCGGCGCAGATCGCCAGCAAGGCCGACTGGAGAGTCGGCGATGGACTGGTTCTGGCACTGCATGCAGCGCAGCTCCTGCGTCAGCTTGCGATAGCGCTGCTGCAGTACCGGATCGTCGAGTTCGACGGGATCGACGGCCCACACCGGCATCGCGGCGAGGATCAGCAGCACCCCGAGCGCGGCGCGTCGACCAGTTGAGCTCATGTGGCCCCCGTGAGCGGTTCTGCGGGCATGAGCGGCGGCGCGTCCGTGCGCGGCAAGCGGCTACGGAACTCGCGTTCCCAGACCTCCTGCGTCAGTGGGCCGACGTGGCGGTGCACGACCCGGCCAGCCGGGTCGATCAGGAAGGTCTCCGGGGCGCCGTACACTCCCCAATCGATCGCCACGCGCCCCTCGGCATCGACGGCCACGCGCTCGTACGGATTGCCGAGCTCCTCGAGCCAGCGGAGGGCCGTAGCGTCATCGTCCTTCCAGTTCAGTCCGATGATCGGCGCGAGGCCGGTCCGCCGCACGGCGAGCAGCATCTCGTGTTCGACGCGGCATTCGACGCACCACGTGCCCCAGACGTTCAGCAGCCACCAGCGGCCAGCCATCGAGCGCGAGTCGAACTGCAACTGCGGCGAGCCGAGTTCCGGCAGTGTGAACTCGGGAGCCGGCCGGCCGAGCAGTGCCGAGGGGATCACGTTCTTTTGGGGCGCGCGCTCGAGCCCCACGGCCAGCACGACCACGAGCAGCGTGAACGCACCGATCGGAATGAGAAAGCGGCTCATGCCTCGCCGGGCGCGGCCTCGCCGGGCGCGACCCGCGCCACGCTGACGCCCGGGCCCAACTCGGGGGTAGCGCGACCAGCCTCGACGGCACCCGCCGCGCGCGCCGTCCGGTAGCGGCGGTCAAAGGCGGCGATCACGCCACCGAGCGCCATCAGGAGGGCCGCGAACCACATATGGTTGATCAGCGGCCGTACCTGCGCGCGCACGCTCCAGCGACCGGCGCCGAGATCTTCGCCGAGCGCCGCGAATACGTCGCGGCTCCACTGCATGTCGATGCCGGCTTCCGTCATCACCGAGCGCTGCACCCAGTACTGGCGCTTCTCCGGATGCAGCGTGGCGACCTGCTGGCCGTCGCGGAACACCGCGATCTCGGCACGCACGCCATCGTAGTTCGGCCCCTCGACCGGTTCGAGCTTGTCGAACCGGTAGTCGTAACGGCCGACGGTCGCGCGGCTGCCGACGGCGAGCGCGACGTCGCGCTCGGCCGTATACGACTCGACCACGGTGACACACAGCACGAACAGACCAAGCCCGAGGTGTGCCGCGGCCATGCCAAGGACGGCCGGGGTCAGCGACAGCCGTCGACGCCAGCGGTCGATGGGATCGGCCAGCGAGGAGAGCATGATCCAGATGCCAAGTGCGATGCCGACTGGGGTCAGCAGCTCGCCGCTGCCATAGGCGCCGAGCATCAGTGCGGCGGTGATCGCAGCGGCAATGGCGAGCGTGGTCAGCAGCATGCCGCGCTTCTCCGTCAGGCGCCCCTTCTTCCAGTTCGCATGAATACCCACCGCGACCAGCGCAATCAACGGCAGGATGGGCAGCAGGAAAGTCGGATTGAAGTACTGGGGCCCGACCGACAAGGTGCCGAGCCCGAGCGCATCGGAGATCAACGGCGCCATCGTGCCGGCGAATACCGTCGCCGCTGCGACGACCAGAAGGATGTTGTTGAACAGCAGGAAGCTTTCGCGTGAAGTGAATTCGAAGCCGGCGTTCGACTTCAGCAGTGGCGCTCGCCAGGCATACAGCGCGAGGGCGCCGCCGATCATCACGACCAGGAAGGCGAGAATGAATACGCCACGGGTCGGATCCGCGGCGAACGAGTGTACCGAAACGAGTACGCCGGAGCGTACGAGGAAAGTGCCGAGCAGCGAAAGCGAGAACGCGAGGATCGCAAGCAGCAGGGTCCAGCTCTTGAACAGGCCGCGCTTCTCCGTGACGGCGAGCGAATGAATGAGCGCCGTACCGACTAGCCACGGCATGAACGAGGCATTCTCGACGGGATCCCAGAACCAGTAGCCGCCCCAGCCGAGCTCATAGTAGGCCCACCAGCTGCCGAGCGCGATGCCAACGGACAGGAAGGCCCACGCGATCGTCGTCCAGGGGCGCGTCCAGCGCGCCCAGGTCGCGTCGAGCTTTCCCTCGATCATCGCGGCACAGGCGAACGCGAACGCAACCGCGAAGCCGACGTACCCAGCATAGAGCATCGGCGGGTGTGCGGCCAGCGCCGGATCCTGCAGCAGCGGATTGAGGTCGCGACCGTCCGGTGCGGGTGGATCGAGCCGCAGATAGGGATTCGAGGTCGCGAGCGTGAAAAGATAGAAGCCGAAGCTGACAACGCCAAGCACGCCAAGGACGCGCGCCGCGAAATGGGGTGGCAGACCGCGCGAGAAGAACGCCACCGCAATCGACCATACCGCGAGGATCCAGCCCCATAGCACGAGCGAACCCTCGTGCGCACCCCAGACGGCGGCCACGCGATAGAACGCCGGCAACGCCGAGTTCGAGTTCTGGGCGACATACTCGACCGAGAAGTCGTGCTGCAGGAAGGCCGCGGCGAGGCAGCCGATCGCCACCGAGACCATGAAGAACTGGCCGTACACGGCGTGGGCCACCGCTGCCTGCCAGCGCTCGCGCTGCAATTCCGGCCCGGCGATACCGAAGAACGCCTGCAGCGCCGAGAGGACCAGCGCGAGCACCAGAGTGAAATGTCCGATCTCCGGCAGCATGTGCACCTCAGGGTAGCGGCGAGGCCGTCTTCGGCGTCAAAGGTGGTTTCGGATCGACCGGCATCACGCCACCGTGCTGCTCCTTGAGCGCCCTTGCGACCTCGGGTGGCATGTAGTTTTCGTCGTGCTTGGCAAGAATCTCGTCGGCGCGGAATACGCCATCCGCGCCGAGCCGCCCATGCGCCACCACGCCCTGATTCTCGCGAAACAGGTCGGGTAGGACGCCGTTGTAGACGACCGGGACGTCACGTTCGAAATCCGTGACGACGAAGCGCAAATCGAGGCTGCCAGGCGCGCGCTGCACAGAGCCGGGCTTGACCATGCCGCCGAGCCTGAAGCGTTCGCCGGTCGGCGCCTCGCCACGCGCCACCTGGCTAGGGTCGAAGAAGAACATCACGTTCTCCTGGAACGCACGTAACGCCAGCGCACCGGCAATCGAAACGCCGGCGAGGATGCCGAAGACGAGCACTATTCGACGCTGACGCGGTGTCATGACTGCTCCCCCTCCATGGCGAGTCGGCGGCGCGCGGCCTCCAGGGCGAGCCGATGCGCGCGACGGGCCTGCCAGATACTGGCGAGGAACGCGAGCGCCGTGACCGCGTACGCCGGCCAGACGAAGGCCGCGTAGCCGCCCATCGCCAAGAAGTCGCTCATCGTGCAATGACCTCGCGCACCCAGCTCGCGGCACGTTCGCGCGCCAGCACCTCGCCGCGCAGCCGCACGAGCAGAATCGCCACGAAACACAGTGTAAACGCCAGCAACATGATCAGCAGCGGGACCAGCATGTCCACCGGCATGGATGGGCGCTCCATCTTCATCACAGAGGGCGCCTGGTGAATTGAGTTCCACCATTCGACCGAGTAGCGGATGATGGGTACGTTCACGACGCCCACCACCGCAAGCACGGCGCTGGCGCGATCGGCGCGTTGCGGATCGTCGAAGGCCTGGCGCAGACCCATGTAGCCGAGGTAAAGGAACAGCAGGATCAGCTGCGCGGTCAGGCGCGGATCCCAGACCCAGTACGCGCCCCACATCGGCTTGCCCCAGAGCATGCCGGTGACCAGCGAGACCAGCGTGAACCAGGCACCGACGCCTGCACAGCTCGCGGCGACCGCGTGCGCGACCTTCATGCGCCAGATCAAACCGATGCCGGCCGAGATCGCCATCGTCGAGTAGATCATCAGCGACAGCCAGGCCGAGGGCGCGTGCACGTAGATGATGCGGAAGCCATCGCCCTGCTGATAGTCAGGCGGAGCCAGCACCAGACCGCCGTATAGGCCGGCGGCCAGCAGCAGCGCCGCCGGCCAAGCAAACCAGGGAGTCAGTCTGCCGGCGATCCGGTAGACGTGCGGCGGCGAGCCGAGCCGGTGAAACCACGTCCAGTCCATCTATTCGATTCCTATCCTCACCGCCGCCGAGGCCGCGAGCGGCGCCAGCGTCAGGCTCAGCACCGCGAGCGCCGCTAGCAGGTACATCGGCCCAGCGTAAGCCTCACCCTGGATCGCAAGCTCCGTGGCGCGCGCTCCGAAGATCACGACTGGAATCACGAGCGGCAGCGTCAGCAGCGACAGCAGCACACCGCTGCGCCGCGCACCGAGCGTCAGGCCAGCGCCGATCGCTCCGATCAGGCTCAGCGTGATCGTGCCGAGCACCAGCGCCAACCAGATGCCCGGCATGGCCGCGAGCGTCACGCCGTATGCGACCGCCACGAGCGGAGCGATCAGCGCGAGTGGTAGTCCGGTCAGCAGCCAATGGGCCATGGTCTTTGCGAGCAGCAGCGCCGTCAGTGGCTGGCCCGACAATACGAACTGCTCGAGCGTGCGATCCTGCGCATCGTCGCGGAACAGGTGTTCCAGCGCGAGCAGCGAGGATAACAACGCCGCGACCCACAACACACCGGGCGCGATGTCTCTCAAGCGCGACATTTCCGGCGTCAGTGCGAGCGGGAACATCGTCGATACGACCGCAAAGAACGCCAGAGGTTGCACGACTTCCCCGCCCCTCCGGAAAGCGAGAACCAGGTCACGCTCCAGCACGAGCAGCACCGCGCGCGGCCAGCCGACGCTCACGCCCCCTCTCCGACTTCCAGCTGGCGGATCTCGTGCCCCTCGATCGAGAGCGGATGGTGAACGGCGGTGAGCACGACACCGCCGGCCGCGAGATGGGTAGCGAGCAGCTGCATCAGCAGGCGCTGTCCGGCCGCATCGAGGTTGGTCGTCGGTTCGTCGAGCAGCCACAGCGGCACCGCGCAAAGCAGCAGCGCCGCGAGTGCCACGCGCCGCCGCTGACCGGCAGACAGACTGCGCACGGGCTGACGCGCGTAGCGCGCGGCGCCGACGCGCTCGAGCGCCCGATCGAGCGCCGGGCGGTCGACCCGGCGGCGCAGTCCCACCGCGAAGGCAAGGTTCTCGAGCGCCGTCAGGTCGCCCTTGAGCGGCACCTCGTGACCCACGTAGGCCGCCTCGCGGTGCAGCGCCTGCGGGTCCCGTCGCACGTCGGCGCCGCGCCAGCGGACCGTGCCCTGCTCCACCTCGCAGAGGCCGACCACGGCCCGCAGCAGGGTCGTCTTCCCGGCGCCGTTCGGCCCGGTCAGCTGCAGGCAGTCCCCAGCCGCGAGCCCTAGACTGATGCCCCGCAGCACATGTCGACCGGCACGAAATACGTGCAGAGATTCGACGTCGAGAAGGTTCATGGAAACGTAATTAAATCAGAATGTTGCCATGAATTCTTGAAGTGGTGCCCCGGGCCCGGGTCGAACGGGCACGGCCTTGCGGCCAACGGATTTTAAGTCCGTAGCGTCTACCGATTCCGCCACCGGGGCAGTCGGGCCACAGGAAATGGAGGCTGGGGTCGGAATCGAACCGGCGTACACGGCTTTGCAGGCCGCTGCATGACCACTCTGCCACCCAGCCCCGATGCGTCAGATCGGGATACCAAAAAGCCCTGGCTCGCCGGTCAATAGCGGCTTCCAGGGCTTCTCGGATTGAACACTGGAGCGGGAAACGAGACTCGAACTCGCGACCCCGACCTTGGCAAGGTCGTGCTCTACCAACTGAGCTATTCCCGCACAGTAAAGAGGGCAAGGATTGTAGGTTCGCCTGCGCCCAAGTCAAGGACCTGCAGCCGCTAACGCGCGTCGCAGACGCCACTTCCGCGGACGGCCCAACGCCTTGCGACCGGCGCTTCATCTTCTGGAATCTTCGTGATTGTCGGCCCGCATCCGTTTTCTTCGCGCCGTGGCCCAGGTGGCTGATGATTCGATGGACGGCTGCCTGCACGCGCGGGCCTGACCTGGTACAGCCACCGTCACCCGCCAGCCAGCATGCTGCGTGCCTTCCTCGGCGCGATCGAGGACTCCGCCCAGGCAGTCACCGCGTATGTTGACGGCGCAGATCTGGCCAGGCCGCGCGCAGGTAATCGACCATCGAGACCAGGGTAAGCACGGCCGCGATGACGGTCAGCCATAGCCCCAGGTCGTACATCGGAATGAACAGCAGATCCCTGCGGTAGAGCATCAGCGACAGGCCGACGATCTGCAGGATGGTCTTGTACTTGCCGAGTACCGACACCGCGACCTTGGTGCGCTGACCGATCTCGGCCATCCACTCGCGCAGCGCCGAGATGGCGATTTCACGACCAATGATCACGATCGCAGCCAGGACCAGCAGCGGCTGCGGATCGCGTGAGACGAGCAGCACCAGCGCCACGGCGACGATCAGCTTGTCGGCGACGGGGTCGAGAAACGCGCCGAGCCGTGACGTCTGGCCTAGCTTGCGCGCGTAGTAGCCGTCGAAGGCGTCAGTGATGCCGGCGGCACCGAACAGCAGGCCGGCGGCGGGATCGGCCCAGCGATGCGGCAGGTAGAACAGCACGACGACCAGCGGGATCGCGAGAATCCGTAGCCAGGTCAGTATGTTGGGCAGCGTCCAGAGCATCCGCGGGTCATTCCCCAGGATGCAGATGATCGTACACCGTACGCGCCATGGTCGCGCCAATCCCCGGCACCTGCTCGAGGTCCGCGACGCCGGCCCGCAGCACACCCTGCAGTCCGCCGAAATGGCGCAGCAGAGCACGGCGTTTCGCGGGTCCGAGTCCCGCCACGGTCCCCAGGATCGACTCGTTGAAGCGGCGCGCACGGCGGCGCCGGTGACCCGCCAGTGCAAACCGGTGTGCCTCGTCGCGGATTCGCTGGACCAGACGCAGGGCTGCGGACTCGGCACCCGGAATGCGCGGTGCCGCCTCACCGGGCAAGTGCAGCCGTTCCTGGCCCGCGCGCCGGTCTGCTCCCTTGGCGATGCCGACGACCAACTGATCGTCGAGCCCGAGCTCGCCGAGTACGGCGACCGCGGCGGCGACCTGCTGGGCGCCCCCGTCGATGAGCAGCATGTCGGGGCGCGGCACCTCGCCTGCCTGGATGCGCGCATAGCGGCGACGAAGGGCCTGTGACAGAGCGCCATAATCGTCGCCGGGCGCCACGCCCGTGATATTGAACCGCCGGTACTCCTTCTTGAGCGGCCCCTCGGGTCCGAACACGACGCAGGAGGCGACCGTTCCCTCGCCGCCCGTGTGACTGATGTCGAAGCACTCGAGGCGTGCCGGTAGCTCGGCAAGGCCGAGTTCGTCGGCCAATGCCGCGTACTGTGCCTCGACCCCCTGCCGCTGGGTCTCGCGCATACGCAGCGCCTGCAGCGCATTCTCGAGCGTGAGCTCCACCCAGCGCGCACCGATGCCGCGCTTGGGCACGCGCACCGCGACGCGGTGACGGGCCATCTGCGACAGCGCTTCGGCGAGCGGCTCGAGATCGGGCAGCTCGCGGCCAAGCAGAACCTCGCCGGGGACTTCCTGTCCCGAGTAGTACTGCAGCACGAACGAACCGAGCGCCTCCGAGGGCTCGGCGAGGTCAGCACGCGGAAAAGCCGCCTGCGTGCCCAGACTGCGACCGCCGCGCACGCGCATCACGCTGATCGCGTAGCTGCCTGGATCCCCGCAGATCGCGAACACGTCGGCATCGCGATGATCCTCGGCCGCGACGATCTGCTGCGCCTGGACCGCCTTGATCGCCGCGATCCGGTCGCGAAGTTCGGCCGCCCGCTCGAACTCGAGGCGCTCCGCCGCAGCCTCCATCTGTTGCCCGAGCGCGCGGACGACCTCGCTCTCGCGCCCTTCGAGAATGCCGACGGCCGCCGACAGGTCGGCAGCGTAGGCCTCGGCGCCGATCAGGCCGACGCAGGGCGCCGAGCAGCGGCCGATCTGGTGCTGCAGACACGGTCGGCTGCGATGCGCGAAATAGCTGTCGCGGCAATTGCGGATCCGGAACGTCTTCTGCAGGAAATGCAGCGTCTCGTAGACCGCACCAGGGCTCGGATAAGGGCCGAAATACCGGCCTGGGGCGGTGCGCGGTCCGCGATACAGCGTCAGCCGCGGAAACGGATGGCCGGCCGTCAAGTGAATGTACGGGAAACTCTTGTCATCGCGCAGGACGACGTTGTAGCGCGGTTTGAGCTCCTTGATGAGGTTGTACTCGAGCAGCAGCGCCTCGGTCTCGCTGCGCGTGACGGTCACCTCCATGCCTGCGATGAGGCCGACGAGCAACTGCACCTTCGGATGCACGTTGCCGGCGTTGAAATAGCTGCCGACCCTGTCGCGCAGGCTCCTGGCCTTGCCGACGTAAAGCACGGCGCCGTCGGCCGCGAACATCCGGTAGACACCGGGTCGCCGCGGCAGGGACGCGGCGAAGGCGCGTCCGTCGAACCTCACGACGTCCGCGCTCGGACCGCTCAAAGCAGCTCCCGCGCCCGCGCCAGTACCGCCCGGAACATCTGCGGCGTCAGCCGCCGCGTCTGTGTGTTGTAGCGGCTGCAGTGGTAGGAATCGAGCAGGGTCCTGCCGGCAGGGAGCGGATGCTCACGTCCATGCCCGAAGGCAGCACCGCTACGCCGCTGCGCAAGAGCGTCCAGCACGGCATCGTGCGCAATCCGGCCCAGCGCGAGTACGACCCGAGTCTCGGAATGCTCCGCGAGTTCCCGGGCGAGGAAACCGTTGCAGGTACGGATCTCGGCCGGCGTTGGACGATTCGCGGGCGGCACGCATTTGACGGCGTTCGTGATCCGCACATCGAGCAGTCGCAGGCCGTCGTCGCGGGCAGCGGACTCGGGGCGGTCCGCGAAACCGAGCTCATGGAGCGTGCGGTACAGCAGTTCTCCGGCGTGGTCGCCCGTGAACGGCCTACCCGTGCGGTTCGCGCCGTGCATTCCGGGGGCGAGCCCGACAATCAGCAGGCGCGCCGCCGGGTCGCCGAAAGGCGGCACCGGCGCAGCGTGATAGTCCGGGCGGTCGGCCCGGCACCTCTCCAGCAGGTTCGCGAGTCGCGGACAGCGCCGACAGGCCGGATCGAAGCTGGCACGCGGATCCGCGTCATTCATACCCGTCGCGAACGAGCGCCGCGAACGAATCGGAAAACTGGAACTGCCCTCGACTCACACCCGAATTCTAGCCGATTGTGCCCAGACGTCAGTGCGCCTCGAACTGCTCCTCTTCGGTCGACCCCTTCATCGCGGTGACCGAGGACTGGCCGGCCGTGACTGTCTGTGTGACGTCGTCGAAGTAGCCGGCGCCGACCTCGCGCTGGTGCTTGGTGGCCGTGTAGCCCTGCGACTCGGCGGCGAATTCGGCCTCCTGGAGTGCGACATAGGCCGTCATCTGCGAGTCGCGGTAGCCGCGCGCCAGCGTGAACATCGAGTAGTTGAGCGCGTGGAAGCCGGCCAGTGTGATGAACTGGAACTTGTAGCCCATGGCGCCGAGCTCGCGCTGGAACTTCGCGATCGTCGCATCGTCGAGTTTGCGCTTCCAGTTGAACGAAGGCGAGCAGTTGTAGGCCAGCATTTTGCCGGGGAACTTCGCGTGAATTGCCTCGGCGAAGTACCTCGCCTCCGCGAGGTCGGGCTTGCCAGTCTCGCACCAGAGCAGGTCCGCGTAGGGAGCGTAGGCCAGGCCACGGGCAGTCGCCTGCTCGAGGCCGGCCTTGACGTAATAGAAGCCCTCGCTGGTGCGTCCCCGGGTGGTGTCGATGAAGGGCCGGTCGCGCTCGTCTACGTCTGCGGTCAGCAGATTGGCCGACTCGGCGTCGGTGCGCGCAACGAGCACGGTCGGCACGTCGCAGATGTCCGCTGCCAGGCGCGCGGCGATAAGCTTGTTGATCGCTTCCGCAGTTGGCACCAGTACTTTGCCGCCCATGTGTCCGCACTTCTTCGCGGAGCTGAGCTGGTCCTCGAAGTGCACCCCGGCCGCGCCGGCGTCGATCATCGCCTTCATGAGCTCGAAGGCATTGAGCACGCCGCCGAATCCAGCCTCGGCGTCGGCTACGATCGGCTGCAGCCAGTCGATCGAGTCGTTACCCTCGGCGTGGTGGATCTGATCGGCGCGCAGCAGCGTATTGTTGATCCTGCGGACGACCTCCGGAACGGAGTTCGCCGGGTACAGAGACTGATCGGGGTACATCTCGCCGGCCACATTGGCATCGCCAGCGACCTGCCAGCCCGAGAGGTAGATCGCCTTGAGACCGGCCTTGACCTGCTGCATCGCCTGGTTGCCGGTGAGCGCACCGAGTGCATTGACGAACGGCATGGTCTGCATGTGCTGCCACAGCTTCTCGGCGCCGAGCCGCGCCAGCGAGTACTCGATCGCCACCGTGCCGCGCAGACGCACGACGTCCTCGGCCGTGTAGCCGCGCCGCACTCCCTTCCAGCGCGGGCTACTGTTCCAGTCCTTGTCGATCTCGGCGGCGGTGCGCAGAGCCATGTCGAACTCCCGATAGTGAAGTGGAGGCAGGTCAGTCGATCACCCGATAGGCGTCGAGTGTCAGGAAACTGGAAAACGCGTCGGCGGTGGTGATCTCGTCGAGCAACTGCGCCGCGCGGGCGTAGTTGCCGCGCGCGAAAGCCGCCTCACCGAGGCGGGTGCGCAGACGCGCCAGCTCCTCGGCCAGCACCGTCCGGAACAACTCTACGGTCACCCGGCGGCCATCGGCGAGCACACCTCCGGGATGGTGAATCCACTGCCAGATCTGCGCCCGGGAGATCTCGGCGGTGGCCGCATCCTCCATCAGGTTGTCGATCGGCACGCAACCGTTTCCGGACAGCCACGCGGCCATGTACTGCAGCGAGACACTGACGTTGCTGCGCAGTCCCTCGGCGGTGATCTGACCGGTCGGCACCTGCAGCAGGTCGGCAGCGGTGACGCGCACGTCCTCGCGCAGTCGGTGAATCTGGTTCGGCGTCGGCATGAGCCGGTCGAAAACCTCCATCGCCACTGGGACGAGCGCCGGGTGAGCCACCCAGGTGCCGTCGTGGCCGTCGCTCGCCTCGCGTTCCTTGTCCGCACGGACTTTCGCGAGCGCGGCCTCGTTCGCTGCCGGGTCGTTCTTGATCGGAATCTGCGCGGCCATGCCTCCCATCGCAAAGGCGCCGCGACGATGGCAGGTCTGGATGCAGAGCAGCGAGTACGAACGCAGGAAGTGCGTCGTCATGGTCACCTGCGAACGGTCCGGCAGGACGAAGTCGGGACGCCTGGCGAACTTCTTGATGAAACTGAAGATGTAATCCCACCGGCCGCAGTTGAGTCCGACGATGTTGTCGCGCAGCTCGAACAGGATCTCGTGCATTTCAAAGGCTGCGAGAATCGTCTCGATCAGCACCGTGCACTTGATCGTGCCTTGCGGCAAACCGAGACGACGTTCGGCGAAATCGAACACCTCAGCCCACAAGCGCGCCTCGCGATGCCCCTCGAGCTTCGGCAGGTAGAAGTAAGGTCCCGTGCCTCGGGCACGCAGCTCGGCGTGGTTGTGCCAGAGATAGAGCCCGAAGTCGACGAAGGCGCCGGGTACCGAGGCGTCGGCGAAGCGCATGTGCTTTTCGTAGAGGTGCCAGCCTCGCGGCCGCACGATCAGCACGGCTGGCCGTTCGACAAGGCGGTACACGCGACCCTCCGGGCTCGTGTAGCCGATCTGGCGGCGTACGGCGTCGCGAAGGTTGATCTGCCCGCGAATGACGTTGTCCCAGCTCGGTGACAGCGAGTCCTCGCAGTCGGCCATGAACACGCGCGCGCCGGAATTCAGAGCGTTGATGATCATCTTGCGGTCGGTAGGACCGGTGATCTCGACGCGCCGGTCCTGGAGGTCCGCCGGAATCGGACCTACCGTCCAGTGACCTTCGCGCACGGCGCGGGTCTCGGGCAGCAAATCCGGCAACTCGCCGGCATCGAGACGGGCCTGCCGGGCCTCGCGCGCCATCAGCAGTTCGCGGACGCGCGGCCCGAACCGCTCGGCGAGTTCGGCGACGAACTCGATGGCTTCCGGTGTCAGGATGCTCGCGAACTCGCTACCCGGCACCGCCGAACCGGCGGCCACGCCGACGAACTCGATGTGTCTCATCGCGGATCCCCGTCAGTGCCGCGAATCCTCGCGGCCTCGTCTGACAGGGAGTTTAGGATTTTATATGAGAGAATTTACACATCAGAAATTTGACAATGTG
Source organism: uncultured Steroidobacteraceae bacterium (assembly GCA_964488605.1). Taxonomy (GTDB): domain Bacteria; phylum Pseudomonadota; class Gammaproteobacteria; order Steroidobacterales; family Steroidobacteraceae; genus UBA964. Next base: position 5,589 of record CAZAWM010000034.1, on the reverse strand, counting down.
AATTTCACCATGCAAAGCCTTACGCGGCAGGGACATTTTCTCGGATCGAAACTCCGTGCACTGCGCAAGCGGAATGGGCTTACCCTCGACGAATTGTCGGCCCGCTGCGTGCAGCTCGACCCCGCGAACGCCCCGTCCGTCTCCTACCTGAGCATGGTCGAGACGGGCAAGCGGATGCCCTCGCGAGCGACGCTGTCGGTCCTGGCCACCGCCTTCGGGAAGAACCAGGAGTGGTTCCTCGACCGCAACACCGAACTCGAGCCGCCCTCGCCGCGCTCCGGCGCGGGCGCGTCGGCGACTTTACCGCTGGAGCCGGCATTCCTGTTCAACAAGGAAGTGCTGCAGACGGCACTCCCGGAGCTGCTCGCCCAGACCGGAACCAGCGGTGCTCAGTTCGCGCGGCTGCTGGTGCGGGTCTGGCAGGAAACGCATCAGAACGACATTCCGGACATCGAGCGAGCGGCCGAGACCGCCGGCGGCAGACGCATGCCGCTCGCCGTTAGCGACCTGCTCGACATCGCGCGCGAGCACGACGTCGCGATTCGCTGGTTCGACGAGGATGGCCGCGAAGCCGGTCGACAGCCGCTGCGCGCCCGTTTCGAACCCGTGCGGACCGTTTACATCAGCCGCCGACTGCAAGGTCAGGAAGCGCGACTGAAGTATGAACTCGCGTACTACATCGGGCACACGATCCTGCACGGTGGCGATGGCGCCATCCCGCGCCGCTACTCGGCCGGCCTGTCGGCTGCCGACGCCGAGTACGCAGGTCGGGCGAGCATCGCCACGCGCGATCTGCTGATGGCCTGGCGCGACTTCGAGTGCACCGCCTTCGCCGACGCACTGCTGTGCCCGCGCGCGCCGTTCCGCCAGTTCCTCGCCCGCGAGCGTCACCGTGTGTCCGCCTACGGCAAGCTCGGCGTGACGCCGGCCGTCGTGATGCGGCGCATGACCGCGGTCTCGCCTTACCGCCACTGGCATTTTTTCGACGCCTACCCGCCGGGCTATCTGCAGTCCGTCTATCGCGGCAATGGCATCGCGCTGCCCTGGGGGAACATGAGCATGGTCCCGGATCCCTGCCCGCGCTGGGCGGTCTTCCGCCTGCTACGATCTCCCGAAGCGACTAGGGCGCGTCAGGCCATAGGCGATGCGCCGTTGTGGCCACCGCCGACGTCGCAGCTGTCGATCATGGACGACCTGGTACGCACTCGGCTCTACTGCTGCCACTCCATCGTCGCCCGCGACTCCACCGAAACCGTGCACGTGATGTCGGTTGGCATCGATCTCGTGCCCGCGCTCGCGGCGCAGGGGTTCGATGCCGAGGCCACCGTCGCCGAGGTCGCAGCGGCATGCCGACTCGGCGGTGGCGACGGCGCAGTGCCCGCCGCGGCAGCGCGGCGGCTGCGCACTGTCGCGCAGGCGCTCAACATCGCCTGGATTGCCGATGCACTCGCCCTACCGGCTGCGGTGATCTGTCCGCGCAGCCGCGGCTGTCCGAGGCCGCTGCACTGCGCTGCCGCCCGCGTTTGACCGCCGCGGGCGGTACCGCTGGACAGGAAGGCCGTAAAGCCAGAACTAGTCGTGCAATGCGGCGCCGCTTCGTGTAGTATTTTCAATACTTACTGAATCTTCCGGATATTTTATGACCTCGATCGAGCAGCGCTTCGTGCAGCATTTCGGCGAGATGGGCAGCCGCTGGGGCATCAACCGTACGGTCGGGCAGATCTATGCTCTTCTCTACCTGTCGGAGCGTCCACTCAATGCCGACGAGATCGCCGAGCGCCTCGGCTTTTCGCGCTCGAATGTCAGCATGGGGCTCAAGGAACTGGAGAGCTGGCGGCTGGTGCGGCTGCAGCATCAGGCCGGTGACCGCAAGGAGTACTTCTCTACGCCAGAAGACGTCTGGACGATCTTCCGCACGCTGATCGCCGAGAAACGCAAGCGCGAAGTCGACCCGACTCTTTCGATGCTCCGTGAAGCAATGCTCGAGTCGCAGGACAGCGCCGCCGACTCGCACGCCCTGCAGCGTATTCGCGCGATGCACGACCTGATCGAACTCGCCAGCCGCTGGTTCGACGACATCCAGCGGCTCGACAGCCGCACGCTGACCCAGCTGATGCGTCTGGGCGCCCGCGTGCAACGCCTCCTCGAGACCCGAAACCGTCTGTCGTTGGTAGGAAACCGGCGCAGCGGCTGACCCGATTCGGACCGCGAGCCCGGCAAGGAGCCCAGGCCATGATCGACGCAGTGACCCTCGCGCGAATCCAGTTCGCAACCAACATCAGCTTCCACATCCTGTTCCCGACCATCACGATCGCGCTCGGTTGGGTCCTGCTGTGGTTCAAGCTGCGCTACCGCTACACCGGCGATCCGGCCTGGCTCGCAGCCTACCGGCTCTGGGTCAAGGTCTTTGCGGTTTCCTTCGCGCTCGGGGTTGTCAGCGGAGTGACGATGAGCTTCCAGTTCGGCACCAACTGGCCGGGATTCATGGAGCGAGTCGGTAATGTCGCCGGTCCGCTGCTCGCCTACGAGGTGCTCACCGCGTTCTTTCTCGAGGCGACCTTTCTCGCGATCATGCTATTCGGCATCGGTCGGATCTCCGACCGCCTGCACACGCTCGCCACGCTGCTGGTCGCGGTCGGCACGACTCTCTCGGCGTTCTGGATACTCGTCTTGAACTCGTGGATGCAGACCCCGGCAGGCATCGAGTTCCGCGATGGAGTCGCCTACGCGATCGACTGGTTCGCGATCGTTTTCAATCCGTCGATGCCGTATCGACTCGTGCACATGCTGCTGGCCTCCGGCCTCACGGTGGCGTTCCAGATCGCGGGCAGTTCGGCCTATCGCTGGCTGCGCGAAGACCGCGGACCCGACGTGAGGATCTCGCTGCGTTTCGGATGCTTTCTCGCCGCGGTCCTGATCCCGCTCCAGATTCTGGCTGGTGACCTGCACGGTCTGAACACGCTGGCGCATCAACCGGCCAAGGTCGCGGCGATCGAGGGACTGTGGCGCACGCAGCGTGGCGCAGATCTGTTGCTGTTCGCGATACCGGACCAGGAGCGTCGCGAGAATCGGCTCGAGATCGCAATCCCGCGCGGAGCGAGCCTGATCCTGACTCATGAATTCGACGGCGAACTGCGGGGGCTCGACGCTTTCACCGGACGCCATCCGCCGGTCACCCCGGTTTTCTGGTCTTTCCGAGTCATGGTAGGCACGGGGCTCGCGATGCTCGTCGCGAGCTGGTGCGGTGCGTGGTTCCTGCACCGGCGCGGCGAGCTGCCGCGGCCGCTTGCGCGAGTATTCGTGGCGATGAGCTTCTCGGGCTGGGTGGCGACGCTCGCCGGCTGGTACGTCACGGAGATCGGCCGTCAGCCTTGGCTGGTGACCGGCGCGCTGCTCGCGCGCGACGCCGCATCGACCGTACCAGCGCCGATGGTCGGCCTATCCTTGACGATGTACCTGACGCTGTATGCCGTGCTGCTCTCGGCCTACGTTTCGGTCGTCTTCTACCTCGCGCGCAAGGCAGCGCAGACGGCTGAGCCAAGGCCACCGCAGAGCGCGCCGGTCGCGGGAGCGGTCAATGCCTGAGCTTTCGACCCCAGCGGGCTGGCTGCCGCTCGCTTTCCTGGCAGTGATGGGCCTGGCGATGCTGGCCTACGTGATTCTCGACGGTTATGACCTGGGAGTCGGCATGCTGCTGCCGCTGGCCACCGATGACGAGAAGGACGTCATGGTCGCTTCGATCGGGCCGTTCTGGGATGCGAACGAGACCTGGCTGGTGCTTGGCATAGGCGTGCTGCTCGTAGCCTTCCCGGCTGCGCACGGAATCATCCTGACCTCGCTATATCTGCCGGTGACCGTGATGCTGGTCGGGCTGATGCTGCGCGGCGTGTCGTTCGACTTCCGGGTCAAGGCGCGCGCCGCGCACAAGCATCGCTGGAACGCGCTGTTCGCTGTCGGCTCGACGGTCGCCGCGCTGGCGCAGGGCTACATGCTCGGGCTCTATGTCACGGGTTTCGAGCGCTCGCTCGCGGCGTTCGGTTTCGGCCTGCTGATCGCGCTCTGCCTCGCAGCCGGCTATGTCCTGTCCGGGGCTACCTGGCTGATCATGAAGACCGAAGGAGACCTGCAGCGACGCGCGGTGAGCTGGGCCCGCCGCGCACTCGGCCTCGCTGCGCTCGGCATCCTCGCCGTCTCGGTCGTCACGCCGCTGATCAGCGGGCGTATCTTCGCGAAGTGGTTCACCCTGCCAGAGTTCTTGCTGCTGCTGCCGATACCGCTCACGACGGTGGTGCTCCTCTGGGTGATCGCCCGCTCTCTCGGGCGACTGCCCGTGCGCCTGGCGCGCGGCAACGAATATGGCGCGTGGGTACCGTTCTGCTGCACGGTCGGACTGTACGTGCTGGCCTTCTACGGTCTCGCCTACAGCATGTTCCCCTACCTGGTGGTCGACCGGATCGACGTCTGGCAGGCCGCGAGCGCCACCGAATCGCTGCTGATCGTCTTCGTCGGCACTGCCGTGGTGTTGCCCGTGATCGTCGCTTACACCGTGTTCGCCTACCGGGTCTTTTGGGGCAAGGCGCGCCCGCTCGACTACGGCTGAGTGCGCGCTCTCAAACGCTGCGCGGGTGGTGCGGCGCCCGCGCCTTGGCAGCGATCAGCATTGCCAGTTCCAGAGCCTGCTCGTAGTTGAGGCGCGGGTCGACGGTCGACCGGTAAGCGCGCCGCAGATCCGTGTCGGACAGTCCACGCGCGCCGCCGGTGCATTCGGTGACGTCCTCCCCCGTCAGCTCGATGTGCACCCCGCCCAGGTAGGAACCCATGCCGGCGTGGATGCTGAAGGCGAGCTCGAGTTCTCGCAGGATGTTCTCGAACCGCCGCGTCTTGAGTCCGCTCTGGCTCGTCTCGGTATTGCCGTGCATCGGATCACAGACCCAGAGCACGGAGTGCCCGGTCGCTCGCACGGCCTGAATGGCCTTCGGCAGCGCCGTCTCGATGTCCTTCGCGCCGTAACGATGGATCAGCACAAGCCTGCCCGGCTGGTTCTGCGGGTTGAGCGTCGTGACGAGCTGCTGCAGCCAGCCGGCATCCATGGCAGCGCCGATCTTGACGCCAACCGGATTGGCGATGCCCCGACAATACTCGACGTGCGCGCCGTCGACCTGCGCAGTCCGCATGCCGATCCAGGGCATGTGCGTCGAGAGGTTGTACCAGCGGTTCTGGCGGGGGATGAAGCGCGTCTGCGCCTGCTCGTAATGCAGCACCAGCGCTTCATGGCTCGCAAAGAACTCGGCACGGAGGGCCTGGTGTACCTCCTTGCCGCTGATCGCCTCGAAGAACTCGAGACCGTCGGCCACCGAGGCAACGATGCGCTGGTACTCGCTCTTGAGCTCGGCATGGCCGACGAAACCGAGATCCCAGTATTCCGGGTGATGGAGGTCCGCGAAGCCACCATCGATCAGCGCGCGCACGAAGTTCAGCGTCAGCGCCGCACGTTCGTAACCGCGCAGCAGCAGTGTCGGGTCCGGCTCGCGCGCCTGCGGCGTGAACTCCGCACGATTGACGATGTCGCCACGGTAGGACGGCAGCGTG
>CAZAWM010000033.1:0-19565 GCA_964488605.1 uncultured Steroidobacteraceae bacterium | reverse complement strand
AATCGCGATGGCGTGTTCACCCCGGGGCTGTTCGCGCGCGTACAGCTGCGGGGTGCCGGTGAGCGCGACGCGCTGCTGATCGACGAGCGCGCGGTGCTCACCGACCAGGATCGCAAGTACGTTTTCGTGGTCGACAACGCCCAGCGCGCCCAGCGTCGCGATGTCGTGCTCGGTGGCCGGGCCGACGGACTGCGCATCGTCGAGCAGGGCCTCGCGCCTGGCGATCGTGTGGTCGTCAATGGCGTGCGCAAGATCTTTTTCCCGGGCATGCCGGTGGCGCCGACGGTCGTGCCGATGGAAGAGGCCGCCCGCGCGCCCGCGCCGGCGCCCTGAACCTAGCCTGCGAATGAAGCTCGACGCCGCCCGTTTCTTCATCGACCGGCCGATCTTCGCGGCCGTGCTGTCGATCCTGATTTTGGTCGCGGGACTGCTCGCCCTGCCCGTGCTGCCGCTCAGCGAGTACCCGGACGTCGCGCCGCCGACGGTGCAGGTACGGGCCGTCTACCCGGGTGCGAATCCGGCCACGATCTCGCAGACCGTCGCCGCACCGCTCGAGGAAGCCGTCAATGGCGTCGACGACATGATCTACATGAAGTCGGTATCGGCCTCCGACGGCGTGATGACGCTCGATGTCGTCTTCAGGGTCGGCACCGACGTGGATCTGGCGCAGGTGCAGGTGCAGAACCGCGTCTCGCAGGCGCTGCCCCGTCTGCCGGCGGCCGTGCGCGAGCTCGGCGTCGCGACGGTGAAGTCCTCGCCGAACCTCACGATGGTCGTGTTCCTCAACTCGCCCGACGGCCGCTATGACCCGCTCTATCTGCGCAACTACATCCTGCTGAATATCCGCGACGAGCTCAACCGCATCGAAGGCGTGGGTCAGGCATTCATCTTCGGCGGTGGCGACTACTCGATGCGGGTCTGGCTCGATCCGGAGAAAACTGCCGCGCGCGGCATCTCCGCCGGCGACGTGGTGCGCGCGCTGAGCGAACAGAACGTGCAGGTCTCGGCCGGCGCGATCGGCGCGCCGCCGCAGACGACGCCGGCGGACTTCCAGTTGTCGATCAACCTGCAGGGGCGCCTCGAGTCGGTCGAGGAGTTCGCCGACGTCATCGTCAAGACCGGTCCGAATGGCGAGTTGACCCGCATCCGCGACATCGCGCGCGTCGAGCTCGGCGCGTCCGAGTACGCGTTGCGGTCGCTCGCTAACGGACGCGGCAGCGTCGCGATCCCGATCTTCGAGGCTCCGGGCACCAACAGCATCCAGCTCTCGGACGACGTGCGCGCGACCATGGCCCGTCTCGAGAAGAACTTCCCGCCGGGTCTGACCTGGTCCGTCGACTACGACCCCACGGTGTTCGTGCGCGCCTCGATCGAGTCCGTCATCAAGACCCTGCTCGAGGCCGTACTGCTGGTCGTGATCGTCGTCGTGCTGTTCCTGCAGACTTGGCGCGCCTCGATCATCCCGCTCGTCGCCGTGCCGGTGTCGATCATCGGCACCTTCGCCCTGCTTTGGGTGCTCGGCTTCTCGATCAACACGCTGACACTGTTCGGACTGGTGCTCGCGATCGGTATCGTCGTCGACGACGCTATCGTCGTGGTCGAGAACGTCGAGCGCAACATCGAGGCGGGTCTGGCGCCGCGCGAGGCGGCCCATCGCGCCATGGGCGAGGTCTCGGGTCCGATCATCGCGATCGGGCTCGTACTGACCGCGGTATTCGTACCGCTGGCGTTCATCGGCGGCGTCACCGGACAGTTCTACCGGCAGTTTGCGATCACGATCGCGATCTCGACGCTGATATCGACGATCAATTCGCTGACGCTGTCACCGGCCCTGGCGGCCGTGCTGCTGCGGCCACGCGACGCTCCGCCCGACCGCGTGACGCGCTGGATGGACCGGTCGCTGCAGTGGCTGTTCGAGCCGTTCAGGCGCGCGTTCCAACGTGCCGGTACCGGCTACACCGACCGCATCGCCTGGCTGCTGACACACCGGCGCTACGCGATGGCGGGCTACGCGGTCGCGATCGTGCTCGCCGTGCTGGCATTCCGTGCCGTGCCGGCCGGCTTCATCCCGGTGCAGGACAAGCAGTACCTGTTCGCCGGCGCGCTGCTGCCCGAAGGTGCTTCGCTGGATCGAACCGAAGCGGTGGCGCGCCGCATGACCGAAATTGCCAGGCAGATGCCGGGTGTCACGAGCATCGTCGCGTTTCCGGGCCTCAACCCGATCCATAGTTCGAATACACCGAATTATCTGACGATGTTCGTCGGTCTTAGGCCGCAGGGGGAGAGGCGCGAATCGGCTGTCGAAATCGCGCAGCGGCTCAACATCGCCTTCAGCGACATCCAGGAAGGCATCGGGTTCGCGCTGATGCCGCCGGCGCTGATCGGGCTCGGCAATGCGGCCGGCTTCGAGATGTACGTGCAGGACCGCGCCGGCCTCGGCTTCGGGGCGCTCAATGATGGCGTGCAGGCACTGATCGCGCGGATGCGGCAGACGCCGGGATTCGACCCGTTTTCGATCCTGTCGGCCTACCAGGCCAACGTGCCGCAGCTCGAGGCCGTGGTCGACCGCGCGCGCGCGAAACAGCAGTCGGTGGCGCTGACCGATTTGTACGAGACATTGCAGGTCTATCTCGGCTCGGCCTACGTCAACGATTTCAATTTGTTCGGCCGGACGTATACGGTCTATGCGCAGGCGGACGCACCGTACCGCGACGAGGTCGGCGACATCGGCCGTCTCAAGGTGCGCAACGCGGCTGGCGCCATGGTGCCGATCGGCGGGCTCGTCGAAGTACGCCAGAGCTTCGGGCCCGATCCCGTGGTGCGCTTCAACGGCTATCCGGCGGCGGATCTCTCGGGCGCTTCCGACCCCTCGAAGATGTCGTCTGCCGAGGCGCTGCAGACGGCGCAAAGGCTCGCGGCCGAGGTCCTGCCCGCGGGGTTCGCGACCGAGTGGTCGGGGCTGTCCTATCAGCAGGCGACGCAGGGCAACACGGCCCTGCTCGTCTATCCGCTGTGTGTGCTGTTCGTGTTCCTCGTGCTGGCGGCTCTCTACGAGAGCTGGTCGCTACCGCTCGCAGTGATCCTGATCGTACCGCTGTGCCTGCTGTCGGCTGTCGGCGGCCTCTGGCTCGTGAATGTCGGGCATGGTCTCTATCTCGGGGTATCCGGTGCCGATGCGCCGCCGGAGTTCCTCGACAACAACATCTTCACGCAGGTCGGACTCGTCGTGCTGATGGGCCTCGCCTGCAAGAATGCGATCCTGATCGTCGAGTTCGCTCGCGAACTCGAGCAGCGCGGCCGCGAGACCCTCGCGGCCGCCATCGAGGCCTGCCGGCTGCGTCTGCGCCCGATCCTGATGACGAGCTTCGCTTTCATCATGGGCGTCGTGCCGCTGGTCTTCGCGCGCGGCGAAGGCTCGGAGCTCCGCCACGTCATGGGCGTCACGGTCTTCGCGGGCATGCTTGGCGTGACCTTTTTCGGACTGTTCCTGACGCCGGTGTTTTACGTGATCCTGCGCCGGCTGGTGGCACGCCATGCGTAGTCCGATCGCCGTCATGGCGCTCGCGGCCGGCGGCCTGCTCACCGGCTGCGCGGTCGGTCCGACGCCGCGGGCGCCCGAGCCGCCGCTGCCGGCCGGCTTCAGCGAAGCGAACGGCTACACCGACGCGGCCGTCGTGCCGGAGCTCTGGCGCAGCTTCGCCGAGCCGGAGCTCGATGCGCTGATCGAGCGCGCGTTGCGCGCGAACCGCGCGATCGCGCAGGCCGCGGCGCGGCTCGATGAGGCGCGCGCGCTGCGCGGTCTGACCGTGTTCGGGCTGCTGCCGACGGTCACGGCGGCGGGCGACCGCGAGCGCAGCCGACCGAGTTCGCTCGATCCGTTCCTGCCGCCCAACCAGCCCGAGACCACGGTCTACCGCATCGGCGCCGAGGCCTCTTGGGAGCTTGACCTGTTCGGCGCGGCGCGCCGTGCCGCGCAGGCCGCGCGCGGTGAGGCCGACGCGCGCGAGGGCGATCTCGATGCGGTACGCGCCGCGACCGTCGCCGAGGTCGCGCAGGCCTGGTTCGCGCTGCGCGGCGCACAGGCGCGGCGCGACCTGCAGCAGCGCAGTCTCGACAACGGGCGTGAGCAGCTCGTCGTGCTCGAGCAGCGGCTTGCGGCCGGGCGCGGCACCGATTTCGACGTCGCACGGGCCCGTACGCTGGTCGCCGAGATTGCCGCCCGGCTGCCGGAGACGTTGTCGGAGATCACGCGTCAGGAGCAGCGGCTCGCGGTGCTGCTCGCGCTGCCGGTCGAGACGCTTCGCGCTGGGTGGCTCGCGTCGGCGAGACCGCTGCCCGCACCCGTGCCACTGACCGCGGTCGGCACGCCGGCAGACTGGTTCCGACGCCGCCCGGATATCCGTGCCGCCGAGCGTCGTCTCGCGGCTGCGACCGCGCGGATCGGCGTCGAGCAGGCGCAGTGGCTGCCGCGCATCTCGCTGCTCGGCGGCTTCGGCTACACCTCGCAAGCAAGCGCCGACCTGTTCGAACCGGCAGCCGAGCGCTGGCGCTACGGGCCGTCGCTGAGCTGGAGCTTTCTCGATGCCGGCCGCGTGCGGCAGCGCGTCCGCGCTGCGCAGGCCCGTGCCCGCGAGGCGCTCGTCGCTTACGACGAGACGGTCTTGCGTGCGCTCGAGGAAACCGAGAACGCGCTCGCGGGCTTTCGTGCCGCGAACGCATCGCTGATCGCGGTCGAGGAAGGGCTCGCGGCCGCCCGGCGCGCGAAGGAACTGGCGCGACTGCGCTACGAGGCCGGTGCGAGCGACTATCTGGCACTGCTCGACGCCGAGCGCACCGCGCTCGATTTCGAGCAGCGCGTGGTCGAGATCACGGTGGCCCGCGCCAGCGCGCTCGCGCTGCTGCAGCGCGCGTTGGCCGGCGACTTCGCGCGCCGCGAATGAGCGGCGCCGGGCGGCCTCCGCCGTCGACGAGGCCCATTGGGTCGATCCGGGCGAGCCGCTAGCCGTTCCAGACGTATTGCAGGGGTACGCCCTGGCGGGCGTTCGAGCCGGGCCTTGGACGAGCAGGCCGCGCTCTTCGTGCCGGCCGCGCCAGATCGACCCACACCGGTCGCGTCAGAGCGCCGCACTCGATCAGTGCGCCCCGAGATCGATGCTGGTCCGACGCGATAGCGTTGCATTAACATAGTGCAATTTAAGGCCATGCCGTCCTAAAATGGTGCACTCTCACCGATCATGTGAACGTAACTCATTGAATAACATGAGGTCGATCGTTGGCACGTGCGATGCAGCAGGGGTGGGCCGCGCCTGCACAGCTCTGGTGCCGTCAGGACGGTGACATAACGACATTCCCGGAGGCGACATGACCCCTAGCGATGTAATCAGGTTGATCAAGGACAAAGAGGTGAAGTGGGCGGACCTTCGCTTCACCGACACGCGCGGCAAGGAGCAGCACGTCACGATTCCTGCCAAGGCCGTCGATGAAGGCCTGTTCCGCGACGGCAAGATGTTCGACGGCTCGTCGATTGCGGGCTGGAAGGGTATCAACGAGTCGGACATGATCCTGATGCCCGAACCGGGCACCGCGGTGCTCGACCCGTTTTTCGAAGAAGCCACCGTCAATATCCGCTGCGACGTCATCGAGCCGGCGACGATGCAGGGGTACGAGCGTGATCCGCGATCGATCGCCAAGCGTGCCGAGGCTTATCTCAAGAGCACCGGCATCGCCGACAGGGCGATGTTTGGTCCCGAGAACGAGTTCTTCATCTTCGACAGCGTGCGCTGGCAGAACGAAATGCGCGGCTGCTCTTACGAAATCGACTCGGTGCAGGGCGCGTGGAACAGCAACACGCAGTACGCCGAGGGCAACAAGGGTCATCGCCCCGGCGTCAAGGGTGGGTACTTCCCGGTCCCGCCGGTCGACGCCTTCCAGGACATCCGCAACGCGATGTGCGCGGCCTGCGAGGAGATGGGTCTGGTAGTCGAGGTGCATCATCATGAGGTTGCGACCGGCGGCCAGTGCGAGATCGGCATCGCCGCGGGCGGCCTCGTCGCCAAGGCCGACCAGGTGCAGATTCTCAAGTACGCCGTGCACAACGTGGCCAATGGCTACGGCAAGACCGCGACCTTCATGCCGAAGCCGCTGGTCGGTGACAACGGTTCGGGCATGCACGTGCACCAGTCGCTGCAGAAAGACGGCAAGGCGCTCTTTGCTGGCGACAAGTACGGCGGCCTGTCGGAACTCGCGCTGTACTACATCGGCGGCATCATCAAGCATGCCAAGGCGCTCAATGCCCTGACCAATGCGAGCACGAACAGCTACAAGCGCCTCGTGCCGGGGTTCGAAGCGCCCGTCATGCTCGCCTACTCTGCGCGCAACCGCTCCGCCTCGATCCGTATCCCGTTCGTCTCCAACCCGAAGGCGCGCCGCATCGAGGTGCGCTTCCCGGATTCGTCGGCGAATCCGTACTTCGCGTTCACGGCGATGATGATGGCCGGGCTCGACGGTATCCAGAACAGGATCCATCCCGGCGACCCGGCCGACAAGGATCTCTACGACCTCGAGCCGGAGGAGGCCAAGCACATCCCGACCGTGTGCCATTCGCTCGACATGGCGCTCGAGCATCTCGACAAGGACCGGGAGTTCCTGACCCGCGGCGGCGTCTTCACCAACGACGTCATCGATGCGTATATCAACCTGAAGATGCAGGAGGTCACGCGCTTCCGCATGAGCACGCATCCGGTCGAGCTGGACATGTACTACAGCGTGTGACGCAGGGGCCTTGACGCTGTTCTCCGGGAAGAGACTGGGAGCGTGGCGACGAGCGCGTCGCCACCCCCCTTTTTTGCCGGACGGAACTCGATACCGCGCCCGTAATGTGAACTCGGGCGGGGTTTCCGGGGTCGAATCGTTGGTGGCTGCTGCGGCAGCGACTATCTTGGGTGCCCATGGACGCGCTGACAGCTCGAGACGTTCCGCGACAGCGGTCACTGCGCTGCCTTGGCTGGGTCGCGCTGATCTGCGGTGCGGCGGCCGCGACGGCGACCGGCGTCTACGTCACCTACGACAAGGAAGGTCGGCCGCAGTACAGCGACCGACCGCAGGCCGGCGCACAGAAAGTCGAGGTCACGCCGGCGCAGACCTTCGAGGCACCCCCGCGGCCCGCCGCTGCCGCGCCGACGGTGCCATGGCCGGCTCGGAACACCGTCCCCGGCCCTGCCTGCCGGATCGTCTCGCCGCTGCAGGACGAGGTATTCCTCAATGTCGAGTCGGTGACGATCACGGCCGTCGGGCCACCGCTCGCGACGCCTTCCCTGCAACTGGACGGCAACGTGATCGCTTCGCAAGACGGCAAGCCCGTGTTCACGATCAAGCCTATTCCACGCGGCACGTACACCGCCACGGTGACATTCTCGGAGGGCACCGCAGGCGTTGCCTGTCGGACTGCGACCGTGACTTTCCACGTCCGCCAGCCCTCGGTGATCAAACCTGCGGCTCAGCCGCGCCCCAACGCCGGCCGCTGATCCGCTCCGCCGTCGCCGCGGCGCACCCGGGAGTGCGCGATGGCGGCTGAACGCGGCTTGCCCTCGCCGCTTTCGCATTACGATCCGGCGGATCTGCTCGATGCGCTTGCCACCGGCATCGTCGTGCTCGATGCCCAGCTCTGTGTCGTCTATGCCAACGTGGCTGCGCAGGGCCTGCTCGCGATGAGCTTCAATCAAGCGCGTGGCCGCCCCTTCCAGGACCTATTCCTCGATTGCAACGGCCTGGTCGCGACGCTGCGGCGTGCGCAGCAGCATACCGAAGAGATCACCGAGCGGGAGATCGCGGTGCGCCCGGTCGCGATGCCACGTGACCCGCGCGTCCTGGACATCATCGTCACACCGCTCGAGGGCCAGATGACCGGCACGCACGTGCTGATCGAACTGTCGGACGAAACGCAGCGTACGCGACTGACACAGGAGAGCGAGCTGCGCGCACGGCTCGAAGGCAGCCGCATGATGACGCGACAGCTTGCTCACGAGATCAAGAATCCGCTCGGCGGGCTGCGCGGCGCCGCGCAGCTGCTCGAGCGCGAGCTGACTGACCCGGCACTGCGCGAGTACACGCACGTGATCATCGGCGAGGCGGATCGCCTGACAGCGCTGGTCGACTCGATGGCGGGGCCGACGCGCGCGGCCCAGAAGACGCGGCTCAACATCCACGAGGTCTGCGAGCACGTCTACCATTTGCTGCGAGGCGAGGCGCGCGCCAGCGTGCTGGTCGAGCGCGACTACGACCCCAGCCTGCCCGAAGCCGAGATCGACCGGCATCAGATCATCCAGGCCCTGCTGAATCTCGCGCGCAATGCACTGCAGGCGATCGGCGAGCGCGGGCGGATCACGCTGCGCACACGCGCAGTCAGCAACGCGCGCATCGGCTCCGCGCGCCCCCGGCTCGCAGCGCGGATCGAGATCGAGGACAACGGACCCGGCGTTCCCGACGCGATCCGCGGCAGCCTGTTCTTTCCGCTGGTCACGGGCCGCGCCAACGGCACGGGGCTCGGGCTGGCTGTGGCCCAGGAACTCGTGACGCGCAGCGGTGGCACTATCGAGTTCCAGAGCGAGCCCGGCCGAACCGTATTCGCGATCGTCCTGCCTCTCGAGGAGACGCAAGCATGAACGCGCATCCTGTCAGAGTCTGGCTCGTCGACGACGACGCCTCCATTCGCTGGGTGCTGGAGCGCGCCCTGAAGAACGGCGGCATGGTGCCGAAGAGCTTCGAGGGCGCCGAGTCGGCGCTTGCCGCGTTGCGCAGCGACCCCGCGCCCGACGTGCTGATCACCGACATCCGGATGCCGGGCCCATCCGGGCTCGAGCTCGTACGCAAGATCCGCGGCTCGCGGCCGCAGCTGCCGGTCATCGTGATGACGGCCCATTCGGATCTCGGCAGCGCCGTCTCCGCCTACGAGAGCGGTGCCTTCGAGTATCTGCCGAAGCCGTTCGACATCGACCATGCCGTCGATCTGGTGCGCCGCGCGGCAGAGACCACGCTGCGCGCTGCGAACGATGTCGCGATCCCGACGTCGATCCCCGAGCTGCTCGGCCGCGCCCCGGCCATGCAGCAGGTGTTCCGTGCCATTGGGCGTCTGTCGCGCTCGAGCGTCACGGTACTGATCACCGGCGAATCGGGGACCGGCAAGGAACTGGTGGCGCGGGCGCTGCACGAGCATAGTCCTCGCGCGGGCAAGCCGTTCATCGCGCTGAACACCTCGGCCATCCCGGCCGAACTGCTCGAGTCGGAGCTGTTCGGCCACGAGAAGGGGGCCTTCACCGGTGCCGACGCGCTGCGCCGCGGCCGCTTCGAGCAGGCCGACGGCGGTACGCTGTTCCTCGACGAGATCGGCGACATGTCGACGCCGCTGCAGACGCGCCTGCTGCGCGTGCTGGCCGAGGGCGAGTTCTATCGGGTCGGTGGCCAGACACCGATCAAAGTCGACGTGCGCGTGATCGCGGCCACGCACCAGAATCTCGAGGATCGTGTCGCGCGCGGCCTGTTCCGCGAAGACCTGTACCATCGACTCAACGTGATCCGGATCGAGCTACCGCCCCTGCGTGCGCGGCGCGAAGACGTCGGAGATCTGCTCGATCACTACCTGCGTGTCGCGGCGCAGGAGCTCGGCGTCGACCCGAAGACGCTGTCGGCGGCCGCGCGGACGCGTCTCGAGGGGTATCACTGGCCAGGCAATGTCCGCGAACTCGTGAACCTGTGCCGGCGCCTGACCGTGCTCGCGCCCGGCACGGAAATCCGTCCCGATGACCTGCCGGTCGAGATCGGACGGACGAGCGAGGCGCCGCCGGTCGTTTCCTGGAGCGGGATGCTGTCGCGCTGGGCGGAGATGCAAGCAGGGCCGCCGGCGGGACCGGCGCTGCTCGACGTCGCGGTACCGGAGTTCGAGCGCATACTGATCCGCGTCGCGCTGAAGCGCACGCAGGGTCATCGCCAGGAGGCTGCGCGACTGCTCGGCTGGGGCCGCAACACGCTGACTCGCAAGCTCAAGGACCTCGGACGCGGCGAGGAGGGCGAGGAGACGGCGCGCTAGAGTTCACCGTTGCGCAGCGTCAGGACTTCGTGGCCGGTCTCGGTCACCAGCACGGTGTGCTCCCACTGAGCAGAGAGCGTATGGTCGCGCGTGACCACCGTCCAGCGATCGGGAAGTTCGCGCGTCTCGCGGCGGCCGGCATTGATCATCGGCTCCACCGTGAAGCACATGCCCGGCACGAGCTCGATGCCCGTCCCCGGCGTACCCCAGTGCATGACCTGCGGATCCTCGTGGAAGCCGCGTCCGATGCCGTGGCCGCAGTATTCGCGCACGACCGAGAAGCCCGCCGCTTCGGCGTGCTGCTGGATCGCGTGGCCGATGTCGCCGAGCCTCGCGCCGGGACGCACGGCCCGGATGCCACGGATCATCGCCTCGTGCGTGATCTCGACGAGTCGCCGCGCGAGCACGCCCGGCGTGCCGACGAAGAACATCCGGCTCGTGTCGCCGTGGAAGCCATCCTTGATGACGGTGACATCGATATTGAGGATGTCGCCGTTGCGCAGCACGCGATCGCCGGGAATGCCGTGGCAGACGACGTGGTTGACCGAGGTGCAGATCGCGCCCGGAAACGGTGGCCGGGTACCGCCGGCCGTGTAACCGATGGTCGCCGACTGGCAGCCGAGCGGCCCGAGGATGTAGTCGCGGCAGATGCGATCGAGTTCGCCCGTCGTGACACCTACCCGCACGTACGGCTCGATCATCATGAGCACCTCCGCGGCGGCACGGCCTGCGGCGCGCATGGCCTGCTGTTCCTCGGCGGACTTGATATGGATGCCGGGCGCGCGCATCGCCACTCCGCTTAGCTCTCGGGCCGCTGTTCGAGGCGCCCGCGCAGCGAGCGCTCGAAGCCTTCCGGGTCGCGGCGATAGGCTTCGCGCATGCGCTGCGAGCGGAAGTCCGGGAAGAACTCCTCCTGCCCGTCCTCGAAGGCCGCGAGGCAGTTGTGCGCATGGGTCAGCGCCGAGATCTTCGGACCCGGGGTGCTCTTCGACATATCCGACTCGATCGCGCCAGAGAACACGCTCATGACCAGCGTTCGCTGCGGAGCGAGCTCCGCGCGTACTCCCTTGCACATGGCGTTGGCCGCGAACTTGCTCGCGCAGTACGTGCCAACCTGGGGGAAGGTGGTCATCGCGCCGATCGAGAGGATCTGGATGATGCCGCCGCCGCCGTTGGCGCCGAGGATCGAGGCAAAGGCGCGGATCATCGCGAGCTGACCCCAGAAATTCACCTCCATCTCGAACCGCGCGCCCTCGAGCGATGCGGCTCCGATGAACGACGTCATCGCGGCCGCGCCGCCATTGTTGACGAGCAGCGTGAGGTCTCGGCAACGCTCGGCCGCAGCCGCAATCTGCCCGTCGTTCGTGACATCGAGCGCAAGGGGCACGACGCGCGACGGATCGGCCTGCACGAGCGGGGCGAGTGTCTCGATGCGTCGCGCCGTCGCATACACCCGCGCGGCGCCCCGCTCGAGCAGTGCCTCGACGAACCCCCGGCCGATGCCGCGGTTCGAGCCCGTGACGAGCGCAATCGCTCCTCTGATCTGCATCGTCCGACTCCCGGGTGCTGGGCCGGCGAGCGCCGGCTAACATCTATAATTGGCCGACTGTTCCGCCAGAGCAAGACTTCGTGCCAGCCGTTGAAATTCTCTCCGAGGTGTATCTAGGCAACAGCTTGCGGAGCTGGCTGCTTGGTCTGGCCGCCTTTCTCGTGACCTTCACGGTGCTGCCGCTGCTGCGCGGCTTCGTGATGTCTCAGCGGCGGCGCATCCAGTCGCTCGAACCTCCGCTCGGCGTCGAACTCGCGCTGCTTTTGATCTCGAGGACCAGCAAGCTGTTTCTCTGGGTCGTGGCGCTCTACGCCGGCCAGCGTTTCCTCGAACTGCCGCCCCGCGTCGACCGGATTTCCACGATCGTGATCGTGATCGGGTTCTGGCTGCAGGTCGGGCTCTGGGCTTCGGCGGCGACGCGGTTCGCGCTCGACCGGCAGCAGCAGCGCGCCGCCGCGGCCGGCGATCCCGGCATCCAGGGTTCGCTCGGCATCCTGCACTTCATCGCCCGCCTCGCGATCTTCGCGGTCGTTACGCTGCTCGCGCTCGACAATCTCGGTATCAACATCACCGCGCTCGTCGCCGGTCTCGGCATCGGCGGCATCGCGATCGCGCTCGCGGTACAGACCGTGCTGGGCGACCTACTCGCGTCCCTCTCGATCACGTTGGATAAGCCGTTCGTCGTCGGCGACTGGCTGCGAATCGATGACATCGAGGGCACGGTCGAGCGCATCGGCGTCAAGAGCACGCGGCTGCGCAGCCTCTCCGGCGAGCAGATCGTCATCTCTAACGCCGATCTGCTCAAGAGCCGCGTCCGCAACCTTGGCCGCATGCCGGAGCGGCGCGCGCTGCTGATGCTCGGAGTCACCTACGAGACTCCGCGCGACAGACTCGAGCGGATCCCCGCGCTCGTCGAAGCGGCAGTGACTTCGGTGCCCGCGACGCGCTTCGTATTCTGCAGCTTCCAGAACTTCGGTGACTATGCGCTGCAGTTTCAGGTGACCTACTACGTCCAGCTGCAGGACGGCGTGAAGTTCTTCGACGTGGTCAGCGCGGTCAACTACCGGGTCCATGCGACATTCGCCGAGCATGGGATCGAGTTTGCCTATCCGACGCAGACGCTGCACCTGCGGCGCGATGCAGCCGACTGAAACTCACTACCGGTGTTCGCGACGCAGGAAGCGCACCATCTGCAGTTCGCCGACGTAGCGGTCGCCGATCTTCACGGCATCGGGCTCGTGCGCATAGCTGCGGAAGCCAGCGGCGGCGTACAGCCGCTGGGCGGCTTCGTTCGATTCGAGGACGGTGAGCCAGATCTGCCGCAGGTCCGCCACCTGCGCAGCGCGCACGATGGCCTCGTGCAGCAGCAGACGGCCGACGCCGGCGCCGGCGACGTCCGGGTGGACGAACATGCGCGATAATAGGGCCTTGTGTCGCAGCTTCTCGCCCCGCTCGCGCTCGACGCTGACGATGCCGACCAGCCGCTCTCCCTCGAAGGCGCCGAGCGTTCAGCTGTCGTCCGTGAACACGGTCGGAATACCGTGCGGAGCGAGGTCGCGCGGCGCCGTACGGAAATGCGGGCCGTGCCTCGCGAGCGCCTCGCTCCACAGGGCGCGGTAGGCCGCATCGTCACCGGGTTGCAATGGCCGGATCATCCGCGGTCCAGTGTGCCAGCGCTGCGGCAGGAGCGCGACCGCGGCTGCGGCCACGCTCGGCTTCAGAACGTCCACTCGACCTCGACGCCATACATGCGTGGCACGCCGCCGAAGGCCTGGAAGTTCTGCGAAATGCTCTTCACGTCGACCCAGTATTCGTTGCCGAGATTGCGGCCGAACAGCGACAGCCGCAGCTTGTCACGCCGCAGGTTGAGGCTCGCGTCGAATACCGAGTAGGCGTCCTGGGCGAGCTCGGGGTTGTTGGCGACATCGGTATCGTAGTCGGAGCGGTAAGACCACGAGCCGCGCAGCGACCACTCGCCGCCAAGGGCCGTCGTCGGCAAGGTCCAGGTCGCCGCGAGATAACTCGTGATCTCGGGCACGCGGTCGAAGTTCAGGCGCTTGGCCGCTTCGAGATCGGCGGCGTTGATCACGCCGTTGCGATCGGCGTCTATGCCGCGGAATTCCTTGAACTTCGGGTCGATCCAGCCGAGGCTCGCGTCGATCTGTAGTCCGTCGAAGGGTGCGAACTTGCCTTCTACCTCCAGACCGGTGATCTCGGCACGGCCGGCGTTCAGCAGTGTCTGCGTGATCGTGCCGTTCGGCAGCGTGCCCTGCGAGATGCGCTGGATGTCGTTGTAGCGGGTCTGGAAGGCCGCGAAGTTGAGGCGCGCACGTCCGCCGGCGAACGTCGACTTCAGACCGGCCTCGAGCGACTTGACCTGCTCGGGATCGGCTGGAACCGCGATGGCCGCGGCGCTCGCGCGCGAGTTGAAGTTGCCGCTGCGGAATCCGGTCGTGTAGCTCGCGTAGGCGAGCACATCGTCAGAGAACCGGAAATCTCCGCCGATCCGATAGGAGGTGTCAGACCACTCCTTCTGCGCTTCGATCCGATTCGTCGGGCAGCCCGTGAAGGGGCCGGTGCAGGCCCCGATCGGGATCGCGGACAGTTTCTTGTCCTCGTTCGTATAACGCAGGCCGGCGAAGCCGGTCAGCCGGTCGGTGAGCTTGACATTGACATTGCCGAATACAGCCTGGCTGTCCTGCTTCTGGTTGGCGATGCCCTGCTGATAGAGGAAGTTCGTGTGGTCGCGGCCTGCCGCGCGACCAGTGATCTGCCGCTTCTCGAGGATGTCGAACTCCTGCTCGAACAGGTACAGACCGACCGTGAGATCCCACTTCTCCGAGAACGTGGAGGCGTAGCGGAACTCAGCGCTGAACTGATCGCCGCTCTCCTCGTTGTCGGGGAAGTGCAGCAGCGTAAAGGGCGTTCCATCGACGTCGAGCGTGTTGTCGTACTCGATGTCGCGGTAGCCGAGCAGGCCTGTGAACAGTCCGTGACCCGCGTCGTAGTTGGCCTCGAGCACCATGGTCTTGGACTCGGTGAAGTTGCGGCCGACGAGGTCGTGGTTGATCTCGTATTCGTCCTCCGGCGGGAAGTAGCCGAATTCAGTCTGCGCACGCAGCAGACGGCCTGTTTCCGGGATGAAGGCGCGCGAGGCGGCGCTGCCGCCTTTGACGCGGAAATAGCTGCCGAGCAGCGAGATCTCGAAACTGTCGGTCGGTGTCAATACGAACGTCGGCTTGACGATCAGTGTCTTCGTCTCTGGCTGGTCGACGCGCGGCGTGCCGGGTTCGGTGCCTGTCGGATTGGCCAGCGCCGGGACGAACGTACCGCCGTTCCTGTCCTCGAAGTAGCCGTCCTGGTTGCGGCTGATGACAGCGAGCTTGGCCGCCACGCCATCGGTGAGGGTACCCTCGATGCTGGCGGCGGCGTCGAATCGATTGAAATTGCCGACCGTCAGCTGCGCGCGGGCGCCGAACTCGCCGGTCGGGCGACGCGTGCGCAGCGACACGGCGCCACCGGTCGTGTTGCGCCCGAACAGGATACCCTGCGGGCCGCGCAGCACTTCGATCGACTCCATGTCGAACGTGTCGAGGATCGTGCCGGCCTGGAAGCCCATGACGATGCCATCGACATAGACGTTCACTGCCGGATCGACCGTGCGGATCGAGGTCGTGACGCCGATGCCGCGGATCGTGAAGTTTGCGAAGTTCGGGAACGTACTGACCGGCTGGAGCGTGACGTTCGGCGCGAGTCGACCGACATCGGTCAGGTCGATCGCGAAGGTCTTCTTCAACGAATTCTCGTCGAAGGCGCTGACTGCGAGCGGCACATCCTGCACGGACTCGCCAGTAGCTTTCTTCTGCGCGCGCACGACCACCTCCTCGATGAGGTTGTCCCCGCTCTGCTGCGCCGTCGCCGGTGCCGTCACGGCCGCTGCGCATAGCGCGGCAAGCAGCTGCCTTCGGATTACTTCGCATTTCATGGAACGACCCCCCTCTTGAATGTCGAGCGACTCAGAAATTCGATACCCCGAGCCCGAGGCCGCCGTCGACCTCGAGCGCGACACCGGTTACCCATTCGGCACGGGCGAGATACTCGATCGCCTCGGCAATCTCGGTGGCCGTGCCGATACGGCCAAGCGCATGGTCCGGCGCGATCGCCGCGTAGCGCGCATCGGACTGCTCTTTCGTGAACAGTCCCGCGCGCAGGTTGATCTCGGTCGCCACCGCGCCGGGCAGCACGCAGCTGCAGCGGATCTGCCGGCGGCCGAGCTCGGCCGCCATCACGCGCGCCAGACCCTCGACCGCGGCCTTGGTCGTCGCGTAGGGCGTGGCGCCGGGATAGGCGCGCCGGGTGTGGATCGAACCGAGGAAGATGATGGCGCCCTGCGTTTTCTCGAGCAGCGGCACGGCCATGCTCGAGAGCATCATCGCCGAGATGACGTTCGTGTTGAAGGCCTCCTTGAGGAACTCCTCGGTGTAGGCGCCGACCGCCTGCCGGTACATGTTCGCGGCGTTGTTGACGAGCACGTCGAGCTTGCCGCCATGCTCGACCGCGGCCGCGATCATCCGCTCGCGATCGGCCTGTACCGTCACGTCTCCGACGACTGCGCGCGCATTCGCGCCGATGTCGCCGGCAACGGCCTCGACCTTCTCCCTGCGGCGCCCGGTGATCGTGACTTTCGCGCCCTTCGAGGCGAACAGCCGTGCCACACCCTCGCCTATGCCCGAGCCGCCACCGGTGACGAGCACGGACATTCCGTTGATCTCACGCATTCAGGCTGCCTCCACGATGTGTTGCGGATGACCGCTGACCCAGAGTGCGGCGCGCTGGATCAGACGGCGGTGAACGGGCTGCTCGAGCGACGTAGCGTCGTGACCCAGCGCGTCGTAGACGACGCGTCCGGCGCCATGACGGTGCGCCCAGAGTACGGGCTGGCGACCGGTGCGCGGCGAGTCGCCAGCGGTCTCGGCCCAGCCGAAGATCTCGACCCCGGGCAGCACGCGCAGCTCGGAATAGACCTCGTCGGTCAGGTCGAAGCCGTCAAGGCCACGGGCGAGCGCGTGGCCCGAATCGAGATGGGCCCTCACGGGCCCGAGCGGCGGGTGATACGAGCGGCCCCACTGCCAGGCGCCGCCGAGCACGTCGGCCCAGCCCGGCCAGTCGTCGAAGCAGATGCTCGCGGTATGCATGCCGAGCAGACCGGCACCGCCGCGTACGTGCGCGACGATGGCGGCGCGCGCAGCCTCGGGCAGGGCCATGGCCCACTGCGCACGTTGCGGCTCGTACTTCTCGTGCTGGGTCATGCTCCAGCGCAGCGCGTAGATCACGAGCAGCGCACCGCCGTCGTCACGCAGCCAATCGAGCAGCTCGGTCAAATCGAAGGTCACGCGCGCACGGAGCCCGGCCGACTCGAGCACTCGCGCGAGCGCTGGCGCGGAGTCCGCGAACGGGTGATTGATACCGCCGCTGAAGATCAGAGCCTGTTTCAACGAGTCTCCTCGACCGACTGTCTACCCGGTGAGCTCAGTCGACTTTGCGCGGCAGTTGCATCAGCACACTGTGCGCGACGCCGCCATCGACGACGAGCTGGTGACCGCTGACGTAGGCGGCCTCGTCGGATGCGAGCCAGAGCACCGCGTGTGCGACATCCTCGAGTGTGCCGAGGCGGCGCAACGGCACGGCGTTGCCGCGCAGCTGACGGACACGCGGGTCGGCGTAGATCGGCGCCGACATGCCGCCGTCGATGAACCCCGGCGCGACGCAGTTGACGCGGATACCGAAAGGTCCAACTTCGAGAGCCATGTGCTCGGTCAGCTTGGCGATACCGGCCTTCGCCGCGGGATAGCCGCCGGTGCCGGGACCCGGCGTGACGGCATTGAGCGAGCTCATGTTGACGATGACTCCGCTGCCGCGCGGGATCATCCGCTGCGCCGCTTCGCGCGCACCGATGTAGGTGCCAATCAGGCTGACGTTGACGGCTGCGCGGAAGTCGTCGACGGTCTGTTCGAGCAGCGACCCGAAGCGGACGATGCCGGCGTTGTTGACCATCAGGTCGGGCACGTCGCCAAACTCATCGAAGGCGACTTTCATCTGGTGTTCGTCGGTGACGTCGGCCTCGAGCGCGACGTGGCCGCTGCCGGGCAAAGTCCTGACGAGCGCGCCGCAGTCGGCACGGCGCAGGTCGAGGACGCCGACCCGATAGCCACGCCGCGCGGCGAGCTGGCAGATCGCGGCGCCGATGCCGTTGGCGCCGCCGGTGACGATCGCGGTTCGCGTCATGACTGAGATCTCCTGAAGACAATCGAATAGCGGCCCCAGTTGGGACGCGCCGTGTGGGTCGCCATTTCCGGCGGCTTTGCCGGGTCGGGCGCGGCGCCGGCATCGAGCAGCGCTTTCACGAGCATCGTGATGATGCCGTAAGAGTGGGTCGCGGGATCGACCGTGCCGCGCGGCACGAGACCGCCGTCGAGGTCTCGTCCCAGGCAGGTATGCACGCCGGTGCCGAAAGTCAGGCCGAAAGGCTCGTTGCCTGGCGCGATCTGGCGATGCGGATTGAACACGTCCGCATCCTCGCCGAAAACGTCCTTCGAGCGATTGGCGACCCACAGATCGACCTCGACGCGGTCGTTGACGCCGGCTGTCGCGCCGTTCGGCAGGTGCACGGGGCAGATCGGCTTGCGCCAGGCGACCGGACTTGCCGGATGCAGACGCAGGCTTTCATGCACGCAGCGCTGCAGGAACAGCGGATCCTGCATGATCCGCGGCCGGTCTTCCGGATGAGACTCCATCCAGCGCAGGATGTTGTGCATCGCATGCACGGTCGAGTTCGCGGTGCTGTGCGAGCCGGCCTGCAGATAGAACGCGACCTCGCGTCGTAGCAGGTCGGGCGGCAGCTCGAGCCGATCCTCATTGCGCAGCAGCACGGTCAGCACGTCGCGGGGCAGCGCGTCCTCGTCGATTTCTCCGCTTTCGAAGCGCGCAAGCAGTGCCTGGCGGCGTGCAATCGAAGGCTGGAGGAACAGCCGGTCGAGCTCGACGAGCGCTTCGCGCACCTCGGCGCGTACGGCGTCCTTGTCGCGCGTCGAGTGCACGAGCGTCGCGCCCTCGCTGAAGATCATGACGAGCCTGAGCAGCGCCGAGGTCTCCTCCGCGGTCTTGGCGGGACGATCGATGCCGGCAAAGTCGGCCGTCAGGTTCATCGTGATCCGGTAGCCGAACTCGACGAGATCACAGCCACCCGCCACGACCGCGGGTCCTAGCACCTCGGCGAGCGCGGCCGGGAAGACCTCTTTCTCGTAGTAGGCAAAGAAGCTGCGTCGGAACACGCGCAGTTCGAGCCGGCGGCGCAAGCGGTGCTGCTCACCGTGCAGCGTCAGCAGCGTGCCGTCCATGATCACCTTGCCTTCGTCGTAGAGCGACTGCGCGAGGTGCTCGTTCCGCAGCGCGGCGAGCGCGTCGGGAATGCGGTTCAACGTGATGGTCGTCATGCTCTGCTCCTGGCCGCGTAGTAGGGCGTTCAGGGTTCGTGGTCTGGTGTCGGCGCGTCGGAAGGTCTCGCCTTGCCGCGAGCCACCTCCTTGCTGAGACGCGCCCCATAGGTACTGACACGCCACCCCGGCGGGTCGCCGCGCGGCCGTGCGGGTGTCAGGTCGATTTCCCGGCCGCCGAGGAATACGTGGCGGATGCGCGAGTGGTCGCCGAGCACGGCGACGTCCTTCGACGGGTCGCCGTCGACGATCAGCAGGTCGGCGAGCTTGCCCGCGGCGAGCTCGCCAACCTGGCCCGACATGCGCAGTGCGAACGCGTTCGCCTGCGTCGCGCACTGAATCGCCTGCAGCGGTGTCAGGCCGAGCTCACGCACATAGACCTCGAGCTCGCGGTAATGCCAGTCGCCATAGGGCGTGATCGAGAAACCCGATTCACTGCCTG
>CAZAWM010000032.1:0-20061 GCA_964488605.1 uncultured Steroidobacteraceae bacterium | reverse complement strand
TTCATACCGCGCATCATCTGGCCAGACAAGCCCGACGCCGCTGCAGGGCAGGTTTTCAACCGCGAGTTCGGTATCTCTGTCTACAGGGACGTGTACATCTCGCCGTCGCACCTTGGCGAGCTGTACTGGAATTTTGGGTGGGCGGGGGTGCTCATCGGCATGGCGGTGATCGGAGGGCTGCTCGGCTGGATCAACGCGCGCTGCGATATGTCCACGCAGCCTACGCTGACAAGATTGCTGGTGGTGTCGGTAACGATCTACTCGCTGTGTGTGCGCTTCGAAGGCAGCATCGCGGTCGAGTACATCGTCTGGATGCGCTCCATGGCCGCAGTTGCACTACTTCACCTGCTGTTTGCGCGGCGTCGGCGGCGCGTCGCCGAGAAGGCGTCATCGGCACGCTTCGAAAGGCACGCGGTAGCGCCTCGCGCGTAGGAACCCGGCTCTTCAGGATCCGTGGCACGGCCGCCTGCGATGTGCTGGGTCCCGACCCACCCGTGAACCCACGGTCTCTCGCATGGCACACCCCTTCGTCGCATGCGATGGCCAGGCCAAGACATTCAGCATAGTGCGGACTGTTGCCGGCCAGGATCGCATGCCGTTCGAGGGCGCGGTCGGAGCCGTCAATTGATCGGTCCCGGAGCGGCAACGTCTCTCGCGACGCCCCGCTGACCCTTCGTCTGCACAGCGGTGCGACGGCTCCATGCTTGCATTGCCGATCACCGCTAACTTCGCAGCGACGAATGCGGTCGCCGCGCCATTGGTTGAGGCCCGCGCGCACCGACACCGCCAGGTGGTTCCGCCTTGCGCAGAGAAGGGTCGTTTCTGGCTGTCGTCGACCGGTCATCATTCGCAGCTACCGTGCCCAGCTCTGGGTCGATGAATCTGCTGTTTGGAGCCGCACTGCCTTGTGACGGTTTGATGACGACTCGAGTGCCAAAGCTTGCCATCGTGGTAACGCACCCGGTCCAGTATTACGCGCCGCTGTTCCGCGCGCTGCAGCTCAGCGGTCGCGTCAGACCACACGTCCTGTATACGTGGTCCCAGACTGAATCGGGCACCGTCATCGACCCTGGCTTTGGACGTTCGATCTCCTGGGACGTCCCGCTGCGTGACGGATACGATCATGAGTTCGTGCCCAACGTCGCGCGACAGCCCGGGCCCCATCACTTCGACGGCATCGATAATCCTTCTCTGGTCAAAAGACTGGAATCCCTCCGTCCGGATGCCTTGCTGATATTTGGATGGAATCTGCGCTCACACCTACAGGCGATGCGGGCCTTCCACGGGCGACTGCCCGTCTTCTTTCGTGGCGATTCGACCTTGCTGGACCCACAGCCTCTATGGCGATCAATCGCGAGACGCGCGGCGCTGCGCTGGATCTACCGGCACATCGACTGCGCGCTCGCAGTGGGTTCTGCGAATACGGATTACTTCGAATGGTGTGGGGTTCCGAGAACACGGATCGAACTCGTGCCACACGCAGTTGACGTGCGCCGATTCAGCGACGACTCTGCAGAAGAGCGGGCTGCGGGCCTGCGACACCGCGTCGGAGTGGATCCCGGCGTTCGCACACTCGTTTATGCAGGCAAATTTCAGCCGAAGAAGGACCCACTCGGCCTCGTCAGTGCGTTCCTGCGTAGCGGCGCAGGTTGCAGGCTTATCATGTTCGGTGATGGTCCGCTGGAGGTCGCGCTGCGGCGCCACGCACGAGTCGACCGGCGAATCCATATTCTGCCGTTTCAGAATCAGTCTGAGATGCCAGCCGTTTACCGGGTGGGCGACGCATTCGTACTGCCATCGTGCGGTCCCGGCGAAACTTGGGGTCTCGCACTCAACGAAGCGATGGCGAGCGGACGTCCTGTAATCGCGAGCTCTCGGGTCGGCGCTGCGCGCGATCTCGTCATTGAAGGGCAAACTGGCTGGACGTTTCGTGCTGGCGATCCTGCGGATCTGGCTCGCGTGATTGGGCGCTTCCGCGATACGCCACCGGCGCGGCTCTCGGCCATGGGCCACAGTGCCCGCGTCCATGCGGCCGGTTGGTCGATTGAGGTTGCTGCGGAGGCTCTGGCGAACGCAGTACACCGACACCTGTCCGCATCGCGTGACGTAAATGCGGCAGCGGCATGACGCGGCACCGCGGCCAGTCTGGCGAACGTCTCGAAGTGCTCGACAGCTTTCGTGCCATCGCCATTCTCGCGGTGGTCGTCCACCACTACTTTAGCCGTTGGGCGCCGCCCGACCATCCGCGGAATCTCTATGGCTATGCCTCGAGCTACCCGCAATGGCTAGACATCGGCGCGCTCGGCGTGCAGTTTTTTTTCATGATATCCGGCTTCGTCATCTTCATGACGGTGGAACGCTGCCGCCACGTCTTCGAGTTCTGGTCCCGACGGTTTGCGCGCCTCTACCCGGCGTATGTCGCCGCCACAGCGCTTACTTTTGTGCTGGCCAACCTGGCTGGCCCTCCAGAGTTCGCATCGTCTGCCATCGATGCCGCAATCGGCTTGCTATTCCTGACTACGTTCATACCCGGAACGCGCTTCGTCGAGCCTGCGTACTGGTCTCTAGTCGTCGAAATGCAGTTCTACTTCTGGATCGGCCTTCTGTATGCGCTGGCCCGCAATTGCTTCATTGCAGCATGGGTCGGGTTTGTCGCGCTTGGTCTCGCCGCATGGACTATAGGGAGTTGGGAAGGCCTGCACGCTGCCCGCTCCGTGGCGCGTTACGTGCTGATTGCCCCGTACCTGCCTCAGTTCACGGCGGGAATGGCATGCTACCTCGCGTTTCGCGGTCGTGGGACCGAAGCGGCTGTGCTGGCCGCGACCGCCGTGATTGGCTACTACGCAACCGCAAGAATCTACCCGCTCGAATTTCACCTTGCCCATGTCGCGATGGTCGCTGCTTTCATCGGCTTCCTTACCGGTAGGCTTGAGTGGCTCGCGCTCCGTGCTTTGGTATTCGTTGGTGGGATTTCCTACTCGCTCTACCTCTTGCATCAGTACGTCGGTGTCATACTGATCAGCGCGCTGCGCCAGAGCACTGGTATGCACGACCTGCTGTCCGCCTTCGTTGCGACCGTCAGCTGCGTGTTTCTTGCGAGCCTCTTCACGCGACACATCGAAGAGCCCGGCAAAACCGTGCTGTCTCGCTGGACCCAGAGGGTGCTGGCTACGGGAATCGCCCAGTCACCGGGCCTAGCGTTCCGGTAGCGCTTCCATCACGGCGCGCTCTAGCACTCTCTGCAGCGCAGCCTGACCAGCGTCGGCGAGGTGGATCTCGTCATGATACAGGGTAGCTCCTGCCAATCGGGCGGCGCGGTACTCGTGCGCCGCATCGACGACCTCCGCCCCAGCGGATCGAGCAACCGCTGCGATGCTGGCACGACACCCGTGCGGCGGCTGGTCCAGTTCTTCGAGCATCGGATGCACCACCACGATCACTGAGGGCACCGCAGCGCGCGCTGTCGTCAGGAACTCGTTCAAGGCCGGCAACGAGGGCGCACGCCCGGCGCGCCCGGCTACGCGATCTGCTGCTTCCGGGTCACTCGCCGATATCTTGGAGATCAGCACCTGGATTGCGACCCTCCATCGCGCTAGTTTCTCGACCATCGGCACTAGAACGGCCGGGTACGGTCGCGGGGCAGGATGCATTCTGCGAAACTCGGGTTCGTCGTTGCAGTCTTGCGAAGAAGCCACCAGCACGACCACATCGGCGCCAAGAAATCCGATTGACCGCGCCCAACCGAACCAGTTGGCTGGCCCCCAGCTCCCCGCGGCCACGTTACCGACATTCACCGTACGCCGTAACTTCCGCTGCAGTTCGTACCGCAGTAGCGATGTGGCAAGCCGCGACTGATCACTGAAACCGACGCCCGATACTACAGAGTCACCAAATACGAGCACGCGCAATTCCGTCGGATCCGTCTTGCGAACCGGCATAAGCGGTGAGCGCATGCCCCACTCGTTGACGACAACGCGTTTCCCAAACCTGACGACGTCCTGATTGGGCCGCAGGCGATACTCGAACGTCGGATGCGGCTCCATGACGGGCGGCAATCGCCAGCCGAGATAGTCCCGTACCACCCACGTCAGCACGGTACCGGCAAGGGCCAGCGCGCAGGCGCTCAAAATCCATGACCGCGGTGCCCGCACTTTCAGGGATTCCCGAGCGCCGCGGCGCGGTTTGATTGCGGAATCATGACAGTCAGGGATTTGCGTTTATACCATCGCAATATTTCTGCTCTAGATTTGTGCGTCCCGACGATAAGCAGAATTCAGTGGCCGTCGGACTTCTCCAGGAGATACTGGACGGGTATGTGCGGGATCGTGGGCTTTGCCTCCGTTGAAGGGCCCGTGCCCGCCCGAGAGACGCGCCATATCGCTCTGGAAGCTTTGCGCCGTCGTGGCCCGGACGGTCAAGGCGAATGGAATGAGAACGGCGTCTGGTTCGGACATCGACGGCTCGCCGTGATGGATCTGAGCTCCGCTGGCGCACAACCCATGATCTCTCACTGCGGGAGATTCGTCATAGTCTTCAACGGCGAGATTTACAATCACCGCGAGATTCGCGCTGACATATCCGTCCGATGGCGAAGCCAAAGCGATACCGAGACCCTCCTCGAGACTCTTGCGCGTTGGGGCACTGCTGGTCTCGAACGTCTCAATGGAATGTTTGCCTTCGCACTTTGGGACCGACGTGATCGCAGTCTGCTGCTGGCCCGCGATCGTATCGGTGAGAAGCCGCTCTACTACACCGAATTGAGGGATGGCATCGCATTTGCCTCCCGCCCTGTCGCGCTTGCAGCGCTTCTAGGAGACGATCTGGGTCCGATAGATGGCGACGGCCTTCGCGCCTATCTCGAGCTCGGTTACGTTCCGGCACCCATGACCATGTACCAGCGCGTGCGCAAACTCGAGGCTGGGACGTACCTCCGATGGTGCGAAGGTCGGCGTATCATCTGCCGGTACTGGGACTTTGCGCACATCCCGGTCGACGAGTCGTTACGATCTGCTGATGAGCGTGAGCTAGTGGACGAGGCCGCTACGCGCGTCAGGATGGCGGTGCAGCGCAGACTGGCCAGCGACGTTGCGCTAGGAGGTTTTCTTTCAGCCGGCGTCGATAGTAGCCTCGTTGTCGCTTTGACGAAGTCTGCCGGCATCGAGCGTCTACGCACATTTACGATCGGCTTCCGAGAAACCAGTCACGATGAATCCGGCGACGCAGCGATCATTGCCGCGCATCTCGGCACAGAGCACGTCACCGAACGGCTCGACGTCGACGATCTGCTTGCGCTCATGCCAGAATTCCTGCGCGATTTCGACGAACCACTCGCTGACAGCTCGGCGTTTCCGACGATGGCGGTCGCGCGCCTTGCGCGTCGATCGATCGTCGTGGCACTCAGTGGCGATGGAGGCGACGAGCTGTTTGGCGGCTATCATTACTACCAGCAGGTCCAGAGACTCTCGCCGCTGCTTGGATTGTCGCCACTACAACGCTCGGTGCTACGACGTGGCATCGGCATGCTGCCAGGCCATCGAGCGCGGCTGCTCGCCGCCGCGTTGACACAGAGCTGCGACGTCTCATTGCATCACTTTGCGCGGAGCATCGGTAAGGATTTTCCGTCTCTGCTGCATCCCGACCTTAGACGGACCACTACCCCTTCACTCGAGTATTTCGAGCAGGCCGCGGCTTCCTTTGCGCCCGATCTCACCCCTGCGGAACGCGGCATGCGCCTCGATCTCAAGTTCATACTCGCGGATGGCTACTTGCAGAAGGTGGACCTTGCCAGCATGGGTTGTTCACTTGAAGTCCGGTGCCCACTTCTGGATCACTCTCTGATCGAGTGGGCCATGCGTCTGCCTCTTAGCCTCAAAGTCCGCGCGGGCATTGGCAAGCATATCCTCCGCCGAGTCCTTGCGGCGCATCTGCCCCGCGCAATCGTTCACCGACCAAAAACGGGATTTGGCGTGCCGTTGGCCGACTGGTTACGCGGACCTCTGCGCCCCTGGGCACTAGAGCTGATCAATGATTCATCGATTTGCGCACGCGTACCGATCGATCGGGGTGCGCTGCGGGCATTGATGAACTTGCATCTCGCGGGTCGACGCGACGCCCATCCGCTGCTGTGGGCTGCACTCGTGCTGCTAGCCACGGCAGGGCGCAATGGGGCACATGCTGGCGTCGTTACGGATCTGTGTCGGGCTGCCTGAGAAACTGATGCTGGCTTCCGCGCTCCGACTTACGAACTATGTGGCGCGTCATCCGCTCAACCGGGGAAGAGTCGGCCACGCGCTGCTCCGCCTACTCGCGTGGCAAATCGGCTCGCGACTCGTGCCTGGCGATGTCGCCGTGCCCTATGTCAATGGCACTCGTCTGCTCGTCCGTCATGGACAGACGGGTGCCACCGGCAACATTTACTGTGGTCTTCACGACTATGAAGACATGGCGGTGACGCTGCACCTGCTGCGCCCCGGCGATCTGTTCGTCGATGTCGGTGCGAACATCGGCAGCTACACGGTGCTCGCCGCAGGAGCCGCCCGGGCGCGCTGCATCAGCATCGAGCCCTGTCCGATCGCGTTTGCCCGTCTGCGCGACCATGTGCTGCTCAACGATCTCGTACAGCAGGTCACCCTGCATCGGGTCGCCGTAGGCGAGGCTACTGGGGCCGTGCGCTTCACGAGCGGTCTCGACACGGTCAACCACGTGCTGGGGCATGGCGAAGACCCAGACGCAATAGCGGTTCCAATGCGACGACTCGACGATATCCTGGCCGATGACCCTCCAACTCTTATAAAGATTGATGTCGAAGGATACGAGGCTCGCGTCCTCGGCGGCGCGAAGACGACTTTGCGTCGTCCCTCACTATTGGCAGTTCTGGTAGAGCTGAACGGTAGCGCATACCGTTATGGAGGTACCGATGACGCCGTGCGCTCGCATTTGCAGGATGCAGGTTTCGTCTCTGCACGTTATGACGTTCCGAACCGCACGCTGCATGTCACGACGTCCAAGTCCGAGGTCGGCAACACACTCTATGTGCGCGCCGGCCGTGCTTTCGACGTCGTGACAGAAAGGCTTCGCGGGGCTCAGCAGTTCGAAGTCGCTGGTCGGAGAGTCTGATGGCGCATGCCAGTGGGCGTGTTCTGCTGCTGCTGAGCCATGTATTCGCGGACGGCGGCATTCAGCGGTTCAACCGGACTCTGCTTGCTGCCAGTGCGATGAGAGACGCGCGCATCGATGTAATGACACTGCGTGATTCGCCTGCGGACGTACCCGCACCCATACGTGGTCTGGGATCCGTCATGGCCTTCGAGAACAAACGGTTGCGCTTCGTTGCGAGAGTCGCACGCGCGATTCTGGGCGGACGATATCGTCTGATCGTCGTAGGTCACGTCAATCTGCTCGTGGTGACCGCAATGCTACGGGCGATTCTGCCACGGCGTCCCCGTCTCTGGATGATCGCGCACGGCGTCGAGGTGTGGCGCTCGTTGAACACGATTCGTGCAGCCGCGTTGCGGAGCCTCGATTTATGCCTCTCAGTCAGTCGATACACGCGCGACTCGATCATCGCCCAAGTCCCGGGCATTGATGCGAGCCGTCTACCCGTTTTCCCCAACGCTCTCGCCGCGACTTGGCAGACAGATGTGGCGACCGGCGGTTATCGCGAGCATGCCCTGCCAGAGCGTTTCCTTCTGTCCGTGGCGCGACTGGACGAGCCGGATCGGACGAAAGGAATCATCACTACAATCGAGGCACTGGCAATGACTGGTGATGACAGCCTTCATCTGGTCATTGCGGGCTACGGCAACGATCTACCTTTCCTGCGTCGGGTCGCGGCGCGCGCTGGTGTGTCCGGCCGTGTCCATTTTCTTGGTAGAGTCGATGACGCGACGCTTGCGGAGCTCTATCGGAAATGCCTCGCATTTGTCTTGCCGAGCGGGCAGGAGGGCTTTGGCATCGTGTATCTCGAGGCCGCGTTTCATGGCGCGCCGCTGGTCGGCGCACGTTCAAAGGGCGTAGTCGACGTAATCGCGGACAGGGAGACCGGGCTGCTCGTCGATTACGGTGATCGGATCGGCCTCGCGCACGTGCTCGAACAGCTCGCGCGAGACCATACTTTCCGGGACCGATTGCGGCACAACGCCCGCGCTCTGGTAACCTGCAACGGCCGTTTCACGTTCGATGCGTATCGGGATCGTTGGAGAGGCTTGCTGCGCCAGGCGGATATCATGCTCAGTGAGCCGCTCGGACCATGACTAATGGCCTTCCTGATGTCGACTCGATCCCGGATTACGGGTGGTCGGATCCGGCAGGCGAGGAGTCACATGCGTATCTCGGGCCCGCCGTGCTCAGGGCCCTGCAGTCCTGCGCCGAAGCGCGCCATCGTTCACTGTCTTCGCTACGCGTATTCGATGCTGGTTGTGGCAACGGGGCGCTTTTACGGCGCCTTTTACCGCTGGTTCAGGAATGTGCTGGCTGTGATGCGAGTGACAGTGGCACGCGGACTGCGCGTGCCGAAAACCCGACCATCCGGGTCGAACGCCTGTCCGTATACGATGATCTGAAGATGAGCTTTGGAGGTGGCTGGGACGTCGTGGTCGCGACCGAGGTCATCGAGCACTTGTACGCGCCGCGTGAGTTCGTCGCACGCGCGAGAGAGCTGTTAGTCGCAGGTGGTCATCTCATACTTACGACACCTTACCATGGGTATCTGAAAAATCTTGCGCTCGCCATCTTCAACCGCCTCGACCGGCATTGGACGGCGCTCTGGGACGGGGGCCATATCAAGTTCTGGTCGTATCGCACCCTCACCTCGCTGCTCGCTGAGCAGGGGTTCGACGAATTCACCTTTCGTGGAGCCGGACGCATGCCCGGTCTCTGGAAGTCGATGGTTGTCACCGCGAGACTCCGGTGCACCTGAGTCTGTCACCGTCTCGTCTTACGAATACGCTACTTTCCTTTTCACGAGCAGCCTGTTATCAAATCCGGCCGTGCAGGCCGGCAGCAGGAGCGCCTAAAGTGGACTCAATTGCTGTCGCCACCAGCGCCGATCTTAAAACTGACGCCGCGACGTGGAGATTCACCCCACTTGGCATTGCGCTGCTCGTCCTCGCGAGCGTGGCGATGGTGCTGC
Source organism: uncultured Steroidobacteraceae bacterium (assembly GCA_964488605.1). Classification (GTDB taxonomy): domain Bacteria; phylum Pseudomonadota; class Gammaproteobacteria; order Steroidobacterales; family Steroidobacteraceae; genus UBA964. The sequence goes on along the minus strand of CAZAWM010000032.1, from coordinate 10,931 downwards.
CGTTCCGCGATGCGCTCGGCGCGCTGTACGACATCTGGAACATCCGTCCGGAATATAGTCACGGCATCATCATCCCGCCGCTCGCAGCTTACCTGCTCTGGCGCGAACGCGCATGGCTAGCGACCACCCGCTTCCACGGATCATGGAGCGGCATGCTGCTGATCGCCCTCGGACTGTTGATGTGGGTCGCCGGCGAACTCAGCACGATCTACGTGATCGTGCAGTACAGCTTCCTGCTCGTGCTCTACGGACTAGTTTTGCTGCTCGTCGGCGGCGCAGTGTTTCGCCGTCTCTGGATGCCGTTGCTGGTGCTCGTCTTCATGGTGCCCCTGCCGGCGTTTTTTTCGAACAATCTCTCGCTGCAGCTACAGTTGCTGTCGTCTCACATCGGCGTTGCATTCATTCGCCTTGCCGGCATCAGCGTCTTTGTCGAAGGAAACGTAATCGACCTTGGCAATTACCGGCTGCAGGTGGCCGAAGCCTGCGACGGTCTCCGCTATCTGTTTCCGCTGATGACGCTATCGTTCATCGTGTCATATTTCTACCGCGGCGCCCTGTGGAAACGCGCACTGGTCTTTCTGTCGAGCATCCCGGTCACCGTACTGATGAACAGCCTGCGCATTGGCGTGATCGGCATAACGGTCGAGCACTGGGGAACCAGGATGGCCGAAGGTCTCCTGCACGAGTTTCAGGGATGGATGGTGTTCATGCTGAGCCTTGCGGTAATCATTGGCATTGCATGGCTTCTGACACGGGTAGGAAAAGACCGTTTTCGCTGGTCAGAGGCTATCGCTCTCGATCCGCCTCCGCCGATACCGCGCGACCGTGTTTCTCTGCCACGGTCCATCGAGACGCCGTTCGTGGTCGGGGTTGCGGTTGTAGCAGCAGTGGCGGCCGCCAGCTTTCTGATACCAGAACGGAGTGAGGTGTCTCCCTCGCGGGCCGCGCTGGTTGAGTTTCCATTGACTGTCGGCGATTGGTCCGGACGACGGGGCGCGATCGAGGACATTTACCTGGATGCTCTGAAGCTGGACGACTATTTGCTCAACGACTACGCGCGCAGCTCGGGGCCGCCGGTCAACCTGTACATCGCGTACTACGCCTCGCAACGCAAGGGGCAGTCCGCGCATTCACCGCGCTCCTGCCTTCCGGGTGGTGGCTGGAAGATTCTGGAATTCTCGCCGCGTGAGCTCCCGTTTACAACGAGGGTGGGTGAGCCGATGCGGGTCAACCGTGCGCTGATAGAGCTCGGGAGCACTCGTCAGGTGGTGTACTACTGGTTTCAGCAGAGAGGACGCACGCTTACAAATGAATACCTCGTCAAGTGGTTCATATTCTGGGACTCGCTGGTCCGGAATCGTTCCGATGGTGCTCTGGTACGCCTTTCCGCGCCGCTGCTGCCAGGCCAGTCCGTCGACACCGTCGACGAGGAGCTAACCGAATTCGCCGCTGCGGCGCTGGCGGGACTTGGTCGCTACGTGCCCGACTGACTGAGTATCTGCCGCCAGCGCTGCAGCGCCGCTGGTCTGTCGAAATACCTTTCGAAGACCTTACGTGCATTGGCGCCGAGCCGAGCGCGTTCCTCAGGAACGGCAGCGAGCGCTCGCAGATGCTCGGCGAGGCTGGTCACGTCTCCGGGCGGCACGGTGATTCCGCACGCAGACTCCCGCAGTAGCGCGGCGATCTCGCCGTTCGGGGAGCCCACGAAGACTACCGGCCGGCCTGCAGCCATGATTCCGTACAACTTGCTCGGAACGATGAGGCCTTCTAGTTCGGGCAGCAACGACACGAGGTGTACATCGGCAGCTGCCAGTGAATCGGCAAGGTTCTCGCGTGGTTGATATCCAAGGAAGCGAAAGTTCGGGAGTCGCCGCTCAGATACCCGGTCGCGCAACGCGCGCATGCCGGCTCCGCCACCGATCATCAGAAACAGGATTTCTTCGCATACAAGCAGCTCGGCGGCCCCGACTAACGTCAGGTAGTCGTGCGCGCGCCCCAGATTGCCTGAGTAGCCAACGACGAGACGGGCGTTCGTAGCGAGGCTTCTGCGCAGCAGGCTTTCCTCGGGCCCTCGAGGTTGTACCGCCGATCCATCATTCCAGTTCGAGGAAACCACAATCTGCGCTGGGTCCACGCCGTTCCGCTTCAGCCGCTCCCCCATGGCCTGGCTGAGCACAACGTTGCAGTGAGCGCGACGCAGCGACCAGTTGCGCAGCAGCCGGAGCAGCCCATGACAGGCCCTTGGCAGCGGGATACCGCCGAGCCGCTCGGCGACCTCCGGAAACAGGTCCTGCAGCCAGTTGAAGCAACGTGCGCCGCGCAGACCGGCAGCGAGCGCGACCGCCACACACAACAACGGCGGATCCGACTTCGCGACGACCGTATCTTCTGCGCGCAGGTTCCACACTAGGTAGAGCGTTGCCGCAATCCAGAAGCTCAGATACTCGATAGCGCGGCCGGCGAGGCTCGCACGTCCCAGCCGCGCGCTCCAGAGTCTTCGAATCGTCACCCCCGCGTGCTTCTCGACGCATGCGAGTGACGGCCCTTCCCCTTCATAGCGCAATCGCGCGCAGATTACCTCGACGCACACGCCCGAGCCGGCGAGATCCTCGGTCAGATCGCTTAGCAGTTGACTCGTCGCCGATACATCCGGCCAGCCAAACCGATTGACAAAGATCACCCGCGGTTGGCGAGGACCTGCTCCGACAGAGCCTTCCATCACGAGTTGGATCAAACGTTTGCGGCATCGCAGTCGAGCGCAAGCAGGCCGCCGCTCGAGCGGTCGCGAATCACCTGACGAAGCAAGTCGACGTCGATGCGCCTCTGCTGCTCGGCGAATCCGTAGACAAGAGCCATATCGCACACAAGATTGATCAGCCGAGGCACGCCGTCTGTACTGGCGTGAAGCAGATCGATGGCATCTGCAGCAATGATGTCGGGTGATCCGCCAGCTGTCACCAGTCGATGTCGAACATATTCGCGTGTATCTGCTCGGGACAGTTTATCGAGGTGGTAATCGATCGCGATGCGCTGCGCCACCTGGTACAGATCAGGTTTTCGCAACGTCTGACGAAGCTCCGGCTGTCCGACGAGGATCGTCTGCAGCATGAGATTGCGTTCGCTATTGAGGTTCGACAGTAGACGCAGTTCCTCGAGTGCTTCTGGAGACAGATTCTGCGCCTCGTCAACGATGAGCGCGACACGACGACCAGCCGTGTATTCTTTCATCAAGAACGCGACAAAGGCGTCATACATTTCTGGCTCACCGCGATTATCCGCTGAGATTCCGAGCGAGCGGCCCACCCATGGCAGCATCGAACCCATTGTCCGGCGAGTGTTGGTGAGGTAACCGAACGTCACCGCTGACTCATTCCGTGCGAGGATGTGACGCAAGAGAGTGGTCTTGCCGCTGCCTATTGTGCCGGTAATCAGTGCGAACCCTGTGCCCTGGGACAGTGCATAATCAAGCAGCGTAAGGGCGTGGCGGTGCTGCCGGCTCAAGAACAGGAACGCGGGGTCTGGAAGCAGCGAGAAAGGTCTCTCGCGAAATCCGTAAAACGTTTCGTACATCGGTCGCTCAGTACGCACGGCGCTCGATGTCGCTCGCCATGTTCAGAACGGTGCCGATCACGCGCACTCCGCGCAGAATCTCAGCGAGCCTGCGCAGGTCGTCTCGCCGCGTAAGTCCTTCAGTGGCAACGATCAGTACCGCATCGAGCAGCGGCGCCAGTATCAACAGATCGCTTGACAGCAGACCTGGCGGCAGATCGACGACGATGATCGGCCGCGGCTGCTGTGACGTCAGGCTTGCGAGAAGTTGCCCTGGCGCCGGACCTGCAAGCGGATCGGGAACGTCGACGGCGGCGACGCGAGCCGGCAGGATACGCAGACGGTCGAGCTCCGTTACTGCTACTGAGACGTCCTCAAGAGTCGCTGCTCCGGCGAGGACATCCTCTACGCCCCGGCGCCCATCGATGCCAAACAGACGACCCATGCTTGGCCGTCGCAGATCGAACTCGACGAGCCAAACATGCTGGGCCGGGTCGCTCGCAAGCTGCATGGCGAGGTTGACAGCCGTCAGCGTTTTTCCCTCGCCCTCCGAAGCGCTGACGATACCGAGGATCCCATAAGGCGTCCCACGTAGCCAGCTCTGGACCTTGCCGCGCAGCATCCTATAAGCGTGTGCAGCGACGCCGCGCGCGTCGGGCATGACCAGACGCTGCTCCGCAATCAACTCCCGCCGTAGCGAGAGCACAGACTTCGGTTGCTGAATAGGCTGTCCGCGCCCGGCCTGTTCGGGCCCGCTTGCGGACAGCGGCACGACGACGGTGGCGGCATCGACGGGCGGCGACGTCGACGGGATTCGCGCGGAACCCGCCGCGGACTGTCCAGACCGCTGCCCTCGCGCAAGCTCCATGGCTCTCTGGATTCGCTCCACTGCCGCCTCTCCCTCGTTGGCTCCCAAAGCAATCGCTCTGCCGTCTCGCGCCTGCCCCCGCTGAGCAGAAATCGTCCTCGTATGCCGGGCGCACCGGTCAGGTGTCCATTCCCGCGGCCGCAGGGTCCGCACGCTGCCGCCCTAGAAAAGTCCGAGCCTACGTAGGCTCGACCACCATAACGAATCGAGCGGGCGGATCAGGAAATGTACGGCCAGTAGCAGAAGCGCTAGCGCAGCGCCCGTCGAACCGAGCGACCAACGGCGCACACGGATCGCGCGCGCCCGGTCCGCAGCCGTCTCGATACGCGGCACGCTCACCAGCGGCTCAGCGTTGAACAAGGCCACGACATCGGCACGCCCACGCACCGTTTCATCCAACAGCTCGCATACCACCACCGCAATTGCGGCCAGCACGGCGCTCAACACCAGGCCCAGCGACAGCAACAGCGGTCGATTGGGACTGATAGGCTCACCAGGAGGCAGGGGCGGTTCGATTAGCGTGAAACGCTCGCCTTTTCTGTCAGTCTCGAGATTCTTCGAGACTTGCGCTTCCATCGTTTTCGCGCGGATCTCCTGATACTTGGCACGTGCATTGGCATAGTCGCGCGTCAACTCCGCGTACTCTTTCTCGATACTTGGCGCGTTGCGAAGTCGCGCTTCGTAGTCTGCGATCTTCGCGCGTAGCGCAGCGATGCGCTGGCGTGCCGCTGCCTGATCATTGATCGTCGCCGTCAGCTGCGCCTGGATCTGAACATAGGCGGGATTGTCGGGACTGCGACTTGTACGGGTCACTGGCCCGGCCGGTAGCGCGGCAAGTGCCCCGCGCAGCGAAACTACTTCCCGCTCCAGACGGACGACATCCGGGTGATCTTCGGTGTAGCGCTCGCGCGCCTGAGCCAGATCGGCCGTGGCTCGATCGAGCCGGCGTCCAATCTCGGCTGCTGCCTCCGTCGGCTCGGACTGCGCCATGAGGCCAGCGATTTCCCGCTCCAGACGCACAATGTCCGGATGGCCCTCGGAGTAGAGGGCCCGTGCGCTCGCGAGCTGCGAACGGAGTACTTTGAGTCTGTCTTCCGCGCTCAGTATGCGCTCCCCCGTTTCCGTCAGGAGCACCGAGTTCGGCTTGATCTGAACCAGCTGAGCCTCCAAAAATACCCTTTGCTGGTCGAGCGAGGTCAGCTCGGACTCCGCGAGGCGCAGTTCCTGCTCTGTTCTATCTAGCAGTTGGTAATTGAGTTGTGACAGTTCAGGCAACGCGTCGCCATGGACCTGCTTGAAAGCAGCGAGCCGCGCCTCGAGTTCTGCAATCTCCTTGCCGATCCGTTCGCTCTCTGATTCCAGAAAAACTGCGGTCTCTTCCGCAAGCCTCGTGCGGGAGGTTAGATTCTCGTTGAGGTACAGGCTCGTCAGTTCGTTCGCGACTTTGGCTGCGATATCCGGTGAATGGCTCGTGTAGGCCACGGCGAAGGCAATGGTCGCCTCGCGTGGCATGCCGCTGCGGGGATCGATGACGTCCGCGCTGATGGTCCGAAACGTGATGTCATCGCGCATCCGCTCGACGATCTCTTCCCGAGTTTCGTTGTCGCGGTCCTCTGCGTAAAGATTGTAGCGTCTGACGATCTCCAGAAGATTCTGCGAGGTCATTACTCGCTGGCTTATGATCTGGATTCGCTGGTCCGCGAATGTAGTAATTGCCGCACGGACCAGGTCCGTTGGCACTTCCTGTTGTTCGATGAGAATCGTCGCCTGTGATCGGTACCGTGCCGGGAGCCCGAATGCGAAGCCGGCGGTCACGAGAATGCCGCTGAGGAGTACGGACAGCGCAGCGAGCCGCCGGCGTCTCACTGCGGCGATCAGCTCCCGGATGCGTACTGCGATATCGTCATTCATGAGCGCTAGGGTTCAGGGACTGATCTGCCGGGGATCCGGATTCCAGCTGACAATGATCCCGGTTCGCCATCCAGTGAAGATCTCGTCAGTCGTCACCAGCGCGTCGGCACGACCGCCAGCACGCGCTAGCCCCCACCTGGCACCGGCAGACCAGGCGCGACCGAGACGCCACTCGAGTCGAACCTCGGTATCCTCGACTTGGCGTCGCTCACCTACATTCGAAGAAAGTATCGAATCGTTGCGCGTGCGGCGTCCGGCCAACACAAACCGCAGGCGGGGACTCCAGTCAATGGCATACTGGCCGCGCGTGATCGATCGCCTGACGAGCGTACCGAGGCCGCTCGGTTGCACGGCCTGTTCATACCCTATAAGCCATGACGCGCGTTGAGTGCGGCCCTCGATCACCGTACGCGCCGTCCACCCGGCCTCGGACCTGCCGGCACTGCGTGTTCGACTGTACCCTCCCGCCAATTCGGCCTGCAGGCGCTCGGTGAGGTTGCGGATGATTCCGACGTTTGCACCAGTGTCGATCGTGCTGTATGCGAATCCAGGCACACCAAGGTCCCCTAGAGTCGTGTTTGCGAACAGGGTCGTACGAGGTCCAACGGCGTAACTTGTGGACGCTTCGAGTACCGTGTACCGGTAGCCGGGAAACAGCGCGGCATTGCGCCCCGAGTAATCTACGTGACTGGATGCCACAGCGAGACTTGCCTGTAGGCGCTCCCCGAGATCGATCGCCAGCGCGGCGTTGGCACCGCGCTCACTGCGGCGCGCGTCTGCCTGTATGAGACCGGAGGATTCGAGTTCCGAGAGAAGTGTACTCTGCGCGCGTTTGTACACGACGAGATCAAGAGCACGCCGCTCGTATTCCCGCTGGAACTCGAGGTCAAACGCGTAGTCATCGCTGTCCGCGTAGCTTTCGCCGCTGTATCGCTGGGCACGCGCGCTCGCGTTCCAGGCGATCTGGGACGTCTCGGTCTGGCGTTGCAGCCGCGCGGCCACGTCGACGAGCAATCCCATCCCCGGCGCCGAGTCGGCAATCAGCGCGCGGTTACTGGAATAATCAGCTGCCCAACGCATCGAAGGGGTGACCGTCCATTGCGCTGCGAGAGACGGCGTCCACGCCACCGCCGCGAGGACAGCGGCTGCGACTCGGGAGAGTGCGTCAAGGCACGACGACGGTGTCGTTGCTGCGCAGCTCGATGTTCTGCTCGAGGTCACGGCCGTTCTCGACGTCGGTGTAGCGGAATCGTATGGATTTCTGCCGGGAATTTTCCCGGCGCAGGATGACGATGTCGTTGAGCGCCGCGAACGGCGTCGTACCACCTGCGAGACTCAGGGCCTGCATGACGTCAACCGGTCTCGTAAAGACGTACTCACCCGGTCGATTGACCTTCCCGATCACGTAGATCCGGTTACCGCCGATCTGCTTGAGTGCCACCGTGACGACCGGGTCCGGGATGAACTTCTTGAGGCGTTCGGTGATCCGTTCCCTGACGGCATCGACGCTCAATCCTCCGGCGGCAATGTCGCCCGCGAGTGGGAACGACAGACCGCCGTCCGGTCGGACCAGAACTTCGCGCTGCAGGTCTGCCTCCTTCCAGACCGTCACCGTCAGTATGTCCCCTGGCTGGACCGTATAGAACGGCTCCTCGGCGCTGAGCGCCCCGCACGGCAATAGGGCGGCCATCAGCACCAACGGCAGCATCGAGGCGATGCGCCCCGTCATGTCGATCGTCCTTTTGGCGTGTCTGCTATCTGCGTGCGCATTTGTTATACAAACGCAACGTGAATTTTTGGTGAAGGACGGCGGGAACCGCGCCGAGCGGCTGCAGGGCTCGCTTCCACTGCATCCACCCGGCGCGGGAGGAGTCCGTTGCCTAAGAAGCCCTGCTTCTCCCAAGCGCGCGCGCGACGCCCAGCGCGCCCAGCCCTCCGAGCAGCAACCACGCCGCTGCGGGCAGCGGTACGGCGGGGGCTGCCGGATGAAAGCGGATCTGCAGACCAATCAGTCCCAACCTGAGCGGGTTGGCAGATGCAATGCCGGTCACGTGCGCGAACAGGTGCGTGGCGCCTCCGAGCTCGAACGTGAAGCTCCCTTCGCCGACATGCCGGTGCAGGATGCCTTTCGAATCCGCGAGGACGAGGGTCAACGAGGAGAGTTTATCGGTCCAGGCGAGATCGGAGAGACTGACATCGAGAAGGCCGGCAGCCGTAACCTCGAGTGGGAAGACGAAAGTTTGTGTCGCCTGAACGAGCTGGGATGTATCTACAAGCACAGTCTCGGCCAAGCTCCTAGCTGGCGCCACAGCCGTCGTGAGCGCAAGCAGGGCCACAGCGAACATGCGACGTAGACCATCATGCGACTTCATTGGCAAGTACTCCGGTCAGGTTTTCCGCACCAGCACTGCTCGCCGGACATGCTTCCTGCGCTTGGCGGTAGATGTACTTGTTGTAGAGGTACTGGCGAACGGCGATGCTCATGTCCGCGCTCTCGGGAGGTCTCGGATCTGAGCCATTGAGGTCCTTGAGCAGCAGAGCGGCGTACGGGAGCTGAGCCCCCATCAGCGCGATCAGGAAGACGTCATCACGGTCTACCCGTCGGCTGTCAGCTACGCCGTCGTTGACGATAGCCTCGATGCGCGTCGCGTCCAGTTCGAAAAAGCGCACGAGATCGGGTCCCGACTCGACAAACACGGGAATCAGGTTACGTCCACGGACCTCCGGGTCATACAGGGGCGCGAGCCGGGAAAGCATGTTCTTGACAGCGAAGCGGATCACGTCGGAGTCCCTCGCACCGAGTCTCTGCGCCAGTTTCTTGATCTTGCGAACGTCCGAAGCGCTCATCCGAATCGAGACGGCCTGTTTACGATTGTCGGCCATCAAGGCTTCCTCACGTACTCGACTCGTGCTGAGATGCGTGTTTACTTTCCATAAGAAAGTAGGACTGGAGTATTGCATCCCGTTGTCGCTTTCATGACCTTCGACACGCAATGGTGTACGTTTACGCGGTAGTGAGATGGCGGCGCGAAGCGTCGCAGCGGACTGGATGCCGATGCTCCGCGCGGTGCACCATCCTTGCCACATACATGCAGCGAGTGGATGTCGGATACAGCGGACGAAAGCCACGCTCGCGATGGCGCCGACTACGTCGACGCGGATCGAATCCGCGACACCGCAGCGTTGGCTTGCTCGGACCCGCCTGGAGAAAAGGGGCAAGCCGGACCCGGCGGCAGCGTCACCCTGGGCGTAGGGGTTGGGAGAGGAGTCGCAAGCTCAAAAAAAGACCCCGCGCCTGACGCAGGGTCGTGGGAGCGCCGAACCGGTCGACCGCCGGGTTCGGTATCGGGACGATTGCGCTAGTGTTGGTCCCGCTCTCTGCTGGGTATCAGATCAGACCGACGACTGCCGGCCGCCGGACCGCCTGGCTACCACCAGGCCGAGCAGGCCACTCGTAAGCAGCCACGCCGCAGCCGGCAGCGGCACGACAGCAGGCTGCACACCCCGCACGAGTACGACGAAATCCTGATAGTCGTTGTCGCCATGGACGAGGTCCTCATAGGCAAGGATCACGTCCGCCGCGCCGAAGATGTCGTTGGCAGGATTCCCGTCGGCGACCACCGGGCCCGACGTGAAAGAAGAACCGTTACCGCGGTAGGCGTACATCCTGTCGATTCCACCTGGATTGAGGCTCGAATCGCTGTAGAACACGTTGTTCTGTGGCGTACGCAGATAGAAACCAAAAGCAGTCCCCAGAAACGGCGCTGGCGTGGTCCAGCTGCTCGATCCGATGGTGACGGTGACGTTGTAGCCGGCGCCGCCGGCTGGACTGAACGAAATGGAAGCGAGCGTTCCGGGTCCTTGCGGGCCGCTGAAAATCTGCAGCCAGTTGCCAGGGTTCGACACGTCGTAGATTCCGAAAGTGTTCTGCGTGGCGAACCCAGCGATCTCGAGCAGGATGGTAGCCGAGGTCGTGCCGAGCGTGACCCAGTGTGCATCGCCGTTGGGCGCCGTCCCGTCCTCAAGGCAGTCGTTGGTCGTATCTGGAGCAGAGCTGAGCAGCCCGTTCAGCGCCGCCTGCAGCGTGGGCTCACCGCCGTATGGACTACCGGGCCCAAACGTGCAGAGCGCGAGGGCATTCGGCGAAACAGCCGACAAGGCGATGAGCAAGGGCGCAGCGGCCCAAGCCCGATTTGGCGCGCGCATCGAGAACTCCTCCTCTCTAGCGATCCATGGCTGGCTCGACCGAGCGTCAGATTGACTCCGATCGATGACGCGCAGGTTAACCTAAGGTGAATCCCGCTTCTGTGGATTAGTTATCTGGGGCTCGACCGCCGAAGGCAGCGATACCGGAGTGCTCATGCGCTGCTCGTCGGCCCGGTAGCGGTAGTCGTCGATGAGATTCTCAAGACGCGCCCTGGCAATTCGCGTGAATGGCTCGATCTGCGCTAGAGATGATCGCCGCGTGAGCAGAGCGAGCAATTCGTCGTTCAGCTTGTACAGCTCTAGGTTCCTCTCGACACAGACCCCGCCGAGACGCTGCTGCTCGGCCAACTGCTGCTGTAGAGCGCTTCTGTCCTTCTCTACCGTTCGAAGCGTCTCG
>CAZAWM010000031.1:18818-20097 GCA_964488605.1 uncultured Steroidobacteraceae bacterium | reverse complement strand
TCTCGTTCGCGATGCGTTCGAGCACGGCGTCCCGCTCTGCCTCGTCGAGCGCGTAGAAGACCTGCTTGCCCGCGTCGATACGGTACAGCGGTGGCATGGCCACGAAGACATGCCCGGCGAGCACGAGTGGACGGAAATGGCGCAGAAACAGCGCGCAGAGCAGCGTGGCGATGTGCTGCCCGTCCGAATCGGCGTCGGCGAGGATGCAGATCTTGTGGTAACGCAGGCGCGAAATGTCGGGCGAGCCCGGATCTACGCCGAGCGCGACCGCGATGTCGTGCACCTCGGCGGACGCAGCGATCTGCGCCGCATCGAGCTCCCAGGTGTTCAGGATCTTGCCGCGCAGCGGCATGATGGCCTGATAGTCCTTGTCCCGGGCCTGCTTCGCGGAGCCGCCCGCGGAGTCACCCTCGACGAGGAACAGCTCGGAGCGCTGCGGATCGTCGCCGGCACAATCGGCAAGTTTACCGGGCAGGGCCGGACCACCCGAGATGCGCTTGCGCTGCTCCTTCTGCGCGGCCCTCATGCGCGCCAGCGCGTTGTCGATCGCGAACTGCGCGATACGCTCGCCCATGTCGGGATGCTGGTTGAGCCATAGCGCCATCGCATCCTTGGCGTAGCTCTCGACGAACTGGGCTGCGTCGCGCGAGGCGAGCCGCTCCTTCGTCTGGCCCGCAAACTGCGGATCGCGCATCTTGACCGACAGCACGAAACAGACCTTGTCCCAGACGTCCTCGGGGGCGAGCCTGACGCCGCGCGGCACAAGGTTGCGGAACTCGCAGAACTCGCGGACGGCAGCTGCGACCGCCGCCCGCAGTCCATTGACGTGAGTGCCCCCCTCGACCGTCGGGATCAGATTGACATAGCTCTCGGCGACGACATGCTCGATGTCCGGCGCCCAGGCGAGCGCAAACGACACCGTGTGTGTCGGCAGCTCCTGCTTGCCGAAGATAGGATCCTCGGGAAGCCGGTGTGTCTTGCCGAGCTGCTCGGAGAGGTAGGCGCCGAGATCGCCGGTGAAGAACCACTGGTCCTTCTCGCCCGTGGCCTCGTTCTCGAACCGGACGCGCAGGCCGGGACACAGTACGGCCTTGGCCTTGAGCACGTGCCGCAGCTGCGGCAAGGAGAACTTGTCGCTATCGAAGAACTTCGGGTCGGGCCAGAACCGCACGGTCGTACCGGTGTTGCGCTGGCCGACCGTGCCGACGACCTCGAGCTTCGAGACGACCTTGCCGTCGCGGAAGCCGATGTTGTACTCCTTGCCACCGCGCCGCACCCA
>CAZAWM010000031.1:0-18808 GCA_964488605.1 uncultured Steroidobacteraceae bacterium | reverse complement strand
CAAGCTGCTTCGACAGCGCGTTGACGACCGAGACGCCGACGCCGTGCAGGCCGCCGGAGTACGAGTAGGCCTTGTCGTCGAACTTGCCGCCGGCGTGCAGCCGGGTGAGGATCAGCTCGACGCCGCTGATCTTCTCCTTCGGATGGATGTCGACGGGCATTCCGCGCCCATCGTCGGTGACTTCCAGCGAGCCGTCCTTGTGGAGAAGCACGCTGATCTCGGTGGCGTGACCGGCCAAGGCTTCATCGACGCTGTTGTCGATGACTTCGTGCGCGAGGTGATTCGGACGACTGGTGTCCGTGTACATCCCCGGGCGCCTTCGCACGGGCTCGAGTCCCGAGAGAACCTCGATCGCCGAGGCGTCGTAGTCTTTTGCCATGGATGCGGAATCCGCTATCGCGCGAACCGGCTGCGTGCTGGAGGGCCCGGAGTGCAAGCGACACGGCCCGCGCTGTCAGACGCGGGCCGGGCACGATTCTAGCAAACGGGGCCGTAACTCAGGCGAGGTCGCCGAGCAGCGAGCCGCGCACGGCCTCGGGCACGCTGTCGAGCGAATGCGTGTAGGCCGGATGATCGATGCCGACCGACAGCCGCGCACCCGCGCGCAGCGCAGCGACCATTGCATCCGTCAGCTCGAAACGCAGGAAGTGCACCGAGGAGGTCTTCTGCTCGTTCTCGCGATCGAGATCCTCGTCGGCGATCGCGTAAACGCGACCGAAATCCGCTACCTGGATCCAGCAGTGGTCTTCGATGCCCTTCAGTTCGGCAAGGCGCTGGCGCCGCACGTCCGGATCAGGGAACTCCACGAGCAGCGTGACTTTCCAGTTGCGGCCGTCCGGAATCAGCGGGTTGTAGGCCTCGAGTTCCTCGGCGATGCCCTCGGGCTCGAATATGCGCTCGGCGCGCAGCATTTCCTGCACCTGGTAATGGATGGTCAGACGGTCCTCGAAGCACCAAGTCGTGTTCGGACCCACCTGTAGCTGACGCTGCTGCTTGTGCGCGATGACGCATGCGCGAAATGCCGCGCGCTCGCGCGCGTACTGCTCGAGCGACATCAAGTCGGCTGCGGTCAGTTTCTTCATGACGATGTCCATGTCTGCAGGGGTCCGGCGATCAGATTCCGTAGGCAATGCGCAGCAGCTTGAGCGGGTGCGTCGGCCCCTGGCCACCCGACACACCCGACTCGATCTGGTGTCCCGCCATCGGACAGTCGCTCGAGTAATGGTCAGGTCTAGCGTTCTCGATGCGCGTCATCACCGGCTTGCCGATCTTGACGGAGGCCGGGCGGAACTCCTTCTTCACCGCGTAGGTGCCGTTGTGCCCCGAGCACCGTTCGATCACGTCCACTGTGGTGTCGGGAACGAGCTTGAGCAGGTCGCGCGTCTTCAGACCTATGTTCTGGACGCGCAGGTGGCACGGCACGTGGTAGCTGACCTTGCCGAGCGGCGCCTTGAAGTCGGTGCGCAGCAGACCTGCCTTGTGCCTCAGCATCAGGTACTCGAATGGATCGAAGATCCGCACCTTGACGGCCTGCACGTCGGCATCGTCGGGGAACATCAGCGGCAGCTCCTGCTTGAACATCAGGACGCACGACGGAATCGGCGCGACGATGTCGTAGCCCTCATCGACGGCCTTCTTCAGCGCGACGATGTTACGGTTCTTGTAGCGCTCGACGGTCTCGAGATCACCGAGCTCGAGCTTGGGCATGCCGCAGCAGTTCTCTTCGGCGACCAGCTGCACGGGAATGCCGTTGTGCTCGAAGACGGCGACGAGGTCGGTGGCGAGTTCCGGCTCGTTGCGGTTCCCATAGCAGGTCGTGAACAGGGCCACCCGGCCGCGGGTCTCAGCCGTCGGCTGGGGGGGGGCCGGGGAGCGGTGCCCGGCCAGGCGCTTGCGCGCCGTCTTCGAGTGGTAGGACGGGATCGGCGCGTCGGTCGCCACGCCCAGCGTCTTCTCCAGCAGCCGGCGACCCGCGCTGCTGCGGTTCAAGGCGTTGACGGCCTCCACCACTACCGGAATCCCGGCAAGCCGGCCGACTGCGTCCGTCGACGAGAGGATCCGGTCGCGCCGGCGCACCTCACCGCGCCGTGCCTTGACGGCTTTCGCGCGCAGCATCAGGTGCGGGAAATCGAGATTCCAGGGGTGAGGCGGCACGTACGGACACTTCGTCATGTAGCACATGTCGCAGAGGTAACAGTGATCGACGACGTCCCAGTAGACCTTCTTGTCGAGGCCATCGAGTTCCATGGTCTCCGAAGCGTCGATGGCGTCGAACAGCGTTGGAAAGGCGTTGCAGAGCGAGAAGCAGCGCCGGCAGCCATGGCAGATGTCGAAGACGCGTTCGAGCTCTTTGTCGAGCGCGGCTTCGTCGTAGAACGACTGGTCTTTCCAGTTCAGCGGATGGCGCGTGGGCGCCTCGAGGGAGCCTTCGCGCCCCCCTGGCAGTTGGCTCGAGCTCACGGGTGCTCCGGTGCGCATCGATAGGACGCGCCGGGTCGGATCGGGTGCCCGCGGGCACCGGCCCTTCGCGGACGGGCCGGTGCCGGCAGGCTTGAGGTCACAGGCCGACGGACGGTGCTGTCCGGACGGTCACAGCGAGTCGAGCGCCTTCTGGAAGCGGTTCGCGTGCGAGCGCTCGGCCTTGGCGAGCGTCTCGAACCAGTCGGCGATCTCGGTGAAACCCTCTTCGCGGGCCGTCTTCGCCATGCCCGGGTACATGTCGGTGTACTCGTGTGTCTCGCCGGCGATCGAAGCCTTGAGATTGGACTTCGTGTCGCCGATCGGCAGGCCGGTCGCCGGATCGCCGACCGCCTCGAGGTACTCGAGATGGCCATGGGCATGGCCGGTCTCGCCTTCCGCGGTCGAACGGAACACGGCGGAGACGTCGTTGAACCCTTCGACGTCGGCCTTGGCCGCGAAATACAGGTAGCGGCGGTTGGCCTGCGACTCACCCGCGAAGGCGTCCTTGAGGTTCTTTTCAGTCTTGCTGCCCTTGAGCTGCACAACTCTCTCCTGATCGATGCTCGGGATGGGATACGGCATTTAGACTACGTCTAAACACCAGTCAATTTAAGTCCCTCAGGGACACAGCGTCAATTGCCGCCTTACTCAGGCCTGTGTAACGTTGTCGTGACATGAGCCGGAAACCGAAGTCGGTAGATTTCGAGCAGGCATTGCGGGAGCTCGAGACCGTGGTCGAGAAGCTCGAGCATGGCGACCTGCCGCTCGAGGAGTCGCTGCGCCATTTCGAGCGCGGCGTGGCGCTGACGCGCGAATGCCAGGCGGCCCTGAAGGCTGCCGAGGCGCGGATCGAGATCCTCACCCGCCGGCGCGACGCGACGGCAGGGGAGGACGCGGGCGCGGACGAGACGATCGAGCCGTTCGAGCCCCCCGGCGAGCAGGCGGACCAGCCTTGATCGACGCCAGGTTGCGCGAGCTGCAGACGCGCATCGAGACGGTGCTCGACCGTGTGCTGAGCCTGCCCGACCCGGGCACGCCGCGGCTGCGCGAGGCGATGCGCTACAGCGTGCTCGGCGGCGGCAAACGGCTGCGGCCGCTGCTCGTTTACCTGACTGGCGAATCGCTGGGCGCGCCGCTCGAGCGCCTCGACGCGCCAGCCGCAGCCGTCGAGCTGATCCACGTCTACAGCCTGGTTCATGACGACCTGCCGGCCATGGACGACGACGACCTGCGCCGCGGCCGGCCGACCTGCCACAAGGCCTTCGACGAGGCGACGGCCATCCTCGTCGGAGACTCTCTGCAGGCCCTCGCGTTCGAGATCCTGGCTGGCGACGGCGCGTTCGACGCGACCGAGGCAGTCACGCGCCTGACGATGATCCGCGTGCTGGCCGACCGCATCGGCACGCGGGGCATGGCAGGTGGCCAGGCGATGGACCTCGGCGCCGTGGGCCGCCAGTTGACGGTCGCCGAGCTCGAGGCGATGCACCGCCGCAAGACTGGAGCACTGATCGAGGCGAGCGTGCTGATGGGAGCGGCGGCAGCCGGTGTTCGCGAGGGCCCGACGTTCGAGGCGTTGCGCACGCTCGCGACCGAGATCGGGCTCGCGTTCCAGATCCAGGACGACATCCTCGACGTCGCCGGCGACGCGCACATGCTCGGCAAGGCGACCGGCGCCGATGCTGCGCATAACAAGCCGACCTACCCCAGCACGCTGGGACTCGAAGAGGCCCGGGCGCGCGCCCTGGCGCACGAGCGGCGCGCCATCCGGGCCCTCGATACCCTCGGTCCGTCCATGGCGCCGCTGCGCGAACTGGCGCGTCGGATGGTCGAGCGCCGTTCCTGATTTCGTGCTGTGTCACCGCGCGCTGTAACATCGGGGGAGCCATGGCTCAGGACGCGTCCCAGTACCCGCTGCTGTCGCGGATCGACTCACCGGCCGACTTGCGGGCACTGCCCGAGGAGCGTCTGCCCGAGCTCTGCGATGAGCTGCGCCGCTTCCTGATCCACTCGGTGGCGACGCGTGGCGGGCATTTCGCCGCTGGGCTCGGCACGGTGGAACTCACCGTCGCCCTGCACTATGTCTACGAAACGCCCGAGGATCGACTGATCTGGGACGTCGGGCACCAGGCCTACCCCCACAAGGTGCTGACCGGACGGCGCGATCGCCTGCAGACCATCAAGCAGACCGGCGGCCTCGCGCCATTCCCGAGCCGCAGCGAAAGCCCCTACGACACCTTCGGCGTCGGCCACTCGAGCACCTCGATCAGCGCGGCGCTCGGCATGGCCGTCGCCGCCAAGCACTCGGGATCCAAGCGACGTGTCGTCGCCGTGATCGGCGACGGTGCGATGACGGCGGGTCTCGCCTGGGAAGCGCTGCTCAACGCCGGCTCTCTGAAGACGACCGACCTGCTCGTCGTGCTCAACGACAACGACCATTCGATCTCCGAGAACGTCGGCGCGCTGCCGAACTACCTCGCGCGCATCCTCACGAGCCGCACGTTTACGAACCTGCGCGAGGGCAGCAAGAAGGTGCTCAAGCAGATGCCTCCCGTGATGCGCGAGTTCGCGCGGCGCTCCGAGGAGCACCTCAAGGGCATGGTGCTGCCCGGCACGCTTTTCGAGGAGTTCGACTTCAACTACATCGGCCCGATCGACGGCCACGACGTGCTTACCCTCGTGCGCGCGCTGCGTAACCAGCGCAGCCTCCAGGGCCCGCAGTTCCTACACGTCGTTACCAAGAAGGGCAAGGGCTATGCGCCGGCCGAGGCCGATCCGATCAAGTGGCATGGGCCTGGTCCTTTCGATCCGGAGACCGGCACGATCTTCAAGGAAAAGATCACGGGACCGAGCTTCTCGCAAGTCTTCGGGCAGTGGCTCTGCGACGCGGCGGAGCGCGATCCGCGCATCGTCGGCATCACTCCCGCGATGCGCGAAGGCTCGGGCCTCGTCGAATTCTCGAAGCGCTTCCCTGACCGCTATTTCGACGTCGCAATCGCCGAACAGCATGCGGTGACCTTCGCCGCCGGGCTCGCCTGCGAGGGCTATCGACCGGTCGTTGCAATCTACTCTACCTTCCTGCAGCGCGCGTACGACCAGCTGATCCACGACGTCGCGCTGCAGAACTTGCCCGTCACCTTCGCGCTCGACCGCGCGGGCCTGGTCGGCGGCGACGGCGCGACGCATCAGGGCGCTTTCGATATCTCGTTCATGCGCTGCATTCCGAACCTCACGCTGATGGCTCCGGCCGACGAGGACGAGTGCCGGCAGATGCTGCACACGGCGACCACGCTATCGGGTCCGGCCGCCGTGCGCTATCCGCGCGGAACGGGGCCGGGCGTCGCGCCGGTACCCGAGCTGACGGCCCTGCCCGTCGGCCGTGCGCAGCTGCGACGCGAGGGCCGCTCGGGACTCGCGATCCTCAGCTTCGGCACGCTGCTCGGCTCGGCGCTCGCCGTCGGCGAGCGGCTCGACGCAACGGTCGTCAACATGCGTTTCATCAAGCCGATGGACGAGGAGTGCGTGCTGCGCATCGCCTCGCGTCATCGGGCCATCGTGACGATCGAGGAGAACGCGATCGCCGGTGGGGCCGGCTCCGCCGTCGCCGAGCTGCTCGCTGCAGACGGCCTGGTGCTGCCGCATCTGCAGCTCGGCATTCCCGACCGCTTCATCGAGCATGGCTCGCGCGAGGATTCGCTAGCGGCCGCCGGCCTCGATCCGGCCGGTATACGCGGCGCGGTCGAACGCTGGTGGGCGCTGCACCGCGAGGCTGGATTGCCGGTCCGCGCCTGAGCGCGCCGGCTTGTGCGCGTCGATGCGGGCCGGCGCTCAGCCAGCGATACGCGCTTCGGCGCTCTGCAGACGCGTGATCAGTGTCGCAAGGAACTGCCGGTTGAACCGCAGCTGGCACGAAGCCGAGACCTGCTCGAGCAGCGTCGAGCTGACCTTCAGCGCCGTGACCGGCGTCGCCGCGCGAATGGTTGCGGCGCGTCGTGCCCCCTTGACGTAACCCGCCTCGCCGAAGCAGTCACCGGTTTCGATCCTGCCGACGCTGACTCCGTTTCGCTCGACGCTGCAGCTGCCGGAGACGAGGATATAGAAGCGGTCGTCGACCTCGCCTTCCTTGATGATCTCCTCGCCGGGCTGATAGGTGCACCAGGCGCTCGCGCGCATGACCTCCCAGATCTCGGCGTGCGAGAACTCGTGGAAGAAACGCAGACAGCGCAGCGTGGCGAACTGCTCCTGCTGGTCGATGCGGCTGTAGGCCTCGCGCAGCTTCTGGTGTACTCGGGTCAGGTCGGCGGCGAAATCCAGCCCGGTCTTGTAGCGTCGCTCGGGCTGCTTCATCAGCGCGGTGGCGACCACCTGTTCGAGCTCCTCGGGAATTTCCGGGCGCAGTGTGTGCAGCGGCGCGGGGGTCGCGTAGACGATCTGATGCAGCAGCTTGGCGAGATTGCTGGCCTTGAATGGACGCGATCCGGTGAGCAGCTCGTACATCACGGCGCCCAGCGAGTACAGGTCGCTGGCGTTCGTCAGCTCGAGGCTCTGCACCTGTTCTGGCGACATGTAGGAGGGACTGCCGGCGATACCCTCGATTCGCGAAATGTCCGAATCGGCGACCAGCGCGATACCGAAGTCGATGATGCGGACGTCAGAGTCCTGCGTCAGCATGATGTTCGACGGCTTGATGTCGCGGTGGATTACGCCGCGCGAATGCGCATAGTGCAGCGCGCGTGCGCACTTGTAGACGATCTCGACCACGTCGTCGATGCGCAGCAGATTGTCGGGCTTGCAGTAGGCAGCGAGCGTGCGGGCGCCGTGCACGTGTTCGGTCACGATGTAGCAGTAGTCGCCCTCCTCGCCGGCATCGTAGATCGGCAGAATGTGGGGATGCTGCAGCAGGCCGACCATGTGGGCCTCGGAGAGGAACATCTTGCGGGCGATCCGCGCCTTGTCCTCGTCGCCGCCGGCATCGAGGTTGTAGACCTTGATCGCGACGTCCCGTCCGTAATAGGGATCGTGCGACAGGTAGACCGTGCCGGTGCTGCCACGTCCGACCTCCTTGACGATGACGTACTTGCCGATACGCTCGGGACTGGGCCGCGCGGCCGTCGGGTGCTGTGCAGGTGCTGGCATGGGTCCGCCGCCGGGCTCGCCGGACCGGAATGGTCCGCCGCGCCCGGCCTCGTGTTTGCCGGGCAGCATACGAAGCGCCCGCGAGGCGGGCTGTGATCCAGTTCCCGCGGCCCGGGCTGCGGTGCAGCGCGACCGCCGCGCGAATGAGCACCGCTCAGCCGCCGAAGTGATCGAAGCCCGAATGCGCGACCTGGGTCACGGTTTCACCGTCGCGCAAGGCGACGCCGCTGGTCTCGCGCAGCTGTCCGATCACCGTCCAGGCCGGCTCGCCGGCCTCGTGCCCCGATGCCTCCCCCATCGCGCGACGCTGCGGCCAGTCGTGCTCGAGCACCGCGCGGTGCTCGGGCGGTAGCGCGAACAGCAGTTCATAGTCGTCACCGCCCGTCAGTGCGTAGCGCCGCGCCTGCAGGCCGTCGCAGCTTGCACGCAGTGCGGCCGACAGCGGCAGGCGAGCGATGTCGATCTCGGCGCCGCAGCGACTCGCTTCGCAGAGCTTGGCCGCGTCGCCGAGCAGCCCGTCGGAAATGTCGATGCAGGCGCTCGCGCGGCCGCGCAGCCGCAGTCCGGCCGCGACCCGAGGTGGCGGCAGCCGGAACCGCTCGAGCAACCGCGCCTGCGCCGGGCTGGCAGGCGCGCCGCCGGCGCGCTCGAGCTCGAGGCCGCAGGCTGCGTCGCCCGGGGTGCCGGTGACACAGAGCAGGTCGCCGGGACGACCACCGTCGCGGCGCAACGCAGCCGCTGGCGGCACGAAGCCAAGCACCTGCACGGTGACGCTGAGTGGACCGCGCGTCGTGTCGCCGCCGACCAGGGCCACCCCGTGGCGTCGCGCGAGCGCGCCGAAGCCGCGCGCAAACTCGGTCAGCCACTGCGGCTCGGCGACCGGCAGCGTCAGCGCCAGCGTCGCCCACGCTGGCCGCGCGCCCATGGCCGCGATATCGCTGAGATTGACCGCGAGCGCGCGATGACCGACGGAGACCGGCGGCGCTCCGGGCAGGAAATGCGTGCCCTCGACCAGCGTATCGACCACGGCCACGAGCGCCTCGCCGGGTGGTGGCGCGAGCAGCGCCCCGTCGTCGCCGATGCCGAGCGGCACGTCGGCACGCGTCGCGCCGCAGTCGGTGAAGTAGCGGCGGATCAGTTCGAATTCGCCGAGCGGCATCGCAGATCAGATGGGCGGTCAGTGCTCGAGCGGACGCAGCGCGCGGGCCGCGCGGTCAAGCACGGCGTTGACGAACTTGTGGCCATCGGTGGCGCCATAGCGGCGCGACAGCCCCACGGCCTCGCTAATGACGACGCGCCGCGGCACATCGGGACGGCAGGCGAGCTCGTGCACTCCGATCAGCAGCACCGCATGCTCGACCGGGTCGAGTTCGGCGAGCTTGCGATCGAGCCACGGGGCGAGCTGCGTATCGAGCGCCGCGCGGTTCTCGGCAACCTCGCGCACGAGCGACTGACAGTATTCGCGATCGGCGTTGCGCATGTCGTCCTCGTCGGACAGCTCGGCGAGCGCATCCTGCCACGGGCCAGGATTGATCTCGAGCCGGTAGACAGCCTGCATCGCAAAACGCCGCGCGAGCGACCGGGCGCCCGCCGCGCGAAGTTCCGGCCTGCTGGCTCGTGCGCTCACGGCGATGCCGGCCGATCCGGCGGCAGCAGCGCCGGCTCACGCAGCAGATTGGCCATTTCGATCGCCACGTCCATGGCCTCGCCGCCCTTGTTCAGTCGCGATACTGCGGCGCGTTCGAGCGCCTGCTCGACCGTATCGACCGTCAGCACGCCGAACACGACCGGGCGGCCCGTATCGAGGGCCGCACGCGCGAGTCCGGCAGCCGCCTCACCCGCCACGTAGTCGAAATGCGCCGTGTCGCCGCGAATGACGCAGCCGAGCGCGACCACGGCATCGTAGCGCCCGCTCGCCGCGAGACGCAGGGCGGCCAGAGGCAGCTCGAAGGCGCCTGGCACGCGCGCGACGACGAGCCGCGCGGTGTCGCCGCCATGCCTGCGCCAGGAATCGATCGCACCCTTGAGGAGACTGGCGACGACGAAGTCATTGAAGCGCGCGGCGACGACGGCGACCCGCAGCTCGCGCGCGTCGAGCCGCCCTGACAGTTCGTTCACGGCGCCCCCTCGCCGGGACCCTCGTCGACATAGCCGTCGATCTCGAGGTCGAAGGCGGAGATGCCGTGCATCTGCTTAGGCGCCGACAGCACGCGCATGTGGCGCACGCCCAGATCCTTGAGGATCTGCGCGCCGATGCCGTAGGTGCGCAGCACCTGCCGCCGCTCGAGACCAGGTAAGCGGTGCGCCTCGCCAAGTGCGCGCACGTGATCAGCAAGCTCGCGCGGCGACTCCGACTCGCGCAGCAGCACGATCACGCCACAACCCTCGCGGGCGACGCGCTCCATCGCGGCACGCAGCGTCCAAGTGCGCCCGTCGCCGACCACACCCACGACGTCGCGCAGCGTGTCGGTCAGGTGTACGCGAACGAGTGGCACGGAGCCGCCGCCGAGGTCGCCGCGTACGAGCGCGAGATGAACGTCGCGATGCACGTGATCCTGGTAGGCACAGAGACGGAACGCACCGAACTCGGTCTGCACGTCGCGCTCGGCGATCCTCTCGACCGAGCGCTCGTTGCGCAGCCGGTAGCGGATCAGGTCGGCGATCGTGCCGATCTTGAGACCATGCTGCTTGGCGAACTTCTCGAGATCCGGCCGACGCGCCATGGTGCCGTCGTCGTTCATGATCTCGACGATCACGGCGGCAGGCTCGAGCCCGGCGAGCCGCGCGAGGTCGCAGCCCGCCTCGGTATGACCCGCGCGCGTCAACACACCGCCCGGCTGCGCCATAAGCGGGAAGATGTGCCCGGGCTGGTGCAGGTCCTCGGGCCGCGCGTCGGGCCTGACGGCGGTGCGCACCGTATGCGCGCGGTCGTAGGCCGAGATGCCGGTGGTCACCCCCTCGGCGGCCTCGATCGAGAGCGTGAAATTGGTGCGGTGGTCCCGGTCGGTCTCCGTGACCATGAGCGGCAGTCGCAGCTGCTGGCAGCGTTCCCGGGTGAGCGTCAGGCAGATCAGGCCGCGGCCGTAACGCGCCATGAAGTTGATGTCTTCCGGGCGCACGTGGCTCGCGGCCATCACGAGGTCGCCCTCGTTTTCGCGATCCTCGTCGTCCATCAGCACGACCATCCTGCCGGCCGCGATGTCCGCGAGCAGGTCCTCGATCGGGTCTAGTCCCGGCGACGGCGTATGACGTACCAAGTGCATCGGCTGCTCCTCAGTGTGCGAGCAGGCGCTCGACATAGCGCGCGACCTGGTCGACCTCGAGATTGACCCGCCGGCCCACTACGAGCTCACCGAGCGTCGTGACCGCCTGGGTATGTGGAATCAGGTTGACGCCGAACCGCTCGCCTTCGACCTCGTTGACCGTCAGGCTGACCCCGTCGATGGCGACCGAGCCCTTGCGCGCGACGTAGCGCGCGAGCGGAGCCGGGCAGCGGAAGCTGACACGGACGCTGCGCGCGTCACCGCGCAGATCCACGACCTCGGCGACGCCGTCGACGTGTCCCGAGACGAGATGGCCGCCGAGCGCGTCGCCAGCGCGCAGTGCCGGCTCGAGGTTGACGCGGCTGCCCTCGGCGAGCGTACCGAGCGTGGTGAGCTCGAGAGTCTCCCGCGACACGTCGGCCGCGAAGCTGTCGGCCGTCAGGTCGAGCGCCGTGAGGCAGACACCGCTGACGCAGATGCTGTCGCCGGGCCAGATGCCGGTCAGCGACAGCCGGTCGACACCAATCACGAGACGCACGTCACCGCCGCGCGGCACGATGCCCCGCACCCGTCCCACGTCCTGGACGATGCCCGTGAACACGCTTCAGTCCTCCGCCGGCGCGCCACGGCCGCCGGGACGGAGCATGATACGGACATCCGCGCCGATTGGCTGAACCTCGCGCAGCTCGAGCCGGCTCGCGCCAGCGAGCGTGGCGGGTCCGGGCAGCGCGAGCAACGGACGGGCATCGGCGCCTAACAGAAGTGGAGCGACGTACAGCACCCATTCGTCGACGAGCCCCGCCGCGTGCAATGCAGCCGACAGCGTCGGACCCGCTTCCACCCAGACCTCGTTGATGCCGGCGGCACCGAGATGCGCGAGCGCGGCGGCCGGATCGACACGTCCGCGCCCGTCGCCCGGGCAGCGCGCGAGACGCACGCGCGGTAGAGTCGGCAGCCAGTCGGGCACGGGAGCGTCCCCCGCGGCGACCAGCAGCGTCTCGCCCGGCTCGCGTAACAGCCGCGCGTCGGGCGGCACGCGCAGACGGCTGTCGAGCACCACGCGCAGCGGCTGGCGCGGCAGCGAGTCCGCCTCGCCGGCCGCAGGCCGAGCGGTCAGCCGCGGGTCGTCAGCCAGGACGGTACCGACGCCGGTCAGAACGGCACCACTGCGCGCGCGCCAAGCATGGACGTCGGCCCGGGCCGGTGCGCCCGTCAGCCAGCGGCTCTCGCCGCTCGCGAGCGCCGTGCGCCCATCGAGGCTCATAGCGAGCTTGAGCCGGACCCAGGGCCGGCCGCGACGCATGCGCGAGATGAAGCCGATGTTGAGCTCCGCGGCCTCCGCCTCGAGCAGCCCGCCCTCGACGACGACACCGGCCGCGCGCAGCCGCTCGGCTCCCGCGCCGTTGACGCGCGGATCCGGGTCGCCGCAGGCGTAGACGACCCGCGCCACGCCGGCCTCGAGCAAGGCGTCGACGCAGGGAGGCGTCCGGCCATAGTGATTGCAGGGCTCGAGCGTCACGTAGGCGGTCGCGCCGCGCGCACGCGCTCCCGCCGCGCGCAGCGCATTGACCTCGGCATGCGGTCCACCGGCGCGCTCGTGCCAGCCCTCACCGACGGTCTGACCGTCGCGGACTAGCACGCAGCCGACGCGTGGATTCGGGTGGGCAGTGACGAGCCCGCGTTTGGCGAGCTCAAGCGCGCGATGCATCGCGGCGACATCGAAGTCGCCGAACGGCTGCCTCATGGCTTGCCCTTTGCGGGCCGACGCGGCGGCGTCTCGCCGGGCAGGAGCGAGAGCTGGCCCTCGAGCGGATCGCGGCGTCGCCGGCGTCGCAGGCGCTCGATCTCATCCCGGAAAGCCTCGATGTCCTGGAAACTGCGATAGACCGAGGCAAAGCGCACGTAGGCTACCTCGTCGAGCACGCGCAGCTCTTCCATCACGAGCTCACCGATCTGGCGCGAGGGCACTTCGCGTTCGCCGACACCGCGCAGGCGGTGGCAGACACGGCTGACCGCTTCCTCGATCGACTCCTGGCTCACCGGACGCTTCTCGAGCGCCTTGACGAAGCTGGTGCGCAGCTTGTGCTCGTCGAACGGAACGCGGCTCTGGTCGCGCTTGACGACCAGCGGCATGACGAGTTCGGCGGTCTCGAACGTCGTGAATCGCTCGCCGCAGGCCAGGCACTCGCGGCGGCGACGGATTTGTCGGCCCTCGGCCGCGAGCCGCGAGTCGTTGACCTTGGTCTCAGGGTGGCCGCAGAAGGGACAGTACATGTGCCGCTCCGCGCCGGATCGGTAACGCCCCGCCGCCTTCGCCCAACGTCAGGCGCCGTACACGGGGAAGCGCCGGCAAAGCGCGACGACCTCGTCACGCACGCGCTCGATCGCGGCCTCCGCGCCCTCGGCATCGAGTACGTCGGCGATCCAATCGGCGACCCGCTCGAACTCCGCGATGCCGAAACCGCGCGTCGTGCCGGCCGGCGTACCGATCCGGATACCGCTCGTGATGGCCGGCGGACGCGGATCGTTCGGCACCGCGTTCTTGTTGACCGTGATGTGCGCGCGGCACAGCGCGGCGTCGGCTTCCTTGCCCGTGATGTTTTTGTCGGACAGATCCAGCAGGAACAGGTGGTTGTCGGTGCCGCCCGAGACGATGCGGTAGCCGCGCGACTGCAGGCGCCCGGCCATAGCGCGCGCATTGCTCACGACCTGCTGCTGGTAGGTTCTGAACTCGGGTTGCAGCGCCTCGAGGAAGGCGACGGCTTTCGCGGCGATGACGTGCATGAGCGGCCCGCCCTGCGTGCCGGGGAACACCAGCGAATTGAACTTCCTGGTGATCTCGTCGTTTGCACGCGCGAGGATCAGGCCACCGCGTGGCCCACGCAGCGTCTTGTGCGTCGTCGTCGTCACGACGTCCGCATAGGGCACCGGATTGGGATAGACGCCCGCGGCGACGAGGCCGGCGACGTGCGCCATGTCGACCATCAGCCATGCGCCGACTTTGTCGGCGATCGCACGAAAGCGCGGAAAATCCAGCGTCCTCGAATAGGCGGAGAAACCGGCGACGATCAGCCGCGGCCGCGCCTCGACCGCAAGCCTCTCGAGCACGTCGTAGTCGATCTCACCGTCGTCCGGACGGATGCCGTACTGGACCGCATTGAAAAGCTTGCCAGAGAAGTTGACCTTGGCGCCGTGCGTCAGATGACCGCCGTGATCGAGACTCATGCCAAGCAGCGTATCGCCCGGCTTGAGCAGCGCGAGATACACGGCCGCGTTCGCCTGCGAGCCCGAGTGTGGCTGAACATTGGCATAGTCGGCGCCGAACAGCTTCTTTGCGCGGTCGATGGCGAGCTGCTCGGCCACGTCGACGAACTCGCAGCCGCCGTAGTAGCGCTTGCCAGGATAACCTTCGGCGTACTTGTTGGTCAGCACCGACCCCTGTGCTGCGAGCACGCGCGGACTCGCGTAGTTCTCCGAGGCGATCAGCTCGATGTGCTGCTCCTGGCGTCGCTGCTCGGCCGCCATCGCGGCGGCGAGTTCGGGATCGAAGTCGTCGATGACCATGCTGGCCGGAAACATGCGGTAACCCTCGACAAGGACGCCGGGAAACGGTCGTCCATTGTACCGCAAAGGGCGGGTTGCTCAGGCGCGCGGAGCGTCGAGCAGCGCGGCGACCACGTCGTTCCATGCCAGCGCGAGATTCCTGCGGTTGTAACCGCCGCCACCGAGCGCCACGAGCCGGCCATGGCCGAGCCGCCCGGCCAGTGCGGCAAGATCGGCGGCCGCGCGCGCATGCGCCGCAGGCGTAAGCGAAAGATGCGCGATCGGGTCACCGACTATGCTGTCCGCACCACACTGCAGGATCAGGAACTGCGGCGCGAATCGCTCGAGGTGTTCGATCACTCGCGGCCACTCGCGCGCGAACACGGTATCGTCGGCGCCAGGCAACAACGGTATGTTGAGCTTGGTGCCGGCCGCACTCCCGCGACCGGTCTCGAGCTCGGAGCCCGTGCCCGGATAGAGAAATCGGCCATCCTCGTGAAGATCGGCGAGGATCAGATCAGCGTCGGACTCGTAGGCGTAGAAGACTCCGTCGCCGTGGTGCGCGTCGATGTCGACGTAGCCGATGCGTCGCAGACCGAAGCGGGCGCGCAGTTGCTCGATCAACGCGCCGATGTCGTTGAAGACGCAGAAGCCCGCGGCCGCATGACGCGCGGCGTGGTGGAGGCCGGCGATCGGCACGAAGCCGCGACGCGCCTCTCCGCTCGCGACCGCCGCCCCCACCCGCAGCGTAGCGCCGACGACGTCGCTGGCCGCCTCGAACAGGCCGCGCCAGGCCGGCGTATCACCGCCGTCGAGATAACCATGACCACTCGCGCAGCGCTGGCGCACAAGCTCGACGTACTCAGCCGAGTGGAAAGCGCAGAGCTCGTCGGACGTGGCGCGACGCGTTTCGACGATGCATGCGCGCCGGTCGAGACCGCGCGCCGCAAACTCGCGGTAGAACGCCTCGTGGCGATCGGTACCGAACGGGTGGCCGTCGCCGAAGCCGTAGCGCGCGAGGCGCTCGCCTGCGCAGACAAGCAAGTCGACGCTCATGAGCTGGTCTGCGCCGGCCGATACCCCATGCCCGCGAGACTAGCACAGGGCCGCGCCACTACCGGCGTCGCCAAGACGGGCCGGCCTGCCGCATAATCCGCGCCCTGCCGGCGTCCGCCTGCGCGGTCCCGAGCGCACCCCAAGCCCAAGGTCAACCGTATGGCCCAGTACATCTACACGATGAATCGTGTCAGCAAGGTCGTGCCGCCGAAGCGGCAGATCCTGCGTGACATCAGCCTGTCGTTCTTTCCGGGCGCCAAGATCGGCGTGCTCGGCCTCAACGGCTCGGGCAAGTCGACGCTGCTGCGCATCATGGCGGGCATCGACACCGCAATCGATGGCGAGGCGCGGCCGCAGCCTGGTATCAGGATCGGGTACCTGCCGCAGGAACCCGAACTCGACCATACCAAGACGGTCCGCGAGGAAGTCGTTCAGGGCCTAGGCGGCATTTTCGCCAAGGTCGAGCGCTTCAATGCCATCAGCGAGAAGTTCGCCGAGCCGATGTCCGACGACGAAATGAACGCGCTGCTCGAGGAACAGGCGCAGCTGCAGGACGCCATCGACGCGGCCGGCGGCTGGGAACTCGAACGCAAGCTCGAGATCGCGGCCGATGCGCTGCGGCTGCCACCCTGGGATGCGAAGATCGAGCGGCTCTCGGGCGGCGAGAAACGACGCGTCGCGCTCTGCCGGCTGCTGCTCTCCGCGCCCGACATGCTGCTGCTCGACGAACCGACCAATCACCTCGACGCCGAGTCGATTACTTGGCTCGAGCACTACCTCGACGAGTATCCGAGTACGGTGATCGCGGTCACGCACGACCGTTACTTCCTCGACAACGTGGCCGAGTGGATCCTCGAACTCGACCGCGGGCACGGCATTCCGTGGCATGGCAACTATTCGTCCTGGCTCGAGCAGAAGGAGAAGCGGCTCGCCCAGGAGGAGCGCGAGCGCGAGGCGCTGCGCAGGACACTCGAGAAGGAGCTCGAGTGGGTGCGCCAGAGCCCCAAAGCCCGCCAGGCGAAGAGCAAGGCACGCCTCGCGCGCTTCGAGGAACTCTCGTCGCGGGAGTTCCAGGAACGCAACGAGACGAACGAGATCTACATCCCGCCCGGCGATCGGCTCGGCGACGTCGTGATCGAGGTCGAAGGGCTGCGGAAAGGGTATGGCGACCGGCTGCTGATCGACAACCTGAGTTTCTCGCTGCCGCGCGGCGGCATCGTCGGCATCATCGGTCCAAACGGCGCCGGCAAATCCACACTATTCCGCATGCTGATCGGCGTCGAGCGGCCGGACGCCGGCGAGATCCGCATCGGCCCCACGGTAAAGCTCGCGTACGTCGACCAGTCGCGCCAGGCGCTCAACGACAAGAACACGGTTTTTCAGGAGATCTCCGGCGGGCTCGACCAGATCAAGGTCGGCCACTACGAGACGTCCTCGCGCGGCTACGTCGGCCGCTTCAACTTCAAGGGCGTGCAGCAGCAGCAGCTGATCGGCGAGCTGTCGGGCGGCGAACGCAATCGCGTGCATCTCGCCAAGGTGCTGAAGTCAGGCGGCAACGTGCTGCTGCTCGACGAGCCTACCAACGACCTTGACATCGAGACCTTGCGCGCGCTCGAAGAGGCCCTGCTCGCTTTCCCCGGCTGCGCCGTCGTGATCTCGCACGATCGCTGGTTCCTCGACCGGATCGCGACCCATATCCTCGCCTTCGAGGGCAACTCGGAGGTCGTCTGGTTCGAGGGCAATTACGAGGAGTACACCGCGGACTACCGGCGCCGCAAGGGCGAGGATGCGGCTCAGCCGCACCGCATCCGCTACAAGCCGCTGACGCGCTGAACCGCGCTCAGCCAACCCAGCGGCGCGCGTTGCGGAACATCCGCATCCAGCCGCTATATTCGCCCGCATCGCGTGGCCGCCAGGAGTTCTGCAGACCGCGAAACACGCGCTCGGGGTGCGGCATCATGATCGTGACGCGCCCGTCTGCGTTGCAAAGCGCAGCGATGCCGCCCGGCGAGCCGTTAGGGTTCGCCGGATAGCGCTCGGCGGGCATGCCGCGCGCCGTGACGTACCGCAGTCCGACGAGCCCGGAACCGAGGCAGGCGTCGAGAGCGGCGGTGTCGGAAAATTCGGCGCGACCCTCGCCGTGCGATACCGCGATCGGCAGCACCGAACCGGCCATGTCCGCAAGGAACAGCGACGGGCTCGGCAGCACCTCGACCAGACTGAGTCGCGCCTCGAACTGCTCGACGCGGTTGCGGACGAAGCGCGGCCAGTGCGCGGTGCCCGGAACCAGCTCGCGCAGTGCCGAAAGCATCTGGCAGCCGTTGCAGACGCCGAGCGCGAAAGTCTCGCTGCGCGCGAAGAACGCCTGGAACGCTTCACGCAGTTGCGGATTGAAGCGGATCGACTTCGCCCACCCCTCGCCGGCGCCGAGCACGTCGCCGTAGGAAAAGCCGCCGCAGGCGACCAGCCCGAGGAACTCCGCGAGCCGTCGTCGCCCGGCGATCAGGTCGGTCATGTGTACGTCGTGCGGCTCGAAGCCTGCCAACTCGAACGCGGCCGCCATCTCCAGCTGGCTGTTCACACCCTGTTCACGCAGCACGGCCAGCCGCGGTCGTGCGCCCCGGGCAACGAACGGCGCGGCCACGTCGATCTCCGGGTCGAAACTCAAATCGACGGCGAGTCCGGGCGTCGCAGGATCGACCGCTGCGGCATGCTCCTCGTCGGCGCAGTCCGGATCGTCGCGCAACCGACGCATCGCGTGCGACACGGCAGACCATGCGGCGCGCAGCACCGACCAAGACTCCTCGAACACCACAGCCCCGCCGGCATCGTGCACGCGCACGAGATCGGCCGTCGCTCTCGGCCGCGCGACCACGTGCATGCGGCCGGCCAGTCCGTGGCGGGTAAAGACTGCACGCGCCGTCTCGACGTCGGCGGCGCGCAGCTGCAGCACGACCCCGAGCTCTTCGGCGAACAGCTTGCGCAGCAGCCGCTCGCCGCTCGCGTCGATCGCAATGTCGAGTCCGCAGTGGCCAGCGAAAGCCATCTCGACCAGCGTCGCCCAGAGGCCACCGTCGGCGCGGTCGTGATAGGCCAGCACCCGGCCGTCGGCGCGCAGCTCGCGCAGGACGGCAGCGAAGCCGCGCAGTAGTGCGGGATCGTCGAGATCGGCCGGCACTTCGCCGAGCGCGCCATGGACCTGCGCGAGGATCGAGCCGCCGAGTCGCGGTTCTGCGGCGCCGAGGTCGACGAGTACGAGCGCCGTCTCGCCGGCCTCGTCCGTGAGCGCCGGCGTCAGCGTGCGACGCACGTCGCCGACTGGCGCGAATGCCGAGACGATTAGCGAGACCGGT
>CAZAWM010000030.1:1835-20423 GCA_964488605.1 uncultured Steroidobacteraceae bacterium | reverse complement strand
AGACGATGTCGAGGCTACGGCCGCGCGACTTCTGGCGCGCGGTCCGCCCGGTGCTCGTGACGGCGTTTTCGACGAGCTCGAGCAGCGCGACGCTGCCGACAGCGCTGGCCGTCGCGCGCGGCAGTCTCGGCGTGCGACCGGCCACGGCCGGTTTCGTGCTGCCGCTCGGCGCGACCATGAACATGGCGGGCACGGCGCTGTACGAGGGCTGCGTGGTACTGT
Source organism: uncultured Steroidobacteraceae bacterium (assembly GCA_964488605.1). GTDB lineage: Bacteria > Pseudomonadota > Gammaproteobacteria > Steroidobacterales > Steroidobacteraceae > UBA964. The sequence goes on along the minus strand of CAZAWM010000030.1, from coordinate 20,201 downwards.
TTGTCGCGCAGGTTTTCGGTGTCGAGCTCGACGTCGTCGAGCAGCTGACGCTGCTGTTGCTCGCCGTGCTGGGCGCCGTGGCTGTCGCGGGCATCCCTGGCGGGTCCCTGCCGATCATCGCCGGACTGCTCATCACCTTCGGTATTCCCGCCGAGGGTCTCGGCATCGTCCTCGGCGTCGATCGCATCCTCGACATGACGCGCACGATGGTCAACGTCGGCGCCGACCTGGTCACGGCAGTCATCGTCGACGGTCGTGACGGAGGAGCGGGCAGCCCGGGCTGAACGGCGGCCGTCGTTCGAGATGACGCGGCCGGTGGCGGTGCAGACGCTTACTGGCGCAGCGATTCCGGGACGTGCGGCGCAAGCGCCTCGACCAGTGCCGCGAAGACCTTCGGACTGCCGGCGATGACGTGGCCACCCTGCAGGTATTCGCCGCCGGTCAGCGTACCGATGCGGCCGCCGGCCTCTTCGATCAGCAGCGTGCCCGCTGCGGTGTCCCACTCGCCGAGTCCGATCTCGAAGAAGCCGTCGAGTCGGCCAGCTGCGACATAGGCGAGGTCCAGGGCCGCCGAGCCCGGGCGGCGCACGCCCGCCGCGGTCTGCATGACGGTGCGCAGCATGGCGAGGTAGGCATCGAGATGGCGCAGGTTCTCGCGGTAGGGGAAGCCCGTGCCGATCAGTGCGCCCTCGAGCGTGCGCTGCTTCGATGCGCGGATGCGACGGTTGTCGAGATGGGCACCGCGGCCGCGTGATGCCGTGAACAGCTCCTGCCGCAGAGGATCGAAGACCACGGCGTGCTCGAGTCGGCCGCGGATACGGCAGGCGATCGAGACGCAGAACTGCGGAAAACCGTGCAGGAAATTCGTCGTGCCATCGAGCGGGTCGATGATCCAGGTCACTGACCCCCCGCCGCTCGCGCCGCTTTCTTCGGCGAGGAAGGCGTGCTCGGGGTAGGACTTGCGGATCAGCGCCATGATCTCGCGCTCGGCGGCGCGGTCGACCTCGGTCACGAAGTCGTTACGGCCCTTGCTCGACACGTCGAGCGAGTCGAGGCGATTGAGGCTGCGGACGATCGTTTCGCCGGCGCGGCGGGCGGCGCGGACGGCGATGTTGAGCAGTGGCTGCTTGGAGCACGGGAGCAGGCGCGACGCCGTTTAGAATATCACGCTCCCGCGGTCACCCGAGGTCAGCTTGTCCGAGCATTCCTGCAGTCCCGGCAGTACCGACGCCATCCGTATCGTGCTGGTTGGCACTTCACATCCCGGCAACATCGGCGCGGTCGCGCGCGCCATGAAGAACATGGGACTGCGGCAGCTCGTACTCGTGCAGCCGCAGGAGTTTCCGCATCCCGAGGCGACGGCGCGCGCCTCGGGCGCCGATGACGTGCTCGGTCATGCGCGCGTCGTCGACAGCGTCGCCGACGCCGTGGCCGATTGCGGTTTCGTCGCGGCCACGACGTCGCGCGACCGCGACCAGAACTTTCGCGTGCTCGATGTACGCGATGCCGCGGCGCGCATCGCGGCGGAGTCGCACCGCGGACCCGTCGCCGTGCTGTTCGGCGCCGAGCGCGCCGGTCTGACCAACGATCAGCTCGAGCCGGCGCACGTGCTCGTGCGCATCCCGGCGAGCCCCGAGTACGCCTCGCTGAACCTGTCGATGGCGGTGCAGCTGGTCGCGTACGAGGTGTATCGCGCGCGCGGCGCCGCGTATGCTGCGCCTGGGCCGCAGACACCGCTCGCGACGCCGGCCGAGATGGCACGTCTCTACACGCACCTGCAACAGGTTTTGGACGAGATCGAGTTCCGCGACCGCACGGCCAGCGGGCGTCACCTGATGAGCCGCATCCGCCGTTTCCTGCAGCGTGCCGAGCTCGATCAAAACGAGGTGAACATCCTGCGAGGCATCCTGACCGCAGTACAGGCGAGGCGCCGCCATGCCCGCTCACGCTGAGTCTGCGCCGGTCTATCTGGACTACGCGGCAACGACGCCGGTCGATCCGCGCGTCGCGGCCGAGATGATGGACTGCCTGACCGCTGACGGGGTCTTCGGCAATCCCTCGTCAGCGACCCATGCCTACGGACGCGAGGCACGCGAACGCGTCGAGTGCGCCCGCGCCGAGGTCGCGGCCTTGCTCGGCGCCGAGCCCGACAGGCTGGTCTTCACTTCCGGCGCGACCGAAGCGGCAAACCTCGCGCTGTTCGGTGTGCTGCGGGCGGAAGCGGCAGGCCCGCGCCATCTGCTCACCACCCGGATCGAGCACCGCGCCGTTCGCGACCCGGCGCGACGTCTCGAGCGCGAGGGCTGCGCCGTGACCTGGCTCGAGCCGGACCGCGAAGGGCGAATTGACCCCGAGTCCGTGCGCCGGGCGCTGCGGCCCGAGACGCGGCTCGTCTCGATCATTCTCGCCCACAACGAGATCGGTGTGATCCAGGACCTCATGGCGATCAGCTCGATCTGCCGTGCGCACGGTGCCCTGCTGCATACGGATGCCGCGCAGGCCGTCGGCAAGCTGCCGCTCGATCTGGGCACGCTGCCGGTCGACCTGCTGTCCTGCACGGCCCACAAGCTCTACGGACCGAAGGGGGTCGGCGCCCTCTACGTGGGTCCACGCGCGCGTGTGCAGCCGCTGCTCTACGGCGGGGGCCAGGAGCGTGGGCTGCGCCCGGGAACGCTCGCCACCCATCAGATCGTCGGTTTCGGGGCAGCGGCACGGCTGGCTCGCGAGGCGCTTGGCAGCGAACCGGAGCGGCTGGCGCGACTGCGCGATCGGTTGTGGAGGCGGCTCGCGGCGCTGCCCGGTGTGCTGCGCAACGGACCCGAGCGCGGCGGTTTGCCTGGACTGCTGAATATCAGTGTGGAAGGCGTCGAGGGCGAAAGCCTCGTCGCCGCGTTGACCGATGTCGCGGTCTCGACCGGTTCCGCCTGCAGCTCGGCGCAGCGCGACCCGTCCTATGTGCTGCGCGCGCTCGGCCGGAGTCCTGCGCTCGCCGAGAGCTCGCTGCGCCTCTGCGTCGGCCGCTATACGACTGAGGCCGACGTTGATCGCGCCGCGCTGGCAATCGAGACGGCGATCGTGCGACTGCGCGCGCTCGCGCCCGGCGACGTCGCAGCGGGAGCGGCTTCATGAGGGCGCCGCGCGCTGCCGAGCCGCTCCCGGCCGCGATCCGCCGGCTGTTCGAATCGACACCCGGCGCCGGAGCGCCGCCGGTGGACGCGCCCGGCTGGTATCGCGGCGCCGCGGGCTCGGAGGCGGCCGAGGCGCGCGTCGAAGTGTTCGTGCGCCGCGCCATGGACGGTCGGGTGGCGGAGCTGCGCTACCGCGTCTGGGGCTGTCCGCACACCATCGCGACGCTGGCCTGGCTCGCCGGCGAGTGGCCGGGCCGCACACTCGACGATCCGCCGGCCGGCGGTCCGCTCGGCTGGCAGGCCGCCCTCGCGGTCCCGGTCGAGAAGCTCGGCCGGCTGCTCGTGATCGAGGATGCGCTCGCGGCCTGCCGTGCCGCCGCAGCCGCGGGCGGGGCGGAAAACTCGGTACTCGATCACGCCGCGGCCACTGGCGCAGGCAAGGCCGAACCGTAGAATAAAATCGCTGTCGAAATTTGGGTCGCCATGGCCATCTCACTGACACCTGCCGCTGCCGATCGGGTTCGCAACCACCTTGTCGCCCGGGGCCATGGCCTCGGTCTGCGGCTTGGCGTGCGCAAGACCGGCTGCTCCGGCTTCGCCTACGTCGTGAACTTTGCCGACGAGGTCACCCCGGGGGACGTCGTGTTCGAGCATCACGGCGTCAAGGTCGTCGTCGACCGCGACAGCCTGCCGCTGATCGACGGCACCGAGGTCGACTTCGTCAAGCAGGGCCTCAACGAGGCGTTCAAGTTCCGCAATCCGAACGTCAAGGGCGAGTGCGGCTGCGGCGAGAGTTTCTCGGTCTAAAAATTCCTTAGGATTCGCGGACTTCCGTGAACCGCGGGTTTGCCGGCCCGAGGGTCGGGCAGGTAGAATCGGTAATTCGACCGGTCCCGGCGGCGCTCGGCTGCGCTCGAGCCGGCGTCAGTCGTCGATCCACGGCATTCACACAGAGGAAGTCCCATGGCGCTGGAGCGCACGCTTTCGATTGTCAAGCCCGACGGGGTCCGTCGCAACCTCATCGGCGAGATCTACCGACGCTTCGAGACCGCCGGACTGCGCATCGTCGCTGCGCGCATGATGCACCTCTCGCAGCGCGAGGCAGAGGGGTTCTATGCCGTGCACCGCGAGCGCCCGTTCTTCAAAGACCTCGTCGCTTACATGACCTCGGGACCGGTCGTCGTGCAGGTGCTTGAGGGCGAGAATGCGATCGCAAAGAACCGCGAGATCATGGGTGCCACGGACCCGAAAAAGGCAGCGCCGGGCACGATTCGTGCCGACCTGGCCGAGAGTATCGAGGCCAACACCGTGCACGGTAGCGACGGCCCCGAGACCGCGGCGAAGGAGATCGCCTATTTCTTCCGCGAGACGGAGCTGTGTCCGCGCGCGTGAATCTGCTCGGACTGGAGCGTGCCGAGCTCGAGGCTTTTGCGGTCTCGCTCGGCAGCAAGCCATTCCGTGCGCGCCAGCTGATGGGCTGGCTCTACAAGCAGGGCGAGGGCGACTTCATGGCCATGACCGATCTGGCGCGCGAGTTCCGCGCGCGACTCGGTGAGTTCGCCGAGGTCCGGGTGCCTGAGATAGTCCACTCGCACGTCTCGGTAGACGGTACGCGCAAATGGCTGCTGCGCGCCGACGCGAGTCAGGCCTTCGAGATGGTCTACATCCCGGAGAAGGAGCGAGGCACGCTCTGCATCAGCTCGCAGGTCGGCTGTGCGCTCGACTGCGCCTTCTGCTCCACCGCGCAGCAGGGTTTCAACCGCAACCTGTCCACCGCCGAGATCGTCGGCCAGGTCTGGCTCGCGCATCGCGAACTCGGCTGGCGGAGCCGCGAGCGTCGCGCAATCACCAACGTCGTACTGATGGGCATGGGCGAGCCGCTGGCCAATTTCCGCAATGTCGTGCCGGCAATCCGCATCCTGCTCGACGATCTCGGCTTCGATATCTCGCGGCGCCGCGTCACCCTGTCCACATCGGGCCTCGTGCCGCAGATCTACCGCCTCGCAGAGGAAGCCAACTGCGCGCTCGCCGTCTCGCTGCACGCGCCAAACGACCCGCTTCGCAGCGAGCTCGTCCCGATCAACCGTAAGCATCCGATCGCCGAGCTTCTCGAGGCCTGCTGGCATTATCTCGACGAACAGAATGGCCGTAGCGTCACGTTCGAGTACGTCATGCTCGACGGCGTCAACGACCGGCCCGAGCACGCTCGTGAACTCGCGAACCTTCTGCGCGGACATCCGGCCAAGCTGAACCTGATTCCATTCAATCCGTTCCCGGGCACGACGTTCCGCCGCTCGCCGATGCCTGTGATCACCCGATTCCGCGACGAGCTGATCCGGCGCGGCGTGCTCGCGACCATCCGTCGCACGCGCGGGGACGACATCGATGCCGCCTGTGGCCAGCTCGCCGGCCGCGTCCTAGACCGGACGCGCGTGCGTCTCGGCGACAAGCTGTTTGGACTGGCCGTGCAATGACGCTGACTGGCGCACGCTCGGCGATACTCGGGCTGGTCGCCTTCGCGGCTGGCTGCGCCTCGGCGCCCCCTGCGGCGCGCGACGATCCGACGCGCGCGCAGACTGCCGCTGCCTACAACGTGCAGCTCGGCGTGGCCTACCTGCAGCAGGGTAACCTCGCGCTCGCCAAGGAGAAGCTTGACCGGGCGATGCAGCAGAATCCGCGCGATGCGACCGTCCACGGCGCCCTCGCGCTTCTCAACGAAAAGCTCGGCAATGTCGCTGACGCCGACCGCTACTATCGCTCGGCCCTGCGGCTCGCGCCCCGCAATCCGGACCTCACGAACAACTACGCGGTCTTCCTCTGTCGCACCGGCCGTGTGGAGGAGGGCGTGCGTCGCTTCGCGGACGCCGCCCGCAACCCGCTTTACCGCACGCCGTGGCGCGCCCACGCGAATGCCGGCGTGTGCCTGCGCGGCGCGAAGCGTTACGACGAGGCGGCCCTGAACCTGCAGCAGGCGCAGCGGCTCCGTCCGGACGATGCGGAGACGGCGTTCCAGCTCGGTGAGCTCGAACTCGAGCGCGGACGGCCGGCGGCGGCGCGCGAGCTCGTCGAGCGGTACCTCGCCGCGTTCCCGGCCACGCCGGAACTTCTCTGGGTCGGCGCCCGGGCTGCGCGCGGCCAGAACGACCGGCTCGCCGAAGAGCGCTTCCTGCGTCGGCTGCAGCGCGATTTTCCGGACTCGCCGCAGGCGCGCGCGGTGCAGCCCGGCACGCGTCTCGAAGGAGGCGTGCCGTGAGCCAGTCGGAATTCGTGCCCGGCTTCGGCGACATCGGCGCGCGCCTGCGCGTTGCGCGCGAGCGCTTGGGCATGTCGGTCGCACAGGCCGCGGAGCGTCTGCATTGCGACCGCGATCTCGTCGAATCGATGGACTCCGGACGCTTCGCGGAGCTCGGCGCACCGGTGTTTGTCCGCGGACATCTGCGGAGATACGCCGAACTGGTCGGCGTGCCCGTCGGTGAGGTGCTCGAGCTCTGGGAACGCGAGGCCGCGGGCCACCTCGCGGCGCCGGATATCACGCAGATCCCCACGGCGAAGCGTCCGCGCGACGCGCGCCGACTGCTGTTGCCCGTCGGGATCGCCGCGCTGATCGTGCTGTTCGCACTGCTGATCTCCTGGGTGCTGCGCAACCCGACGTTACCACAGACCGGCGGTCGTGCGGCCGCACCGGCGGCCGACTCGAGTGCCGAGAGCGCGGCGCCGGAGGCCGATTCGCCGCGCGTCGATGCGGCCACCGATTCGGCAGCCGGTGCGCCGGCCGGCGCACCCGGCGCGTCCGCGCTGCTGACCCGGCCGGCGGCGTCCGACAACGCGGAGCCCGCCCCACCGGAGGCGAGCGGCTCGCTGCGCATCCGCGCGAGTGCGGATTGCTGGCTCGAGGTCTACGACGCCGATCGTCGGCGGCTCTATTTCAATCTGCTGCGGGCCGGCGACTCGACCTCGGTGACCGGGCGTATGCCACTGCGCGTGCTGCTTGGCAATGTGCCTGGTGTAGAGCTCGAATTCGCGGGTCGACCGCTCAGCGTCCCGGCCGGGCTGCGGCGGGCCAACACCGCGAGCTTCCTGCTGGCAGCCGACGGCGCGTTGCGCGCTGCCGCGCGCGACTGATTACACGGAGTACTCGCTTGACCAGCCGGATTCAGCCGGTTCGCGGCATGAACGACGTCTTGCCCGAGCAGATGGCGTCATGGACCTTCGTCGAGGCGATCGTTCGCGACGTGCTGCGCGGTTGCGGTTACGACGAGCTGCGCATTCCCGTCGTCGAGCAGACGGATCTGTTCAGGCGCGCCATCGGCGAACACACCGACGTGGTCGAGAAAGAGATGTTCACGTTCGTCGACCAGGGCGGCGACAGTCTCACGCTGCGACCCGAGGCGACCGCCGGCGTCGTTCGCGCCATGATCTCAAACGGCCTGCTGCGCGGCGCACGCCACAAGCTCTGGACCGCCGGACCGATGTTCCGCCACGAGCGCCCGCAGAAAGGCCGCTACCGGCAGTTCCACCAATTCAGCGTCGAGGCCTTCGGCTTCCCCGGGCCCGACGTCGACGCCGAACTGATTGCGATCGGCGCGCGGCTCTGGAAGCGACTCGGCATCGGGCGCGTCGCGCTCGAGATCAACTCGCTCGGCACGGCGGAGTCCCGGCGCGCCTACCGGGCGCTGCTGGTCGACTACTTCCGCGCTCATGAGGCAGGGCTCGATCCGGACAGCCGACGGCGGCTGCAGGTCAACCCGCTGCGCATCCTCGACAGCAAGAACCCCGAGATGCAGTCGCTGATCGCCACGGCGCCGACGCTGGCCGATCATCTCGATTCCGAGTCGCGCGATCACTTCGATGCGCTGCGTGCCGCGCTCGATGCGCTCGGCATCTCCTATCGCGTCAATCCGCGGCTGGTGCGCGGACTCGACTACTACTCGAGGACCGTATTCGAGTGGATCACCGACGCGCTCGGCTCGCAGAATGCGATCTGCTCGGGTGGTCGATACGACGGACTGATCGCGCAGCTCGGCGGTGAGCCGACGCCCGCGGTCGGTTTCGCGCTCGGCGTGGAGCGGGTCGTGACACTGGTCGAACAGGCGGGCACGGCGCCACCGCTGCCTGGCTGCGACGTCTTGCTGATCGCCCAGGGCCGCGCGGCCGAGCGCGCCGCGCTCGTTTAAGCCGAAATGTTGCGCGATGCGCTACCGGAGCGGCGCATCGAAATCAGCCTCGGCGGGGGCCACTTCAAGACGCAATTCCGTCGTGCCGATCGGAGCGGTGCGCGGGTCGCGGTCGTGATCGGCGACGACGAGCTCGCACGCGGCGTTGTGCGACTGAAGCCGCTACGCGAGGAAGGCGCGCAGTGCGAGCTCGCGCCGGCGAACCTGACCAGTGAGGTCCGGCGCCTGCTCGGCGCTTGACCCGGGGTCGAATCAACGGAGACGTCGATGGACGAGTACTACAACGAACAGGAGCAATGGGAGCGCGTCAAGCAGTGGCTGCGCGACAACGGCCTCTGGCTGCTCGCGGGCGTCGCGATCGGCGTAGCCGCGCTGGCCGGCTGGCGCTGGTGGGAGGAGAGGGTCGAGCGTCGCGCGGTCGAAGCGAGCGCCCGCTACCAGCAGGTGCTCGAAGCCTTCGCGCGCGGCGACCGTACCCGCGGCGTGACACTGGCTGACGAGTTGCGGCGCGACTACGCATCGTCGCCATACGCCGACCAGGCCGATCTCGTCCTCGCGAGGTCGTTCGTCGAGGCTGGGGAACTCGGCAAGGCCGTCGAGCGCCTCGAGCAAGTGATGAACGGCAGCCGAGACGCCGAACTGCGGCATGTCGCGCGTCTGCGGCTCGCCCGCGTGCAGATCGCCCAGGGCAATCTGGACCAGGCCTTGGCCACGCTCGCCGCCGAGAAGACACCAGGCGCGTTCGCGCCGCGCTACGCCGAGGTCCGTGGCGACGCGCTATTCGCCAAGGGCGACCGGGCAGCCGCTCTGCGCGAGTATCGCGCGGCACGCGGCGCGGATCGGGACGGTATCCTCGACGCGGCCCTGCTCGACCTCAAGATCGCCGACCTCGTGGCCGACGGCGTCGTCGAGGCGCCCGGCGACAACACCAAGCCCGCCGGCTGAACCGTCGAGGATCCCGCTCATGCGCATGCGCCTGCTGCTGCTCGTCTCGCTTGCGGTGTTCGCCGCCTGCTCGAAGGAAAAGGACGTCGATCCGCCCGCCGAGCTGGTCGATTTCCGCCCGACGCTCGAAGTTCGGCGCGCGTGGAGCGCTGGCGCCGGCGGCCAGAAGGAAGTCCTGCGGCTCGGCCTTGGCGCAGCCGTCGATGAGGGGCGCGTTTATGCCGCGGGGCATAGCGGCGACGTGCTGGCGCTAGAGCTCGGTTCCGGGCGCATGCTCTGGCGTGCGCGGACCCGTGCGCCGCTGTCGGGCGGCACCGGCGCGGGCGGCGGCCTCGTGGTCGTTGGCTCCGCGGACGGCGACGTGATCGCGCTCGATGCGGACAGCGGCGGGCAGCGCTGGCGCATACGTGTGTCCGGCGAAGTGCTGGCCGCGCCCGCGATCGCGCCATCGGCGGTCGTCGTGCGCACCGTCGACGGCCGCGTGCGCGCACTCTCGCCGGGCGATGGATCGCAGATCTGGATGAACGAGCAGGCGGTACCGCGTCTGAGTCTGCGCGGCACGGCGGCTCCGGTCATTGCCGGCGATACGGTGGTCTGCGGTTTCGACAACGGCAAGGTCGTGGCCTTCGGTCTCGCCTCGGGCGACGTGCTCTGGGAAACGGCGATCGCGCCAGCGCGCGGTCGCACCGAACTCGAGCGCCTCAACGACATCGACGCCACGGTCCGTATCGACGGCGACGACGTGTTCGTCGTCGGCTTCCAGGGTCGCGCCGCACGCCTGTCGCTCGAGTCCGGGCAGTTGTGGTGGTCGCGCGAGCTGTCGAGCTACCGCGGCCTGACTATCGACGCCGGCAATGTCTACGTGGCGACCAGCGACGGCGAGGTCGTCGCGCTGCAGCGACGCACGGGCATAGAGCTGTGGCGGCAGGACGCGCTGAAACGACGCGGCCTCTCGGCGCCGGCCGCCGTCGACGGTGTGCTCGCCGTCGCCGACTTCGAAGGGTACGTCCATTGGCTCGACGCCGCGAGCGGAGCCGTGCGGGCGCGCACGCGGGCCGGCGGTCGCGTCAGCATGGCCCCGGTCGCGGTCGACTCGACGCTGGTGCTGATCGACGATAGCGGACGCATTATGGCGTTCCGCCTACCGCACGCGGGCGCGTCGACGGGCAGGTGAGCCTGTCGCGAGCCGTGCCGAACCTGCTCCCATGCTGCCCGTCGTCGCGCTCGTCGGTCGGCCCAACGTCGGCAAGTCGACACTCTTCAATCGTCTGACGGGCACCCGCGACGCGATCGTCGCCGACGTGCCTGGGGTCACGCGCGACCGGCAGTACGGCTTTGGCACTCTGGGGCCGGTGCCTTACGTCGTTGTCGATACCGGTGGTCTCGTCGAGCATGCAGCCGGTCTCGACGCGCAGATGCAACGACAGTCTGAACGCGCGATTGCCGAAGCCGACCGGATCGTCTTCCTCGTCGATGCGCGCTCGGGTCTGACGCGCCAGGATGAGTTCGTCGCGCGTACTCTCCGGCGCGCGGGCAAGCCGGTGTTCCTCGCAGTCAACAAGGCCGAGGGTCTCGAGCCGGGCTTCGCGACAGCGGAGTTCCACGCACTCGGCCTCGGCGCGCCTCAGGCGATCGCCGCAAGCCACGGAGACGGCTGCGACGCCCTGATGCAGCGCGTGCTCGAGGGCTTCGAGGCGGCTGCTGTCCGGGGGGGCGACGAGGACGGCTCGATACGGATCGCCGTGATCGGCCGGCCCAATGTCGGCAAGTCGACGTTGATCAACCGGCTGATCGGGGACGAGCGCGTGATCGCGAGCGATGTGCCCGGCACGACCCGCGACAGCATCCTCGTGCCATTCGAGCGCGATGGTCGGCGCTTCGTGCTCATCGATACCGCCGGCGTGCGGCGCCGCGCGAGGATCGACGATGCGGTCGAGCGCGCCAGCGTCGCGCGCACCCTGCAGGCGAGTGCGGATGCGCATGTCGTGGTCTTCGTCGTCGATGCGCATGACACGATCGGTGAGCAGGATGCGAACCTCCTCGGGCTCGCCCTGCAGCGTGGCAGGGCGCTGCTGATCGCCGTCAACAAGTGGGACGGCATTCCGCTGGACCACCGCGACGAGATCCGGCGCCAGCTCGAGGTGCGGCTCGACTTCGTGCCTTTCGCGCCGGTGCACTTCATCTCGGCACGGCACGGCACCGGTGTCGGCGGTCTCGTCGCCGATGCGATCCGCGCCTACGATGCCGCAATGCGCGAGATGACGACGCCGCAGCTGACCCGCTGCCTAGAGCGGGCGCTCGAGGCCCATCAGCCGCCGCTGGTGCGCGGCCGACGCATCAAGCTGCGTTATGCACACCAGGGCGGCCGCAACCCGCCGCGCATCGTCATCCACGGCAACCAGACGGCGCACGTGCCGGACGCCTACACGCGCTATCTCGCCAACGTTTTCCGGCGCGACTTCGACCTGTACGCCTCGCCGGTCAGCATCGAGTACCGCAGCGATGCGAATCCCTACGACCGGCGCCGTGAGGTCCGGCAGGCCGCGCGGGTCGCCGGTGCGGCCGGACGCGCAGCCGCGGGGCGGCGCGGGCGCGCGCCGCGGCGCCTGCCACCACGCGGCTGAGAGCGACGACTGCTCCGGGCAGCGCTGGGCGGCGCCGCCGTCGCTGTCAGCGCGTCGCGAGCAGCAGTTCCGCGTCGACGAGCGCGCCGTTGAGGGCGACGCCCCAGTGCAGGTGCGGTCCCGTGACCCTGCCGGTCGCGCCGACCGCGCCGAGACGCGTGCCGGTCTGGACGACGTCGCCGACCTGCACGTCGATCGCGCTGAGGTGGCAGTACATGGTCACGAGGCCATGGCCGTGGTCGATGAACACCGACAGTCCATTGAAGAAGTAATCGCCGGTGTCGACGACCCGGCCGGTCGCGGGCGCGAGCACGGGGGTGCCGACGGCACCAGCGAGGTCCAGACCGCTGTGCGGGTTGCGTGGCTGTCCGTTGAAGACGCGACGTAGACCGAAAGGCGACGTTCGCCTGCCAGCAACGGGTAGGACCATCCGCAGCACCGGCGGCCCCGGTTCGCTCCAGGTCGCGAGCAGCGCACGGATGCGCTGCTGCTCGCGCTCGGCGCGCGCGGCGTCGGCGGGCGCGAGATCGACGTGGCGGGGTGCGACGCGTAGCTGCTGGGTGGCATAGGCGTGGGGCTCGATGCGAAACCGCAGCTCGCGCACCGCGCCGCCCACCGGTTCGACGCGCAGCCGCGCCTCGCCAGGCTCGCGCGCGAGCGGAATGCCGACCACGGCAAACCACTGTCCCGCCGACTCCCGCACCAGCACGCGACGGTCGTCGAACCGCACCTGTGGCGCGGGATCGGTGGCCGGGCCGACCGCGAGTAGCGCGATACCGCCCGGCACGGGCCGCTCCCGAGGCAGTGCGTCGGCCACGACCGATGGCACCGCTCCGCCACCCGCGGCGGGCAGCATCGCGACGAGCGCATAGAGCGCCGTCCGGGGCCCGGCGCTGCACCGCGTGCGGGACTCAGGACGCTGGCTCATGGGTTGCGCTGACACGGGCGCGCAGACGGCCACGTCCGAGCCGGGCCTCGATCTGATCACCGACCGCGACGGCCGCGGCATCGGCAACGAGCTGTCCGTCACGGAGCCGCGTGACGATGGCATAGCCGCGCTCCAGCGTCGCGAGCGGACTGACCGCCGACAGCGCACTGCGCGCGACCGCGAACCGAGCCGACGCGGCGCCGAGTCTCGCGCTCATCGCATGTTCGAGACGCTTGCGCAGGCCGAGCTCCCGCAGGCCCAGCTCGCGCAGGCGCGTCGCCGGAGCGCACCGCGCGAGCCGTGACTCGAGCTGCCTCAGCGCCAGTTCGCGGCGGCCGAGCCGCAGACGCAGCCCCTGGCGAAGCCGCTGCTCGAGTTCATCGAGCCGCTGCATGCCCGAGTCGATGCGCGTCGATGGATGCACGCGCCGCAGCCGATGGGCCAGCGACTCGACGCCCTGTACCTGTTCGCGCAGTGTGCGCGCCATCGCGAGACGCAGCCGCCGTGCGAGCTGGGCCAAGCCGGCGAGCCACTCGCGCGCGTCCGGTACGACACGCTCGGCAGCGCCCGATGGCGTTGGCGCGCGCAGGTCGGCCACGAAGTCGGCGATCGTGAAGTCGACCTCGTGGCCGATTCCGGTGACGACGGGCATCGGCATCGCGGCAAGCGCGCGCGCGACCCGCTCGTCGTTGAACGCCCACAGATCCTCGAGCGAGCCGCCGCCGCGCGCGACGATCAGCACGTCGCACTCGGCACGGTAGGCCGCGCGCTCGAGCGCCGCGAGCAGCGCGGGCACGGCCTGCGCGCCCTGTACGGCACTCGGATAGATCACCACCGGGATGGCGCGGAAGCGGCGTCCGAGCACGTGCAGCACGTCACGTATGGCAGCGCCGGTCGGCGAGGTCACGATGCCGATACGGCGCGGTAGCCGCGGCAGCGGTCGCTTGCGCTCGGCCGCGAACAGGCCCTCGCGTTCGAGCCGGTCGCGCAGCTGTTCGAACTCGCGCCGCAGCGCGCCGTCGCCCGCCTCTTCGAGCTGCTCGACGATGAGCTGGTAATCGCCGCGCGGCTCGTAGAGGCCGACGCGCGCACGTGCGATCACGGCGAGGCCGTCCCGCGGCGTGAAACGCAGACCCATGGTCCGCTGGCGGAACATCACGCAGCGCACCTGGGCGTCGCGGTCCTTGAGCGAGAAGTACCAGTGCCCCGAGGCCGGCCGCGCGAGATTCGAGATCTCACCCTCGACCCACAGCAGCGGCATGCCCTGTTCGAGCAGGATGCGAACCTCCCGGTTCAGGCGGGAAACGGTGTAGACATCGCGCTCCGGGCGCAGCGGCGGCATGGCAAGGGGGGAGTCGGTCAGGCAGCGCATCGCTGCGGCGGCAGTTTACCGGCTTTTTCCCGGTGCGTAGAATGCCGCGTCCAATCATCTCTGGACATCCCCCATGCGCATTCTCGAGGAAGCACTGACCTTCGACGACGTGCTTCTGGTTCCCGCCTACTCCGAAGTGCTGCCGCGCGAGGTCGAGTTGTCGACCCGGCTCACCCGCCGTATCACGCTCAATCTGCCGATCATGTCGGCCGCGATGGATACCGTCACCGAGGCCCGTCTCGCGATCGCCATCGCGCAGGAGGGCGGAATCGGCATCGTGCACAAGAGCATGAGCATCGAGAACCAGGCGCGCGAGGTCAGCCGCGTCAAGAAATACGAGAGCGGCGTGATCTCCGACCCGATCACCGTGTCGCCGAATGCCACCGTGCGCGAAGTCATCGAGCTGACCAAGGCGCGCGGCATCTCGGGCGTCCCAGTCGTCGTTGGCAAGGAGCTCGTCGGCATCGTCACGAGCCGTGACCTGCGCTTCGAGACCCGGTTCGACGAACCGGTTGCCAAGGTCATGACGCCGAAGGAGCGTCTCGTGACCGTGCGTGAGAACGCGCCGCGCGAGGAAGTGCTTGGCCTGCTGCACCGGCATCGCATCGAGAAGGTGCTCGTGATCGACGAGCTGCATCAGCTCAAGGGCATGATCACGGTCAAGGACATCCAGAAGGCGACCGAACGGCCGCGTGCCTGCAAGGACGAGGGCGGTCGGCTGCGGGTCGGTGCCGCCGTCGGGACGAGCCCCGAGACGTTCGACCGAATCGCGGCGCTGCGCGAGGCCGGCGTCGACGTTGTCGTCGTCGATACCTCGCACGGGCACTCGCGCGGCGTGCTCAAGGTCGTCGAGCACATCAAGGCACGCTGGCCCGATCAGCAGGTGATCGCTGGCAACATCGTTACCGGTCAGGCGGCGCTCGATCTCGTCAAGGCCGGCGCCGACGCGGTCAAGGTTGGCATCGGCCCCGGCTCGATCTGCACGACGCGCGTCGTTGCCGGCGTCGGCGTGCCGCAGATCACCGCCGTCGCCCAGGTCGCCGCCGCGCTCGCCGATAGCGGTGTGCCGCTGATCGCGGACGGTGGCATTCGCTACTCGGGCGATGTCGCAAAGGCCATCGTCGCCGGCGCGCATGCGGTCATGATCGGCGGCCTGTTTGCCGGCACCGAGGAATCACCCGGCGAGGTCGAGCTCTACCAGGGCGCGAGCTACAAGAGCTATCGCGGCATGGGCTCGCTCGGCGCCATGGCCGAGCGCCATGGCTCGAGCGACCGCTACTTCCAGGACACGACCACCGAGCTCGAGAAGCTCGTACCCGAGGGCATCGAGGGTCGCGTACCGTACAAGGGCAGCATCGTCGCGATCCTCCACCAGCTCGCGGGCGGACTGCGCGCGGCGATGGGCTACACCGGTTGCGCCGACATCGAGCAGATGCGCACGCGGCCGCAGTTCGTCCGCATCACCACGGCGGGTGTCCGCGAGTCGCACGTCCACGACGTGACGATCACCAAGGAAGCGCCGAACTACCGCCTCTCATGATTGCGCCGGCGACGGGCGCCGCGGCCCGCGACATCCATGCGCATCGCGTCCTGATCCTCGATTTCGGCTCGCAGTATACGCAGCTGATCGCGCGACGCGTCCGCGAACTCGGCGTGTACTGCGAGATCCATCCCTGGGATGCCGGCGATGCCGCCGTGCGCGCTTTCGGCGCGCGCGGCATCATCCTGTCGGGCGGGCCCGAGTCGGTCACCCAGCCCGGTGCGCCGGCCGCGCCCGCCGCCGTCTGGGACAGTGGTGTGCCGGTGCTCGGCATCTGCTACGGCATGCAGACCATGGCCGCGCAGCTCGGGGGCGCGGTCGAACCGGGGCACGTTCAAGAGTTCGGCTACGCCGAGGTCCGCGCGCGCGGCCACTCGACGCTGCTGCGCGACATCGAGGATCGCGTCGACGCGGAAGGCCATGGGCTGCTCGACGTCTGGATGAGCCACGGCGACCGCGTGACGCGGCTGCCCGCCGGCTTCAAGGTGATCGCTTCGACGGCGGACGTGCCGATCGCCGGTATGGCCGACGAGGCGCGCCGCTACTACGCGCTGCAGTTCCATCCGGAAGTCACGCACACGAGGCAGGGCGCACGCATCTACGAGCGTTTCCTGCGCGAGATCTGTGGCTGTGAGTCGAGCTGGAACCCGGGCAACATCATCGAGGATGCCATCGCGCGTGTGCGTACCCAGGTCGGTGACGGCAAGGTGCTGCTCGGTCTGTCGGGCGGAGTCGATTCGTCGGTCGTCGCCGCGCTGCTGCACAAGGCGATCGGCGACCAGCTCGTCTGCGTATTCGTCGACCATGGCCTGCTGCGACTCGGCGAGGCCGACCACGTGATGCAGGTGTTCGCGAGAAACCTCGGCGTGCGGGTGATCAGGGTGGACGCCGCGGAGCGCTTCCTGGCGGCGCTCGCGGGCGTCGGCGATCCCGAGGCCAAGCGCAAGATCATCGGCCGACTGTTCGTCGAGGTTTTCGAGGAGCAGGCCGCGAAGATCGAGGGAGGCCGCTTCCTCGCGCAGGGGACGATCTATCCGGACGTGATCGAGTCCGCCGGCAGCAGGACCGGCAAGGCGCACGTCATCAAGAGCCACCACAACGTCGGCGGGCTACCCGAGAGGATGAAGCTCCAGCTCGTCGAACCGCTGCGCGAGCTGTTCAAGGACGAGGTGCGCCGCATCGGCGTCGAGCTCGGCCTGCCCTCCGAAATGGTCTACAGGCATCCGTTCCCCGGTCCCGGCCTCGGCGTGCGTGTCCTCGGCGAGGTGACTCGCGAGGCGGCCGACACGCTGCGTCTCGCCGACCACATCTTCATCGAGGAACTGCGCAAGGCTGGCTGGTACGAGAAGACCTCGCAGGCCTTCGCCGTGTTCCTGCCAGTTAAGTCGGTCGGCGTGACCGGCGACGGCCGCCGGCACGAGCCCGTGATCGCGCTGCGCGCCGTCGAGACCGTCGACTTCATGACGGCGCACTGGGCGCGTCTGCCGTACGAGCTCCTCGACGTCTGCTCGCGACGGATCGTCAACGAGGTGCGCGGCGTGTCTCGCGTCGTGTATGACGTCAGCGGTAAACCACCGGCGACGATCGAGTGGGAGTAGGGGGGCTCTCCCGAGCAATCAGCATCTATCGAGATCGTTCGGGAGCGTCGGTCACAACGCTGGTCTGTCCCTTGGGGTACGGAATTCGGGGGAAATGTGTCGGGGTCCATGTGGGGTTTGCTGCTCTGGCCCGGGCCGGTGCAACCCGCGACAGAGTCATCTGCGCCCGATCCGCTCCACCGCCGGCAGCGACCGCCTGCGAAAGCGTGCCAGCGCGAGCCGCCGCAGGCGTGCGATTTGCCGCCTCGTTGTGCGCGCCGACCGAACTTTGACCACCCGTGCCGATTGAACGCTGACCAGGGATGGAAGGCCGCCTCGTGAGAGGCCGGTTGTGGATAAGTGTAGGTTCTTCGCTGTGGTGGTGGACCTCCGATGGTTTGGATGAACTTGCGCGGGGGAAAGCGCGAAGGGCGTAGCCCGTAGCGCGTTCCCCCGCGCGGCCCCGGCTCAGATCGGCTCGTTCGGCGCCTCCGTTTTGGCCCGACGGCTGTGCTCACGCGCCCGGATGCGCGTTTTGGCCGTGGCGCTGCTGTGGCGGAAGCGTTACGACTCGTTGCCCGTCTTCACGATGTGGCAGTGGTGGGTCAGCCGGTCCAGCAGCGCGGTGGTCATCTTGGCGTCGCCGAACACGCTGGCCCACTCCCGGAAGGTCAGGTTGGTCGTGATCATCACGCTGGTGCGCTCGCACAGCTCGCTCAGCAGGTGGAACAGCAGCGCCCCGCCGGCCTGGCTGAACGGCAGGTAGCCCAGTTCGTCGAGAATGACCACGTCCATGCGCATCAGGTTCAGCGCGATCCGTCCGGCCCAGCCTTCGGCCTTCTCCCGCTCCAGCGCATTGACCAGATCCACCGTCGAGTAAAAGCGCACCCGCTTGCCGTGCCGCGTGATGCCGGCCACGCCGAGTTCGGTACACAGGTACGTCTTGCCCGTGCCCGGCCCGCCGACGAACACCGCGTTGTGCGCCGACTCCGTGAAGCTCATCTCGGCCAACAGGTCGATCAGACTGCGGTCCACCCGCGAGGACTCGAAGTCGAAGCCCGCCAGGTCGCGGTGGGCG
>CAZAWM010000030.1:0-1825 GCA_964488605.1 uncultured Steroidobacteraceae bacterium | reverse complement strand
CTTCGCGGCACTTATCTAATAGCTGACCGAGCGCATCGCCCGGTCGGTGGTCTCGGCCTGCAGCAGGTGCTCGATCAACCAGCGCGAGCTGTCCAGCCCGGCACTGCGCCCTTGCTCGGCCAGATCGGCCCAGGCGCCGGCCATGCCGTGCAGTCGCAGGGACTTCAGTTCGGCAGTCACGTCACGCATGGTCAGCCTCCTGGTGCGAGGCCTGGTGCGCGTCCTGCTCGGTGCGCAGGCTGTCGTAGCGGCCGGTGTCGGCGCGCGGCGCCTCGGTCAGTTGCAGCGCGGTGTCCACCGGATCCGGTGGAGGTGCCGCCGTCAGGCGGCCCAGCACATTGATCACATGCTCGGCGCTGACCGCGCCGCTCTCCAGCACCAGCTCCACCGCCACCAGCACCGCGTCCAGGCCCGCTGCCGGCACCGCCGCCAGCACCTGCGCCATCACCCGGTCACCGCCCGGGCGGCGCATCAGCGCTCGTTGCAGCTTCAGCAGCGGCTCGGGCATGTCGGCGAAGGGCGCGCCGTTCCTCAGCACGCCGGGCTTTCTCTGCACCAGCGGGATGTAGTGCTGCCAGTCGTACCTCGTCTCGCCGCGGTTGCTCAGGCGCTCGTGGCTGGCGACCACCGCATCGTGGGCCACGACCAGCACCCGCGTGGGGTACAGCCGCGCGCTGACCATCTGCCCGGCCAGCTCGCACGGTACCGAGTAGCGGTTGCGCGCCACGCTGACCAGGCAGGTGCTGGACACCCGCGCCGGGCTCTCCACGTAGCCGTCGAACGGCTCGGGCATCGGCATCAGGTGGGGCAGCTCCAATCCGAGCATCTCGGCCAGGCTGAACTGGCCATGCACCGGGTGGCGCAGCTCGCTCCACAGCGCCCGGCAGCGCGAGCCGAGCCAGGCGTTGAGCTCGGCGAAGGAGCCGAAGCGCTGCTGGCCGGCCTCGATCCAGATGCGCCGCCGGCTGTCCTGCACGTTCTTCTCGACGATGCCCTTCTCCCAGCCGGAGGCGACGTTGCAGAAGTCGGGGTCGTACAGGTAGTGCGCGCACATCACGGCGAAGCGCGCGTTGACGATGCGGCCCTTGCCCTTCTTGACCCAAGTCCACCGCGGTCTTCATGTTGTCGTAGATGCCGCGCCGCGGGATGCCGCCCAGCGCCGCGAAGGAGCGCGTGTGCGCGTCGAACAGCATCTCGTGGCCCTGGCTGGGGTAGGCCGCCAGCCAGAAGGCCCGGCTGGCACACAGCTTCAGCTGTGCGACCTGCGCGCGGTAGTAAATGCCGCCTACCACCAGGACTTCCTCGCTCCAGTCGAACTGGAAGGCATCTCCCAGCTCGAAGGCCAGCGGCACGAACGCGCTGGTGGCGCTGACCTTGCCTTGCTGCTCGCGCCACTGGCGGATGAAGTCGGTCACCCGGGTGTAGCCACCGTCGTAGCCTTGCGCGGCCAGCTGGGCGTGCAGTGCGCGCGCCGTGCGCCGCTCGTGCTTCGGCCGGTGGCCGTCGGCCACCAGTGCCTGCGTCAGCGCCTCAGCGAACGGCGTGAGCTTGGTCGGCACCGGCGGCCGCCGGTACCTCGGCTGCGTGCCCTGCGGCACCTTCAGCCACTTCTTGATCATGTTGCGCGACAGGCTCGTCAGCCGCGCAATCTCGCTGATCGACTTGCCCTCGCGCAGACGCATCGCGCGAATCTTGCCCATCAATGCCATGGTGATCACCCCTATCGCTCCTGCCACAAAAATGGGCAGGCTAGGTTGAACACCCTGGTCAGTCTTCGGTCGGCATCACCAGGAATCGCTGGTCAGTTTTCGGTCGGCGTCAACAT
>CAZAWM010000029.1:0-20457 GCA_964488605.1 uncultured Steroidobacteraceae bacterium | reverse complement strand
TGCGCATCGAGGGTCGCGAAATCGAGCTCGGACCCGGCGACGTGATCGTCCAGGGCGGCAACCTGCACACGTTCGAGAATCGCTGGGACGAGTCCTGCCTGCTGCTGTTCGTGGTCGTGACGGGTGCGAAGCGGCGGACGGGTGGCGCGGGAGACCGCTGAACGATGGAGGACCTCACTCGCGCATTGTGGCTGCGCCGCCTGATCGTGGCGGCGCTGCTCGCGGGCCTGGTGCTGCTCGCGTTTCAGGTGCTGCAGCCGTTCATCGTGCCCGTGACATGGGCCGGCATCCTCGCCTTCGTGACCTGGCCGATGCATGAGCGGGTGCTGCGCTGGGTCGGCGGGCGCCGCGCGCTCGCGGCCTCGGTGATGACGGTCGTCATGATCGTCGCGATCCTGCTGCCGCTGGTCTGGCTGGTTTTCCTGCTGCAGACCGAGGCACTCGCCGCTTATCAGCGCTTCCTCGCGCTGCTCGCGCGCGGTCCGGCGTTGCCGGAATTCCTGCTGGAGCTGCCCGTCGTGGGGCCCTGGGTCGCCGAGCAGCTTGCGCGCGTCGCCGAGAATCCGGCGGCGCTCGGCGAGACACTGCGCGCTGCCCTCCAGCGCTGGGTCGGCCAGTTTGGAACGATCGTCGGCGGCGTGGGCCGCAACATCGCCAAGATGGCGATCGCGCTGTTCAGCCTGTTCTTCATGTATCGCGACGGTCCGCGACTGGCGGCGCAGGTCGCGCAGATGCTCGCGCAATTCATTGGTCCACGGGTCGTCCACTATGTCGAGGCAATCGGCGACACGGTCAAGGCCGTCGTCTATGGCCTCGTCCTCGCGGCTGTGGCCCAGGGCACGCTGGCCGGCATCGGCTACTGGGCCGCGGGCCTCGAGGCGCCGGTCTTTCTCGGGGCACTGACCGCGATGTTGGCGTTGATCCCCTTCGTCGTGCCGTTCATGTGGGGCGGCGCGAGCCTCTGGCTGCTGCTGACCGGCAAGACGATCGCGGCTCTCGGCCTGTTCCTCTGGGGTCTGCTGGCCGTCAGCTGGATCGACAACCTCGTGCGTCCGCTCGTGATCAGCGGCGCCACCCGTCTGCCGTTCCTGCTCGTGATGTTCGGCGTGCTCGGGGGACTCGCGGCCTTCGGGCTCGTCGGCCTGTTCATCGGGCCGGTGATACTCGGCATCATCGTCGCAATCTGGCGCGAGTGGCTCGCCGAGAAACGCGCGGCGGAAATCCCCCATACCGACGATCACAACCCCTGATAGGAGCAACCAGATGGTCCACGGCATCCTGCGGCGTACGACCTTCATCGTGCCGAACGCCGACGAAGCGGCGCGTTTCTATACGGAGGTCTTCGGCTGGACGCGCTTCTACGACCACCGGCTCGCCGTGCACGGCGCTTTTCCACCCGCGGCGCCACACAACGCGCCGGCGCACCTCGTGATCCTCAAGGCCGAGGATCCAAACATAGGCATGCTGGGCTTCCTGCAGTACCTCGACGCCCCGTTCGACACGGCCGTGCCGACGGGGCGCAGCAAGGTGCGCATGGGCGAGGCGATCCTGGTCGTGCAGACACGGGACGTGGATGGCATCTACCGCCGCGCGGTCGCATGCGGCGCGAACGTGGTCTCGCCGCCGCTCGACTGGCAGGTGCCCTCGCACGACGGCAGCAGCGTGATCAAGCTGCGGACGATGTCAATGTTCGACCGCAATGGCATTTACAGCGAAATCAACCAGCACGGCTGACGCGGGCGCGCGCGGGCCGCGGGTCGTCACCAGCCCATGCCCCAATAAGCCATCGTACGCCGCACGTTGTCCTTGACGATGACGCTGAAGCCGCGCAGATGCTCGAAGCGCGAGCGCAAGCGGCCGGCGACAACGTCAGGGATCTGCTCGAGCGGCGTACCGGCTTCCATCTCCTTTTTTGTTTCGGCCATCAGCGCTTCGATGTATTCGCGACGCTCGCCGAGTCGCCACTTGTCGGCGACGGGCACGCCGTGGCCGCCGACGTAACGGGCGAAGTTCCAGCTCTCGAGTTCGCGCAGGCTGCGCACCCAGTTGTGCAGCGAGTAGTCGGGAATCATCGGTAGCGGCATGCCGCCAGGCGTCGCCAGATCGACGATGAACGGCACGTTCACGTGATCGGGCGTCATGACGATCAGGCAGTCGCCGTGGTTGCTGCCGAGATGGCGCAAGCTCAGCGTGCGCTCGCCTAGGCGCAGGTCCATGCCCTCACCGCTGAACGTGCGATCCGGCAGCACGAGATCGGGATGCGGCAGGTCGCGGAAATGCGCCAGGCAGTTCGCGTGCGAGATGAACTCGGCGCCCTCGTCCTTGAAGATCCGGCCGCCAAGGACATGGTCCCAATGCTGATGGCTGTAGACGACGTATCTGACCGGCAGCGGTGTGAGTTTACGGATCTCCTCGCGGAGGATGCGCGCCGCCTCGGGTTGTATCGGATCGGTGACGATGACCCCGGCGTCGGTGATCAGGAAGACATTGCGCGTCCCGGTGTAGCGGAACGTGTAGTAACCCGGACCGATTTCGGTGATGTCCCAGCCCTGCACGGGCACGGGCAGCGCCTTGCCAGCCGGCGGCGGTTGGGCCGACAGTGGCAGTGCGAGACCGGCAAGCGCGAGCCAGCTTGCCATCAGCGCCGCGCGCACGATCAGGGCCCGTAGAACGGCATCAGCGCTTCGGCCCAGCGCCGCATGTCGTCCGGCATCTGCACGAAGGCTGCCTGCGGGAAGTCGCGGGCGGCCTGTTGCGTGACTTCGAACTGCGGATCCCAGGCCGGTGCGACGAACTGCATTGGCACCGAGCACTTTGCCAGCCGCGACTTCAGGGGATAGGCGAAATGGGCCTGATAGGCCTTGCGCCACATGCCCTCGGACCGGAACAGATCGATCAGGCGCTGGTGCACCATCGCGGGCTCGATATAGAGCGGCTTGCGGAGGATGCCGCGCGTGGTCCGGTCGTACCAGGGCCAGAACAGGCCCTGATCGCGCAGCAGGTACCAGGCCTCGAGCAGATGACCGCCGTACCAGTTCGGCTGGATGTCGGGCGTGTAGTGCGCGCGCAGCTCCGTGCGCAGCGCATCGTCGAAGTAGAGCATGTCGGCGAGCACGAGCCGTTTGAGACGCTTCGGCACTTTGAGCGCGAGCTCGAGACCGACCAGACCGCCGCCCCAGGTGCCGATGAAGTCGAAATCATCGATGCCGAGCGACTTCAGCGCTGGCAGCAAGGCCTCGGCATAGTGCTCGACCGTGATCCGGCCGTCACCGAGCAGGTGGTCCGATTCGCCGTGGCCGGGCAGATCGATGGCGACCACCGGCCGGCGGCCGATGAAGCCTGACGCGAGCGCGGCGACCGTGTCGGAAGAGCCGGCGGCGTCGTGCTGGACCAGCACGGGCCGCCCGTTCGCATCGTCGTTGCGCTGCACGCGCAGCTGGCCGCCGGGCACGTCGACGAATTCGCTCCACAGGCGGCCGCGCAGCGGCGCGGTGCCTGGCAGTTTCGGCGCCTTCGCCTTGCTGTGCCGGCGGATGAACCTGGCGCAGAGGTCCAGCGTCTGATCGATGCTGCCGCCGCGCTCGACGTGGACCGACGGTGCCGCTCGACGCACGCGCGGCAGATGCCCGGCGAGCACATCTGAATCGGCGGCAGTCACGAGCATGGGCACCTGCATCCGTTGCAGCGCGAGGTCGGAGCGCATCGTGAAGGCAGCGCGATACCCCACGCGGTAGTGATCGCCAGCGCGGAGCAGGTCCAGCGCGGCCGCATGCAGTGCCGCTGGCGGCGGTACGTTGAACTCGAGTCGCTCGGCCTGGGTCTTGGCATACCACGGGAAGAAGATCGTCTGCTCGCGCATCCGTGCCCAAAGCCAGGTTAGATGCGAACCGTCCCAGACGGGTCCGAACGGCGGCAGGTAGTTCGCGACAAGATCGGCGCGCTCCGCTTCACGGAGGATCACGTAGCCGTTGGCGGCGCCACAGGTGATGCGTTCGGGGAAGCTCGCGGCCAGTGCGCCGGCGATCATGGCTCCGGTATGGAAACCGTAGACGGCCGCCCTCTCGATGCCGAGCGCGTCCATGAACTCGACCACTGCCTCGGCGAAGTCGTCTGCCTCGGCGCGATCGACGCCGAGCGGGGTCGACAGGCCGAAGCCGGGCGTATCCGGTGCGATGCAGGTGAACTGCTTCTTCCAGCGCTCCATGGTCGCGAGCATGTCGCGCGATGAAAGCGGCGACTGATGCAGGCAGAGCACGACCGGCCCGGTGCCGACGTGGCGGAAGTGAACCTGCCGCGGTCCCCAGCGGCCGTCCCGAATCGTGGCGAAATGGCGCGTAATCTTCTTCTCGGCCATGCGAGTCTCCCCCTTCGAAGCGACAAAGCTAGCACTTTGGCCGCGACCAGACGCAGCGTTCGTGGCCCAATGGCCGCCCCGTGCGCAGTGCGGTTGCGCCCGCGCGCCGGGCGGTGTGAAACTGCCGGCGCCCCGACTGCAGATCCCCATTGCCGAGAATCCCTTGCCGACGCCCCGCCACGGTGTGCGCGAGCTGCTGCGCTACCACGATTTCACGCGCTACGCCGCCGCCCGTTTTTGCGCCACGATTGCCTGGCAGATGCTCGGCGTCGCTGTCGGCTGGCAGGTGTACGACCTGACGCGCGATCCGCTCGACCTGGGGCTGCTCGGTCTCGCCCAGTTCCTGCCGTTCATGCTGCTGGTACTGCCGGGCGGGCAGACCGCCGACCGCAAGGATCGCCGCCTCGTGATGATCGGTGCGTACGCGATCGAGGCGCTCTGCGTCGTGGTGCTGCTCGCTTTCACGCTGTCAGGCGCGCGCAATGTCTGGCCGGTGTTCATCGCCATGGCGCTGTTCGGTGCCGGTCGCGCGTTCTGGATGCCGGCCGGGCAAGCGATGATCGTCAATCTCGTCCCGAACGAGACCTTCCCGCGCGCCGTCGGCCTCAATTCGACCCTGTTCCAGACGGCGATGATCAGCGGCCCGGCGTTGGGCGGCATGCTGTATGCGCTTGGCGAGACGGCGCTCCGGGGCCGCGGCGCACTGCTCGTCTACGGCAGCGCGCTCTCGCTGCTCGTCGCCGTCGTGCTGCTGCTCTCGCGCCTGCGGCCGGTGCGCGCGCCGCCGAGCGACGCACCGCTCAGCATGCAGTATTTCTTCGAAGGGCTACGCTTCGTGTTTCGGCGCAAGAGCGTCCTCGGCGCAATCTCGCTCGATCTGTTCGCCGTGCTGTTCGGTGGTGCGACCGCGCTGTTGCCGATGTTCGCTGCCGACATCCTGGACGTCGGTCCGGTGGGGCTCGGTGCGTTGCGCAGCGCGCCCGGCGTCGGTGCTGCCTTGACCGGGGCCTGGTTCGCGCTGCGGCCGATCGAGCGTCATGCCGGGGCGTGGATGTTCGGCGGCGTCGCGCTGTTCGGCGTCGCGACCATCGTCTTCGGACTCTCGACCTCATTCTGGCTGTCGTGGCTGGCGCTGTTCCTGCTGGGCGTCGGTGACGTCACGAGCGTCGTGATCCGGTCCCTGCTCGTGCAGCTCGAGACGCCCGATGCGATCCGCGGCCGTGTCAGTGCCGTCAATGCCTTGTTCATCGGCGCCTCGAACGAACTCGGCGAGTTCGAATCCGGCGTCACGGCGCGTTGGTGGGGCGCCGTGCCGGCAGTGGTCGTCGGCGGGTGCGCCTGCCTCGTCGTCGTCGTTATTTATCTCTGGGCGTTCCCGAGCCTGCGACGGCTCGACCGCTTTCCGAAGCCCGCAGCCTGACTCACCCTATCGGCCCATGGCCGTCCCGTTCTGCTGCGGCGGCAGAGCGGTGGCCCGTTGCCGGTTCACCGCGAGCGATTTCACAGAATCTTGCTGACGTCTGCCGAAGGCTCGGCAAGGATCGCGCCCGTGAGGATTACGTCACGTCGGGGCTGCTGCCGCCTGCCCGATAGTCCACCCCAGTCGGGTGCGCACGCACCCAGCACAGACTGGAGAATCGCATGTCTCGCTGCAGTCGCCCTCGCGGGCAGAACGGCTTCACGCTGGTGGAGATCGCGGTGGTGCTCGTGATCATCGGCCTGTTGCTCGGCGCGGTGCTCAAGGGTCAGGAGCTCATCGAGAACAGTCGCGTCAAGAACGCCGTCAACGAGATCAACAGCGTCAAGGCTGCCGCATACGGGTATCTTGACCGGTACAAATCCCTGCCCGGCGACGATGGTCCGATCGGCAATCTGACCGCCCGCGGCAGTAACTGGACGGGCATCACCGCCGCCGGCAACCGCGACGGTGCGATCGGCGCCGGCGCGAACCCGTTCGCCGCGCCCACCGGCGAACATCTCGGCTTCTGGCAGCACTTGCGTGCGTCTGGCTTCCTGACCGGCGCCGCCACGGACACGGGACTCGCGGCGCTGCCGAAGAACGCGTTCGGCGGGCAGACCGGTCTGGCCTCGCTGACGACCCAGCTCGCCAATTTCAACAGCCGTGCGGTCTGCATGAGTCAGGTGCCCGGCAAGGCGGCCACTGCGCTCGACAATCAGCTCGACGATGGCCGGCCGAACAGCGGCACGGTCCGCTCGACCCTACAGGCCGGCGCCGCGAACACGGCACCGGGCGCCGCGGCGACGGCCTACAGCGAGGATCAGCGCTACACGCTCTGCGCAACGCTCTGAGCGCGGCAGGCTCCGGACGGACGGTTCGATCGTGGAGCGGCTCTACCTCGCGCATTTCGGGCTCGCACGCGGCCCATTTTCGATCACGCCGGATCCGCGCTTCTTCTTCGCCGGCGGGGGGCGCGGTGAACTGCTGCGCGCGATCGAGTATTCGGTCCGTCATCAGGAGGGCATCGTCGTCGTCACGGGGGAGGTCGGCAGCGGCAAGACGATGTTGTGCCGCAAGCTCCTCGATGGACTGCCTGCGGATGTCGAGTCGATCTATCTGGCCAACCCGTCCCTGCGCCGGCGCGAGATCACGGCGACGCTGCTGCGCGACCTCGGTGGCGGGCAGCGGCCGGATCCGCTCGATGCCCTGCAGCGGGCATTGATCGGGCGCTACATGAGCGGCCGACGAGTGCTGCTCGTCGTTGACGAGGCGCACGTGATGCCGGCCGAGTCGCTCGAGCAGATCCGGCTGCTGTCGAATCTCGAGACGGCGTGTCACAAGCTGCTGCAGATCGTGCTGTTCGGCCAGCCCGAGCTCGACACCGTGCTGCGCGACCCGCGACTGCGCGCGCTGCGCGACCGGGTGATCGAGCGCTTCGCGCTACCCGTGTTCGACCGGCCACGAGTCGCCGAATACCTCGAATTCCGGCTGCGCATCGCGGGCCTCGAGGGACCTTCACCGTTCAGCCGCGCTGCGGTCCGCGCGATCTGGGCTCTCGCCGCGGGTCTCGTGCGGCGCATCAACCTGCTCGCGGACAAGGCCATGCTCTGCGCATTCGTGCGCGGACGCCGCTGCATCGATCGGCGCGATGTCGAACGTGCCCGTGACGAACTGGATGGTGCCGCCAGCGCGCAGCGAAACCCGGCGCCCGCTCTCGAGGGCGCCGTCGGGGTGCCCGCATGAAGACCTGCCGATACCGGCGCGGCGCGGCACTCCTGTCGGTCGCGGCCCTGCTCGCTGGCTGCGCTTCGACGCCGCGCGCGCCCTCCGCCGCGCACCTGCAGCGCGCGGACGTCGCTGACCGCGCGGCCGCCGCTCCGATCCCCGAGCCCGTGACGCGCAGTCTCGATCTGCCGCCGCCGTCCGGCGGCAAGGCGGCGGAACGGTACACCGTGGTCGTCAACGGCGTACCGGCCTCCGAGCTGCTGTTCTCGCTCGCCCGCGATGCTCGCGTCAATCTCGACGTGCATCCCGACATCCACGGTGTCGTTACGCTCAATGCGATCGATCAGACACTGCCGCAGATCCTCGACCGCGTCGCGGCGCAAGTGGACATGCGCTGGACGCTGGACGGTGACCAGCTGTCGATCGTGCCGGATACGCCATACCTGCGTTTCTATCGTGTCGACTATCTGAACATGTCGCGCGACACCGCGAGCCGCACGTCCATCGCCACTCAGGTCGCGACCACCGGCACGACCAGCGCCGACACGGCGCAGAGCACGGAGGGCGGCAACAATTCCGGCACCGAGATCGTCAACAGCGCAGCGAATCGCTACTGGGACAGCCTCGTGCGTGCGCTGACCGCGTTACTGCAGGAGACCGACAAGCTCGTGCCCGAAGCCGAGCCCGCACCCGCGGCTGAGTCGAACGCCAAGGACGGCGCGCAGCGGCCGAATCTGCGCTTCCGCGAGGCCGCTTCGGTCATCGCCCAGCCCGAGTCGGGACTCGTGGCCGTTCGCGCCACTTCACGGCAGCACGCGCGCGTGCAGGAGTTCATCGACGCGAGTGTGCGTAGTGCACGACGGCAGGTGCTGATCGAGGCGACGGTCGTCGAGGTCGAACTCGCCGACGGTTTCGAGCAGGGCATCGACTGGGAGGTCGTCCGCCGCGGCGCGAGCAGCACGCTGGGATTCACGCTGCGGCCGGCCGGCAGCGTCACCGAGTTGCCAGGCGGCACGCCGGTAGGCGGCGTCGTGCCCACGCTGGGTCTGTTCGAGGTCGATTCGAGCCGCGGTCGCACCGACGTGAGTGCCGCCGTGCGCCTGCTCGAGTCCTTCGGCCGGACACGCGTGCTGTCCAGTCCGAAAATCAGCGCGCTGAACAACCAGACGGCACTCATCAAGGTCGTCGAGAATCTCGTTTACTTCCAGTTGACGACCGATTTCACCCCTGGCACGGCCGGCAGTCCGACGACGTTCACCGTAACCTCCAAGCCGAGCACTGTGCCGGTCGGTTTCCTGATGAACGTCACGCCACAGATCGCCGCCAACGACGAAGTGGTGCTGAATCTGCGACCG
The DNA here is from genome assembly GCA_964488605.1 of uncultured Steroidobacteraceae bacterium. Lineage (GTDB taxonomy): Bacteria > Pseudomonadota > Gammaproteobacteria > Steroidobacterales > Steroidobacteraceae > UBA964. The sequence goes on along the minus strand of CAZAWM010000029.1, from coordinate 11,564 downwards.
ACCATCTCGCGCCTCAACGGCTTCGTCGAGGATCCGGGCGTGGCGCTCTCGCTCGCGCTCGCGCGGCAAGCCGGCGCGCAGGTTCCGGACGTCAGCAGCCGGGTACCCGAAATCCAGACCCGCGAGATGGAATCGGTGATCAAGGTCCGCGACGGGCAGATCGCCGTGCTCGGCGGTCTGATGCGCGAGGAGAACAGCGAGGGCAGCGATGCGCTGCCGGCGGTCAGCCGCGTGCCGCTGCTCGGCGAAATGTTCCGATATCGGAGCCGCCGCGCCCGCAAGAGCGAGCTCGTGATCTTCCTGCGCCCTGTCGTCGTACGCGACGCGAGTCTGGCAGCGGACTACGCGCGCTTTGCGCCTCTTTTGCCCGATGCCGCGTTCTTCGCTCCCACGGCGGGCGGCGGCACCTCGCGCTGAGGGAAGGCCATGAGCCTGCTGCTCGATGCCCTCAAAGAAGCCGAGGCGCGCAAGCGCGCCCCCCGGGAGGCGCCATCGCCGAGGTCACCCGATACCGACGGCGCCCTCGCGCTGGTCGAGGATCCGCCCGAAATGGCGATCCTCGAGCAGAGCACCCCCGCCCCGCGGCCGGCACCACCCGTCTCCGAGTCGGTGCGGTCGACGAGCGAACCACCGCTGGCGGTGGTTGTTCCGGGCCGCTCGTCGCGGCGCTTGACGGCACTGATCGGCTTGGTCGGGGCGCTGCTGCTCACGCTCGGTTTCTTCGCAATCTACGAGGCGCTGCGCAGCGGCGCTCCGGAGCCGGTGATGCCCGCCGTGCCGATCGGCAGCACGGACAGTCGTTTCGAGCTGCCGGCGCACGGCGCAGCGGACCGCGACGCCGCCGATGCCGAGCGAGGTGGGACGTCCAAGGGCACAGCGCGGCGACCGGCTGCGCAGCCGCACACGTCTGCGGTACGGCTTCCAGGCGCGGCTTCGAGCCGTCCGCCGCCGCGCGAATCCGCGACCGCGGCGGCGCCGCCGCCGCGTGGGCGCGGCGCACTCGACGTCGACGGTGCACCGACCGCCGGGCAGCCGCTGCGCATCGCGCGCCGCGGTGATCCGCTCGCCGAGGCGTATGCCGCGGTCCATGCGGGCGAGCTCGACCGCGCGCGCGAACTGTATGCGAGCGTGCTGACGCGGCAGCCTGGCCAGCCCGATGCCGAACTCGGGCTCGCGGTGATCGCACACGCACAGGGACAGGATCGCGAGGCGATGCGTGGCTACCAGCGCGTACTCGAGAGCATCCCCGATCAGCCACGCGCCTGGGCGGGACTCGCCGAACTGGCCGGTGCCAGCGAGGCATCGGCGCTCGAATCGCGACTGCGACAACTGCTCGCCGCGCGGCCTGCCGCTCCGCTGCACTTCGCGCTCGGCAACCTGCTGGCGCGCCAGCAACGCTGGAGCGACGCGCAGGTGGAGTTCTTCGAGGCCGCTGCGCTGGCACCGCAGGTTGCCGATTACGCCTTCAACCTCGCGGTGTCGCTGGATCGCCTGGGTAAGAGCTCCGCGGCGGCGTCCTACTACGATCGGGCGCTCGAGCTCGCCGGCGAGCGTGGCGCGGCAGGCTTCGACGTCGACGCCGCTCGCGCCCGGCGCGCGGCGCTCGCCGAGGTTCGGCAATGAACGCCGTGGCCGCCGCTGGTACGGCGCCGCGCCGCCTGCTCGGCGAGCGTCTCGTCGACGCCGGCCTGATCAGCGCCGATCAGCTCAAGATCGCGCTGATCGAGCAGCGGCGTCTCGGCAAGCCGCTCGGCGAAACGCTGGTCTCGCTCGGCTTCGTGACCGAGCAGACCATGCGCGAGGTGCTGTCCGAATCCCTGGGTGCGCGTAGTATCCCTCTGCAGGGCGTGGTCGCCGACCGCGCCGCGCTGTCGCTGGTGCCCAAGGAACTCGCCCGCCGGTATCAGCTCTTTCCGGTGAGCTTCGACGCCGAGCGGCAGGAGCTGCACGTCGCCACGGCCGATCCCAACGACGTCCTCGCCATCGACCAGCTGCGGGCCGAGCTGCGTGGACGGGCCGAGCCGGTCTGGCACCTGGCCACCGCAGGGGAGATCCAGCGCGCCGTCGAGGTCTATTACGGGCACGAGCTGTCGATCGACGGCATTCTGCAGGAAATCGAGACGGGGACGGTCGACGTCAATACGCTGACCGCCGAGCAGGCGCGCGAGTACAGCCACCCGGTCGTGCGGCTCGTCGACGCAATCCTGACCGATGCGGTGCTGCGGGCGGCATCGGACATTCACTTCGAGCCGGAGGCGCAGTTCGTCCGCATCCGCTACCGGATCGACGGCGTGCTGCACCAGGTGCGCGCGCTGCATCGACGCTACTGGCCGGCCATGCTGGTGCGGCTGAAGATTCTCTCGGGAATGAACATCGCCGAGAATCGGGCGCCACAGGACGGGCGAATCTCGTTGGTGCTGGCGGCCCGCGAGATCGACTTTCGTGCGGCCTCTCACCCGACGATCCACGGCGAGAACTTCGTGGTCCGCATTCTCGATCGCAAACGCGGGCTCGTCGCGCTCGAGGCACTCGGTATCGAGAGCGAGCAGCTCGCCGAGCTGAAGCTGATGCTGGCCCGGCCGGAGGGCCTGTTGCTGATCACCGGTCCGACCGGCAGCGGCAAGACGACGACGCTCTACTCGATGCTGCGTTACCGGAATTCCGAGCAGATCAACATCATGACACTCGAGGATCCGGTCGAATATGCACTGCCGCTCGTTCGGCAGACGTCGATGCCGCAGACTGCCCGACTGTCGTTCGCGGACGGCGTGCGTTCGCTGATGCGCCAGGATCCCGACGTCGTCCTGATCGGCGAGATCCGCGATCGCGACACCGCCGAAATGGCGCTGCGCGCGGCGATGACCGGCCATCAGGTGTTGTCGACCCTGCATGCCAATTCAGCGCTGCGCTCGATTCCGCGGCTGCTCGATCTCGGTGTCCACCCCGAGGTTCTCGCCGGCAACCTGATCGGGGTGGTGGCACAGCGTCTCGTACGCAGACTCTGCGGCGCCTGCCGCGTGCCGTCGGTCCCCGACGAGACCGAGGCACGCCTGCTCGGCGGCGGCGACCTGCAGATCTATCGAGCGCTCGGTTGCGACGAGTGCGGCTACACCGGCTACCGCGGTCGCGTGGCCCTGATCGAGATCGTCCGCTGGAACCGCGATCTCGACGAGCGCCTGTCGGCACGCGCGAGCCTTGGCGAACTGCTGTGCTGCGCGGCGCAGCACGGGTTTACCGATCTGGCCGAGGTCGCGTTGCGCAGAGTGCGCGACGGCACGACCACGATCGAGGAGGCGGCGCGGGTGGTCGATCTGACGGAGAGGGTCGGCGCATGACCGTCTACCGCTATCGCGCCACCGATGCCCAGGGTCGCGTCATTCGCGGCGAGAGTCGCGCCGGCAACGAGCTCGAACTGGAGGGGCGCCTCGCACGCGTCGGTCTTGAGCTGCTGGCATCGCACCCGGTCTCCGCCGCCCGGCCCTCGCTGCTGACGCGCGGTCGGCTGCATGGACGGGAACTGATCAACTTCTTCATCCAGCTCGAATCGCTGCTGCGTGCCGGCGTGCCATTAGTCGAGACGCTGGGCGACCTGCGCGATTCGGCGACAAGCCCCGTGACGCGCCAGGTCGTCAGCGACCTGATCGACCGGATCGAAACCGGCTCGACGCTCTCGGAAGCCCTGGCAGCACAGCCCGCGAGCTTTTCGCCGCTACTTGTCGGGCTGGTGCGCACCGGCGAGGTGACCGGTCGGCTCCCCGATGTGCTCGCGGAGCTCGCGCGCAGCCTCAAATGGCAGGACGAACTCGTAGCCCGCACTCGCAAGGCCTTGCGGTATCCCGCATTCGTCGCAGTCGTGATTTTCGCGGTCGTCTGTTTCCTGATGATCTACCTCGTGCCGCAGCTCGCCGAGTTTCTAGCCGGCATGGACCGGCAGCTGCCGCTGCAGACGCGCGCCCTGATCGCCGTCTCCGCGTTCGTGGTCGATTGGTGGCCGGCGTTCCTGACGGCGACGGTCGCTGCCGTTCTCTTCATGCGCTGGTCGTTCGGACGCAGCGAGCGTTTGCGGCTGAGGCGCGATGCCTGGATCCTGCGTCTGCCGTGGATAGGCGAGGTGGTCAGCAAGATCGTGCTGGCTCGCTTCGCGAACACGTTCGCGCTGATGTTTGGCGCGGGCATTCCGCTGCTCGATGCGCTCGCTCATTGCGAACGGACGGCCGGCAACGTCGCGATCGCGCATGCGCTCGGCCGGGCGCGGACGCTCGTCGGTCAGGGTACGGCAGTGTCGGAGGCTTTCGCGACTCTCGAGATCTTTCCTTCCTTCATCGTGCGCATGCTGCGCACCGGTGAGACGACGGGCCAGCTCGACGCGGCGCTGCGCAACGTCAGCTATTTCTACACGCGTGACGTCGACGAGCGGCTCGAACACCTGCAGTCGCTGATCGAGCCGGCGATGACTCTGATCATGGGCGTGGTGCTCGGCTGGATCATGCTCGCCGTGCTCGGCCCGGTCTACGACAGTCTCGCGCTCGTCACGGGATGAGCTGCCATGCCGCGCTGGGTGCGTTACCTGTCCGCCGAACATTGCCGCGACTGGGTCCTACGCGATGCAAGCCTGCATGAGGCGCCCCTCGAGGGCGACTCGCGCTCGCTCGTGGTCGTCGTCGACTATGCCGAAGAGTCGTACGTGCCGACGAGCTTGCCGATGCTGCGAGGCGCCGACCAGCGCCGGCTCTGTGCGCGGCGGCTCGAGCGCGAGTTCCCGGGCGCGCTGCTGACGGCACTCGTCAGGTTGCGGGCGCGCAGTGCCGAGGGATCGATCGACGCCGTGATGATGGCCGTGGGCGGCGGCGCGCCGCTCGCGACCGCGCTGCGCGAGCTCGGCACGCGTCAGGCACTGCGGGCCGTCTATACGCCAGCACTGCTGGCGGCGTCGTGGGTGCGGCTGGCGGGGCTGTCCGAGCGGCGCGTGTTGACCGTGATGCCGACGCCGGCCGGTGTCCGACTGACCTTCGTCGACGCCGGGCATGCGGTGCTCTCGCGTCTGACGGGCCCGCTGGCCACCGGGGCGACGGCCGCCGAGATCGCGCGCACGGTGCAGTACCTGCAGAACACGCAGCGTGTCGAACGCGGTGTGCCGCTCGAGCTCTGGTTCTGGGGTGTGCCCGAGCAGGACGTGGCCCAGTACGTACCGGGCGGCGACCAGACCCGTCTGGGCAGCGCACCGCCCACGAATGGGTTGCCGGATCCGCAGCGGCAGGGTTTTGCGGCGCTGCTGGCGCTCGCGGCGAGCCGGCCATCGGGACCCCAGCTCGCGTCCGACGCGCTGCGGGCTGGCTGGATCGCGCGGCGTCTGCAGAGGACGGCCCGCTGGGCCGCCGCGGCAGTCGTGCTGTTTGCCGGGTGCCTGGCCGGATGGCTCTCCTACGAGGCGGCGGTCGCTGCGCGCAGCGCGCAGGCGTTCGCCGCAGAGCGGGAGGGATACGAGCGGGAGCGGGCGGCGCTCGAGGACGAGCTCGCGCGGCAAGGTCTCGCACTCGTCGAATGGCAGATTCTGCCCGAGGTCGCCTCGCGACTCCAAGAGGGCGCTCTGGATCTGGCCGATGCGCTCGAGGCAGCCGGAGGCGCCTTCGGCGCCGTCGCGGACTTGCAGGTGATGGCGATCGAGCTGCGTGCCGGTGAGCCGACGGCAGGGTCCGACACCGCGCAACTGACGCCAGTGGCCGACGCGCTGGCAGCACCCGATGCGCCATCTGCGCCGCCAGAGGCCGAATGCCTGCAGCAGGCAACCGTCGCCGCCACCATGAAAATCGATTTCACGCTCGCCCCGCGGATTGGAGTCCGGAGGCGGGAGTCCGCGCTGGGCTTCGTGCGCGAGGCAGCGATGCGGCTCGGCCCATGGCAACCGGGGACGGCGCTGCTTCGGCTCGGTGCAGCCGATCCGCTAGTGGTCAACGCCGGCGACGACGCGTCCGAGGACGCAACGACGTGGAGCGCCTGCCTGCGGCGCGGGGGTGCGGCTTGACCGCGGCACTGCGGGCCGCGCTCGCTTCGCCGCATAGCGCCACGCTGCGGCGCGCGGCGTGGCTGCTCGTCGCAGCACTGCTGTGCGGTGGTGCGCTGGTCGCGTTCGCGTCATGGCGGCTGTCCGACGCAGCCGCGGCCCGTGAGGCCGAGTCGCTGGCGGTGCAGCCGGTCCGTCAGCAGGCACAGGCGTTACGTGCGCTCGGACCCGCGCGCGGCCCGCGCGCCGCGCGTGTGCTCGCGTTGCGTCGCGCGGGTGTCACGCAGCCGACACGACGTGTGGATTGGGCCGAGCGGGTGACCGCCACGGTAGTCTCGTTGCAGCCGCTCGGCTACGCGATCGAGGTCGGCGCGGAGCGCGCGCGGCCGCTGCCGGCCGCGCTTCAGTCCTTGCTCGATGCGCAGGGTGTAGGCCCGGCGACGCTGCAGCAGACCGATCTGTCGCTGAAGGTACAGGGACTGCACGAGCAGGAGCTGGTGGCGCTGATGGTCGCGGCCCGTGCGGCGAGCATGGGTCTCGTGCGACTCGAGTCCTGCAAGATCGAACGGCGCGCCGACGGCATAGGACTCGACAGCGACTGCCGCTTGCGGCGTCTCGCGCTGCGGTTCGATGCGGGCCAGGCCACGGAGGCGACGCCATGACCGTTTGGCGCCGCCACCGCTGGTTACCGGCTCTGGCGGTCGGCTGCGCTATCGTGGCCGCGCGGCCGGTGGCGGCCACGTCGGCACGGGTGTTCTATTCCCCGGCCGAACGCGCGGCGATCGAGGCGACGCGGCGCGCGCGGTGGGAGGCCGGACGCAGCCCAACCGCCCGACTTGCTGGCGGGTCGCCGCCCGACGCCGGCAACGCCGATTCCACCCGTTCGACCACAAGCGCGGATGGCCCTGCCGCATCGGGCGGCCGTGGGCGTCTCGATGGTGTCGCGGTCGCTGCCGGCACGCGCGCGGCGGCCTGGATCGATGGCCGTCGCCTCGTCGATGGCGGACGGTTCGGGGCCTACCGGTTGCGAGTGGCGAGCAATGGTGTGCGGCTGATAGCGAGCGACGGACGCGAACGATTCGTGCGCGTCGGCGACGAGGTAGCGCCATGAGGAAGCACCAGCGGGGCGCGATGCTGCTGGCGCTGATCGCCGTGCTGGCCACGCTCCTCGCAGGCGCCATGCTGGGTGCCCGGCAGCTCGTCGCGGCCACGGCGGCACCGATGATCGCGCAGCAGCGCAACCTGGCGCTCGCACGCGAGGCTCTGCTCGGGGATGCCGGGCGGCGCCATTGTCTCGACCCGCTCGCTGCACTCGACTCGCTGCTCGTCTGTCCCGATGGGTCCGTGCAGGAAGGGGTCGCCGCGCCGGCCTGTCCGGGTACGAGCCGCGGCTGGCTGCCATGGCGCACGCTGAATCTGCCGCCACTGCGCGATGCGTCGGGTACCTGCCTGTGGATCGAACGTCTTGGCGCGACCGTGCGCGTGATCGCGCCCGGAGCCGCCCGCCCCGGCCAGCAGCGCGCCGCCATGCCGGGACGTGTGGTCTGCGAAGGCCATCTCGACGCTGCCGACTATCTCGATCCGGACGATGTCTCGCTGACGCTCACGCTCGACGCGGCAGCGCTGACCGGGATCTGCCCATGAAACGGGCTCGTGCCCGAACGGGGCAACGCCAGTCGGGTTTCTCGCTGCTCGAGATGGCGATTGCACTCGTCATCGTCGGCCTGCTGCTCGGCGGACTCCTGAGTTCGATGAGCACGTTGCAGCAACGTCAGCGCGAAGAGCGCACCGAGCGGCAACTGGCCGAGATCCGGGATGCATTGACGGCCTTCGCGGTGCAGCATCTGCGGTTGCCGTGCCCAGCCGAACCGGGAATGCCCAGCAACGTTGCCGGTGCCGGGATGGAGCGGCTGCCGACAGCCACCGGTTGCACGGGCGGCAGCTCCGGCGTGCTGCCGTGGGCCACTCTCGGTCTGCCCGAGTCCGATGCCTGGGGGCGCCGTTTCAGCTACCGCGTCACGCCGGGTCTCGCCGCCGCGGCGCCGGCCTTGACGCTCGCGAGCGTCGGCGACAGCGTGCTGCGCAATGGCGCCGGGGTGGTGATCGCGACGGCCGTCCCGGCCGTCGTGGTTTCCCATGGCCGCAACGCCGCTGGCAGCCATGGCCCGAGCGGGGCGTCGGCACCGCCCAGCGCCGATGCGAACGAGCTCGAGAACACGGATGGCGATGCGGTCTTCGTCGCCGATACGCCGACGGCCAGCTTCGACGACCTCGTCGTCTGGCTGCCGACGACCGTGCTGGTCCACCGCCTGCTCGCGGCGGGCCGGCTGCCCTAGCCGCGGCGATGCACGCGGGGACGGTGGAACTCGAGCCGGCGCTACGCGGTCAATAGGGGTCAGTGGCATACTTCTGGCCGAAGCCAGCGGAGACCGATATGCCGGCCACGCCCGACTGCCGCCGCGCCGCGCTTGCCGCCCTCATCCTTGGCGCGTCGCTGAGCGGCTGCATGACGGCCAAGATCGAGGAGTCGCGCGAACTGCAGACACAGATCGCAGCCGACGAGGCCGTGGTGATCCTTGCCAAGCCACAGATCGAGGGCGCGAGCGCCGAGGACGAGTTCATGGACTGCGTCGGCAAATCGCTGGCGGCCGGCCGGCAGGGTCTGCGGGTCCAGCCCAACGACGAGTTCGTAGACCGGCTGTTTCCATGGTTCGAGCCCGGCACGGCGCCGACGCGCGCCGAGGCCGTGACGACCGTGCTGCAGCAGCCCGGCGTCAGTGAAGCCGTCGCGGCGACCGGTGTCCGCTACGTCGTCTGGCTCGACGGCGCGACGCGCAAGACGGACGGCGGCGGCAGCCTCGCCTGTGGCGCCGCGCCGGGTGCGGCTGGCTGCATCGGCTTCGGTTGGTGGGAGAAGGAATCGGCCTACGAGGCGACGATCTGGGACATCAAGCAGGCCAAGTCCGCCGGCTCGGTCGGAACGAGTGTGACGGGCACTTCGGCCATCGTCGGCGCGGTGGTGCCGCTGCCGTTCATCGCACGCGTGCAGGGTGCGGCCTGCGACCGCATGGCCGATCAGTTGCGCAGTTTCTTCCAGGGCGGCTCTCCACAGTCATGACACCGAGTTCGACGAGAACCTTCGTGCTTCTCGGCGTGCTGGCCGGACTCGCGGCCTGCGCGACGACTGCAGGCGGTAGCGCCGGCGGCAGTGCCGAGGGCCGTGGCGGCACGTCGGGGGGCGTCGGCGGGGGCATCACGCTGCCCGGCGGCGGACTGCCCGGTGCAGGCGTGCCGAGCGCCGGCGTGCCGGGCGCGGGTCTACCGGATGCCGGACGGCCGGATGCCGGCGCCGGCGGTGGTGCCCCAGCCGCTGCAGGCGGTTCCAGCGACAGCGGCGGGGTCACGGGCGACGCCAAGGAGCGCGGCGGCGGCGGCGGGAGCGGCGGCTCTGGCTCCGCAGCCACGCAGGCGCCCGCGACGACGGCCGACGAGCGACGTGACGTCCTGCAGCGACGCCTCGACGACAGCCTCGGTGCGTTCGACGCGACGCTGCGCTCCGAGCAGGAACGCGTGGCGCAGGAGCGCGACTCGCGCGCGGCGACGGGCGCCGGCCCGGCGAGTACCGATGGCGGCGCCGCGTCGGATGCGATCCGCAGCGCGCGCGCTGGCGACCTGCGCTCCGAGAGCGCGCCGACGGCGCAGCAGGGTGCCGCCACCCAGGGCAGCGCCGCGAGCAGCGTTGACACCAGTGCTGGAGGTGGCAGTGGCGCGCCGAACCGAGGTATCCCGTCGGGCGAAGACGACGATATCGTTGCGCGGCGGTTGCGTCGTGCCGCCGAGCAGGAGACCGACCCGGAGCTTAAGGAGAAGCTCTGGAAAGAATATGAGGAATACAAGCGCAACGGCCAGCGCAAGTCGTCGTAACGCGCGAGCGCGCCAAGGCACCGACGGAAGTATCCATGATCGCATCGCCAGCCACCCTTCGCCGACTGTCACTGCTCGCCACCCTATTGCTGCTCGGCGGGTGTATGGTCAAAGAGACGCGGCCGCTGCCCAAGCTCAATGCCGTGCAGGCAACGCAGCAGATTCCTGAACAGGAGCTGCTCGACGTGGCGATCCGGGAGTTCGACCCCGGCATCCCTGCCGAGCTGGCCGACGACGCGGAAGCGCTCGACAAGCGTCGCGTCTATCCGGACGTTCGTCGTGCCGAGTCGCGTTTGCTGCCCGCGAAGCTCCGTGCAACGCTCGAGGCGACCGGGCAGTGGGGTCCGGTGCGCGTCGTGCCGGCCGCGGTGCAGTTCGTCGACGTGCTCGTCACTGGGCGTATCCTCGAGTCGACCGGCTCAAAGCTCGAGCTCGAGATCAGCGCCCTCGATTCGATGGGTCGCCGCTGGATCGATCGCAAGCGCTATGCGAGTCCCGCCGATACGGGTTCGTACAAGAGCGACGCGGCGCTGCGGGCGCGGGATCCGTTCCAGAACGTCTATTCGGCCATTGCTAATGACCTCGTCGCGGCGCGTGACCGGCTCGCTCCCGCCGACCGTCGCGACATCCGTCGCGTCACGATGCTGCGCTTCGCGCAGGATCTCGCGCCCGAAGCATTCCGCGGTTATCTCGTTGCGGACGCGAACGGACTCACGCGGCCCGCGCGGCTACCTGCGTCGGGCGATCCCGCCATGCTGCGCATCGAGAAGATACGCGAGCGTGATGCTGCCGTGATCGACACCGTCGATGGGTACAACGGCAACTTCGCCGAGAAGCTCGCCGACTCCTATGGCGGCTGGCGGCGCACGAGCTACGACGCCATTGAAAAGGAGGATAAGCTGCGCAGCCAGGCGCGCACTCGTACCGTGCTCGGCGCCGCGGCGGTGCTCGCCAGCATCTTCGTACCGGGCCAGTGCGCCGCCGACGACTACAACTGCCGGCGGATCGAGAGCGCCGCGCGTACGGCGGGCTCGGTCGGTGGCGTTGCCGCCGTACTCTCCGGCATCAAGAAATATTCGGACGCGAAGGTGGCGGCGCAGGATGTGCGCGAGCTCGCGCGCAGCTTCGAGGGCGAGGTCGCACCCCAGGTCGTCGATCTCGAGGGCCGCACGCTCAAGCTCACCGGCACGGCCGAGGAACAGTACCGCGAGTGGCGTCGGCTGCTCGCGCAGATCTGGGCCGAGGAAACCGGCGCCGCAGCGACGGTGCCGTCCGCGCCGGCTCCCTGAAATCCGCGAAGGAGATGAGCACGCTCGAGGCAGGCGCGCGGCTCTGCGGGCGCTTCCGGCTGATCGCGCGCCTCGGCGCCGGCGGACACGGCGAGGTGTGGCGCGCCCTGGACGAGCGCACCGACTCCGAGGTTGCGCTCAAGGTGCTGCATCCGTCAGTTGCGCGTTCAGCGCAGGCCTGGGAAGCGCTGCGTCGCGAGCACGCGATTGCGCAGCGGCTGTCGCATTCGCAGATCGTTGAAGTCGGCGAGCCGCTGCGCGATGAGCACGCAACGGTCCTGCCGATGACCCTCGCCTCGGGCGACCTGCGCAGGCTGCGTGGCGAACCGTACACGCGCATCGTGCCGGCG
>CAZAWM010000028.1:0-20711 GCA_964488605.1 uncultured Steroidobacteraceae bacterium | reverse complement strand
CCGCGACGCCCGTCGTCGGCGGCACGCTTCCGGCCTATTCGCTTGCCATCTGGCACGGCCTCAACCTGCCATTACTGATGAGCGCGATCGCGCTCGGAGTCGGCACGCTGTTCTATTTCATGCTTCAGCGCCTGTTTCGCCTGCACGATCTGATCCACCTGCCGCGCGGCGGCCGCGAGATCTTCGACTTCTCGGTCTCTGCCGCCGTGCTTGCCGCGCGCGCGGTCACGGGCACATTGGTCAACGGCAGCCTGCAGCGCTCCGTCTTCCTGATCACGCTCGGGTCAGTAGTCGCCGGCGCTTGGATGCTCCTCGGCACCGAACCTACAGGCGACGCAGGCCCGGTGATCGGGCTCGACGCACATCCGCTGGCCTGGACGCTCTGGCTGATCGCGCTGTTGGCGCTCGCAGCGCTCCTGACCCGACACCGCGAACGCCTCGAGGCCCTGATCTATCTCGGCGTCATCGGGCTGGTCGTCAGCCTGACGTTCGGCGGTCTCTCCGCGCCCGACCTGCTGCTGACACAGTTGCTGGTCGAGGTCGCCTCCATCCTGCTGCTGCTACTCGCTCTTCACTTCCTGCCGCAACGGTCGGCACGCACGGATCCACCGCGCCGCCGCTGGCGAGACGCGATCGTCGCGCTCGGTGCGGGCGTCGGCGTCAGTGCCATCGTCTACGCAGTGCTGAGTCGGCCGAAGCCCGATTCCCTCGCACCATGGTTCCTCGAGAACGCGGTGCCGGGAGCTTTCGGCGCCAATGCCGTCAACGTGATCCTCGTCGATTTCCGCGGCTTCGATACGCTCGGCGAGATCACGGTGCTTGGACTCGCCGCCGTGATCGTCGCGGCGCTGCTGCCGCGCGCGCGGACGCTCCCGGAAGCCCAGCCCGGCGACGATCGCTCGCAGATGCTCGAAATCACTGCGCGCGTCATGCTACCGCTCGTCGCACTGGTCGCGGTCTGGTTCTTCCTGCGCGGCCACAACCAGCCCGGCGGCGGCTTCATCGGTGGTCTCGTGCTCGCGATCGGGCTGCTGTTGCCGTATCTCGGCAGCGGAACCGCGTGGGTGGAGCGCCGCTCGCTGCCGAGCTTCGAGGCATGGATCGGCTGGGGTCTGGCCTGTGCCACGCTCACCGGACTGACCAGCCTCGCTCTCGGCTACCCGTTCCTGACCAGCACGTACTTCGCGCCGGTGCTGCCGGTCGTCGACAAGCTGTCGATCGCCTCGGCGATGTTCTTCGATCTCGGCGTGTTCCTGACCGTCGCGGGAGCCGCGATGCTGGCGCTGACCCGGCTCGGTCGGCTGTCGGACCCACAGCCTGGTGCGGAGGCACCCTGATGGAAGTCCTGCTCGCCACAGGGATTGGAGCGCTGACGGCGGCCGGGATCTACCTGGCGCTGCGCTCGCGGACCTTCGAGCTCGTGCTGGGCCTGACGCTGATTTCCTATGCGGTGAACCTGTTCATCTTTGCGATGGGCCGGCCCGTGACCGGTCGGGCACCGATCCTCCATGAAGGCCTACCGCCGACGCTCGCGAACTATGCCGATCCGCTGCCGCAGGCACTGGTACTGACCGCGATCGTCATCAGTTTCGCGATGACCGCGGTGCTGATCGTGATCGCCCTGAAGCTCCGCGCCGCTTCGGGCGTTGATCATGTCGATGGTGCCGACAGTAGACGCTCCGGAGAGGACCCATGAGACCGCTCTCCGGCCTGCTGCCACACCTCGCCGTACTGCCCGTCGTCGTTCCGTTGTTGGCTGGTGCCGCTTTACTGCTGCTGCGTCGGCAGATCGCTCTGTCGCGATCGCTATCGATGCTGTCGCTGCTGCTGCTACTCGCGATGGCCGTCACACTGGTCGGTTACACGGCTGGCGGTGCCAGGCTGACCTATGCGCTCGGCAACTGGCCGGCGCCTTTCGGCATTGCCACGGCCGTCGACCGGCTCACGGCCATGATGCTGGCCGTCACTTCCGTCATGGGTATCGCCTGTCAGCTCGCCGCGGACGGCCGCGCAAGCAGCCGCTTACCGGCACTGCTGCAATTCCAGCTCGCTGGACTCAATGGCGCGTTCCTGACCGCGGACCTTTTCAACTTGTTCGTGTTCTTCGAAGTGCTGCTCGCAGCCTCGTATGCGCTGCTGCTCGACCAGCAGAGCACCGCGAAGCTGCGCGCCGGGCTGCATTACGTGACCGTCAACCTGCTCGGTTCGTCGCTGTTCCTGATCGCCGCGGCCCTGTTCTACGGCGTGGCCGGCACCTTGAACCTCGCCGATCTCGACATGCGGCTCGCGGCCCTGCCCACCGCCGATGTCGATCTGGCGCGGATCGCCGGACTGCTGCTGCTGGTCGTGTTCGCGATCAAGGCCGCAGCACTGCCGCTCGGCCTGTGGCTGCCCGGCACGTACGGCGCGGCACCGGCACACGTCGCGGCGCTGTTCGCGATCATGACCAAGGTCGGTGTCTACTCGATCGCGCGGGTGCACGGCGCGCTGTTCGCCGCGTCGGCTGCTGACGCACCCGCGACGGAACCGCTGGCCGGGCTCGCATTGCCCTGGCTGCTGCCAGCGGGCCTCGCGACCGTGCTGCTCGGCGCCGCCGGTGCGCTCGCAGCCCGCGACCTGCGCGTGCTCGTCGCCTGGCTCGTGATCGGCTCTGCGGGCACGCTGCTCACGGCGCTCGGGCTCGGCACGCCCGAAGCCACGGCGGCCGCGTTCTACTACCTGCCGCACTCGACGTTCGCCGCCGGCGCGGCGTTTCTAGTGGTCGAGCACATCGCGCGCGCCCGGGCCGCCCCGGCGACACCGGACGAGTCGTATTACCTCGTCGGCCCGGCCGAGCGGGTTCGTGGCGCATCGTGGGTCGGCGCGCTGTTCTTCGTCGCCGCACTCGCGATCGCTGGCCTGCCGCCGGGATCGGGCTTCATCGGCAAGATATTGGTGCTCGATGCGGCAGCGGCCGCACCGGCTGGGACATGGGTCTTCGCGATCGTGTTGCTCGGCGGTCTCGTCACGCTGGTCGCGCTCGCGCGGACGGCGAGTGCCGTCTTCTGGAAGCCGATGGAGCTCACGACAGCGTCTTCGGAAGCGCTGCCGGAGGCCAGCGCGTCCGCCACCGCGCCACTGCCCGGCGGGGCTGGACTGATCGCGGCAACCGTGCTCCTGCTCGGCTGCGGCCTGGCCATGGTCGTGCTCGCGAGGCCAATGTTCGACTATCTGCTGCGCGCCGCCCGCGCGTTGGTGGGCGCATGAAACGTCTGATTCCGTTCCCGCTGCGCAGCGCCGCCCTGCTCGTCTGCTGGCTGACGCTCGTCCAGTCCCTGCACCCAGCGCACTGGCTGCTCGGCTCGCTGCTCGGGCTCGTGCTGCCCCCGGCGTTCGCGTCCCTGACGCCGCGTACGACGACGCTGCGCAGCGGCGGACTCGCACTCGCACTGCTCGGCGTGTTCCTCAAGGACATCGTCGTCGCCAACCTCGAGGTTGCACGGCGCATCCTCGGGCCCGAGAGCGCCATCCGACCGCGATTCGTCTGGGTGCCTCTCGGTCTCACGAATCCGCAGGGTATAGCTGTATTCGCAGCCATGCTCACGATGACGCCTGGTACGCTCTCAGTCGACGTCACACCCGATCGGCGCTGGCTGCTCGTACACGCGTTCAACGTCGATGACGAGGCCGCGCTGATCCGCGACATACAGCAGCGCTACGAGCGGCCGCTGCGGGAGATCTTCACGTGAGCGCGGTGCTCGGCATTGCCGCGGACCTGACGCTGGCGATGCTGGCGCTGGCGATGCTGCTGTGCCTGTTCCGTCTGCTACGTGGGCCGTCCATGGCCGATCGCATCCTCGCGCTCGACACACTCTACATCAACTCGCTGGCCGCACTGATGACCGCCGGCGTCCGGCTCTCCGATCCCTCGTATTTCGACGCCGCGATCGTGATCGGCATGCTGGGCTTCGTCGGCACGGTCGCGCTGGCCAAGTTCATGCTGCGGGGAGACATCATTGAGTAGCGCGGCCTGGCTCGACGGCATCGTCGCGGCACTGCTGGTCGGCGGCGCCGTTTTCGCGCTGATCGGCTCTTACGGTCTCGCGAAGCTCGGCGACATCTACAAGCGTCTGCATGGGCCGACCAAGGCCACCACGCTCGGCGTCGGCGGCGTGCTGCTCGCCTCATCCATCCATTTCATGGCCACCGGGCGCGGCGGAACCGAGCAGATCCTCGTCGCGCTCTTCCTGTTCATGACGGCCCCGGTCAGCGCCCACCTGCTCGTCAAGGCGGCACTGGCTCGGCGCACCGGTGACCGGCCGCCGCTCCCTGCTTCGGAAAAATCGAATCCGCATTGAACGATTTTCGACGTACTCGCAAACGGCGAGTTGGCCACCATCCGCCCCCCGCAGGCTGGTTTTCCGAGGTTGCCCGATCGCCGATGCAGTAAGGTGCTGTGCTACGGCATCCTCGGCGCGTACGCCGCGTCTTGTCGGTCACGCCGACCTATCAGGACGAACGCTTCTGGATCGAAATCGACGGCAAGCAGTGGGTGACGCCACTGTTCGTCGCGCTGGTTTTCATCGAGTTCAGCGACATCATCTTCGCGATCGACTCGGTGCCGTGCTCGGCGTGTCGATACTCGTATCGCTGGCCTATGACCGGGTCGTTGGTCGCGGCGGCGCGGCCCGAGCGGCGCGTCGACGCAGCTCCCGCCGGAAAGTCACCACTCGAGAATACGCTCGCCGAGGAGCTTGCCGAAGGTCAGCGCCGGCGTCAGCGACAGGCCGCCGACGAAAGCGTCGCCCGACGTGCGACCGAAACCGAGCACTTCCCCTGCGGCATAGAGACCGGGAATCGGTCGTCCGTTCGCTCCGCGCACGCGCAGCTCGCGGTCGACCTGCAGGCCGGCTGGACTCAGCACCGTGAGGCCCTGCGCCCGGATGGCGTAGAACGGCGGCTGCTCGATGCGCCGGATCAGGAACTGTTTGCCGTGGCGGCGGTCGACACCGGTATCGACGGCGCGGTTGTAGTCGGCGACGGTGCGGCGCAGGCTGGCGGCCGGCACGCCGAGCGCGCGCGCGAGCCCGGCAAGGGTCCCGGCCTTGACGAACGCCGGGTGTCGACCGAACCGAGCGAGGTAGGCTGGCCTCGAATCCAGCGTGATCGTCACGGCATTCTGCAGTATGCCCTCGTCGAAAACGATGTTCATCGCCATGCCGCGACGCGCAAGCAACGCGCGCTCCCGGTAGTCGATGCTGGGGTGATCCTCCTGCATGAAGCGTCGGCCTTCGTGGTCGACGAAGATCTCCCAGACCGAGCGCGCCTTCGGCGACAGCAGCAGGAACTGGCCGCTGCACGGGTCCCGAGGATCCTCGAGAAAGCCGGCGAACGTGCAGAGGAACTTCTCGCTACCGTCGACACGCGCACCGAGCGCGCGCGCCGCGACGATGCCGTCGCCGCGCGAGTAGGGGTTGGCGTGCGAACACAGCGGTACGCGCGGTGTCAGTTCGGCCCACAGATCGGGGGCCGCGGCGTAGCCGCCCGATGCGAGCACGACATTCGCGCCATGGAACTCGAACTCGCCGTTTGGGGTTGCGGCGCGCACGCCAGTCACTCCGCCGCGCGCATCGGTCAGCAGCGACGTCATGCGGTGCTGCAGGCGCAGGTCGATCCGGCCGCTCGCGACCAGTCGGTCGTGCACCGGTTTCAGCGTCTCGAGGATCGAGATCCCCTTGTTGTGCCCCCAGAGATAACGGCGCGTCGAATAGGCCTCGTGCGCTTCGCCGGCCACGGGCGTGCCTGGCGCCGGCTGGAAGCCGAGCTCCATGAGCCAGTCGATCGTGGCGGCAGCATTGTCGACGAACAGCCGCAGCACGACGGGATCGATCCGGCCGTGCGCGATGCGCTGGGCATCGCGGAAGTGCTCGTCGGGGCTGTCGTCGATGCCATGGAGCTTCTGCAGCCGGGTGCCAGCCGCGGCGATCTGGCCGGATGACCAGAACAGGGTACCACCGACGCGGTAGTCGGCCTCGAGCTGCAGCACGCGCGCGCCGCGCTCCGCAGCACGGATCGCGAGTGGCAGTCCCGCCGAGCCGGCGCCGATCACGACCACGTCCCAGAAACTCGACTTTGCTCTCGCCTGCGCCATCGCTACCACTGCTCCGCTGCCCTCGGTTCACGGCCCTCAGCTTACACGATGACGCGGAGGCGACCTCAGGCGGACAAGCCAAGCATCAGCACGGCGAGCGCCGCGCCGAGCGCCGGGACGATGACGGTCAGAGCGGCGACCGCCGGGTACGCAGCCGCATAGCTCTCGCGGCAGATCGCGCGCACGGTCGTCACGACGTAGCCGTTGTGCGGCAGCGAGTCGAGCGCGCCCGAAGCGATCGACACGACCCGATGCAGCGCCTCGGGATCGACGCCCTGGTCGAGATAGTGAGGCGCGATCAGCGGTAGCGCGATGCTCTGTCCTCCGGACGCCGAGCCGGTCAGGCCCGCGATCACGCTGACGGCGAGCGCAGCCCCGATCAGCGGCTCGCCGGGTAGGTGCGTCATGAAGTCGACGGCCGACTGAAACCCCACAGTGAGCCGTGCGACGCCGCCAAAACCGACCACCGCGGCGGTATTGGCGATAGCGATCAGCGCGCCGAGGGCGCCGCTCGCGGCCGCCGTACCGAGCCGCCCGGCAAGGAATCGCCAGTTCAGACCCACTGCCGCCAGCACGCCGGCGCCGAGCGCGACAATCAACGCGGACTCCTTGAGCGAGTCGTGCCAGATGAAGGAAAAGACGAGGACGGCGAGCAGCGGCAGAGCGCTGCGCCAGACGGACGGCCGCTCGCGGGCCTCGGATGACGGATCGTCGAGGCGTGTCTCGTAATGCTCGCCGCGCGCCGTTGCCCGTAGCACCATCCACCGCAGCCAGAAGTAGCCACCGAGCGCCATCGCCACGGCGACCAGCAGACTGACCTCCCAGGCCGCGTACGGTGTCGTGCCGAGATACTGCGTAGGGATCCAGTTCTGGATCTCGGGCGAGCCGGCCGAGGTCATCGTGAAGGTGACCGAACCGAATGCGAGCGCCGCAGGCACGAAGCGCCGCGGCACGTCGGCGACGCGAAACAGCGCGAGGGCCATCGGGTAGATGGAAAAGGCGACGACGAAGAGACTGACACCACCATAAGTGAGCACGGCGCAGGCTGCGACGACCGCGAGCACGGCGCGCCGCGCACCGAGCCGCGCAACGATCCAGCCGGCAACGCTGTCAGCCGCGCCACTCGCCTCCATGACCTTGCCGAACAGCGAGCCGAGCAGGAACATGAAGAACCAGGTCTGCACGAACCCCACGAACCCGGTCATGTAGGCAACTGTGAAGCTCGGGGCGCCCTCGGCGGCGAGCTGCGGGAAGGGCGCGAAGCCACTCGTCAGTGCCACGAGCAGTGCGCACAGCGGTGCGGCGATCAGCAGCTCCACCCCGCGCATCGTCAGGAAAATCAGCAGCGCGAGTCCGATCAGCAGTCCTAGCAGGCTCAGCATGGTTCGCCTCGTGGGGCAGCGCCGGCGTTCGTATCAGCGGGGAACCGACAGCAACCCGTTTCGCCAGGCGATCGCATCGCCGGCGGGTTCGCGAACGATGCTCTTGCGAACGACCTGACTCGGCGGCAGCGGGCGCCCGGCGACCAGACGCTCGTACAGCAGATCGAGCGCCGCATTGAGGTGCGGCTGCATCGGGCGATAGCCGCTGCGCAGTCCCGGCAATGCCAGGAAAGCGTCGAAGTGCTGCACTCCCGGCAGCTCGTAATAGCGCAGACCATCGCGCATGCCGAACATGCGCCAGTTCGCGACAGCGTACGCACGCGCGGCGTGATTGACGGGTAGCAGCGAATCGTCCCGTCCATGCAGCACGATGACCGGACGGCGGCCGGTCCGCGCCGTCATCGCGATCTCCGCCAGACCCTGCCGCAGGGCGGGCAACTGTGCACGCAGGCAACGCACGGTGTCGAAATCGGTCGCGGCGATCGCGGACGACTCGCTGTGGTCCGTTCGACGCAGCACCAAGACGCTCCCACCCGGCGCGATGCCGTTGAAATCGGCGAAGCTTCGGACCAGTTCGTGTTCCTCGAGGGCACGCGGCCGGTCCTGCGTGTCGACTGCGGCGAACAGCAGCCCGCAGGGGTGCGCCGCCGCGGGCGCTCGCGCGTAGGCCGCGACATAGGTCGACGCCACCGAGGTCCACAGTCCGAACTGCAAGTTCACCGCACCGAGCCGCAGCGCATCGGCATGGATACCGGCCGCGAGCAGTTGCTCGCGGGCAGCGTGCGCCTGCGCGATCTCGTCTGCGCCGACAACCAGTGCCTCGCGTTCGAGCGCAGCGCACCACGCTCGATGGCGCGCCCGCGCCAGTGCCAGCAGCGCCGCCAGCGGCATCGCCGGGCCATCCTCGGCGAGCACGGCGCAGGGCTGCAGCAGCGCATGGAGCGTCGCGTAGTCGTATAGACCACGGACCCGGACGTGGCGCGTCTCCTCGCCCTCGCGTACCTGGAATTCGCGCGCGACCGCCTCTACGGCGACGTTGGGCTCGGCGACGACCGCGCCGTCGAAGAAACCGTCGCGGTCCCGCTCGAGTGCACGCAGCACGGCGCCGCCTCCATTGGAGATTCCGGCACCGATCACGAGCGTGTTGCGTGGCCGAAGACTGTCACGCCATCGCGACGCGAACTCCCTGTTCAACAGCTCGAACGCAAAGCGTCCGGCCTGGAGCACGTGAGTGCCCCAGAGCGACTCCGGATTACTGCGCGAATGCGCATGCTTGAGCGCCAGCGCATGGCGCGGCAGACCTGCGAGGTCCGCGCGCGCCGGCGTAAAGCTCGAGCTGGGATCCGCAGCCGAGACGGGTCGGCCATCGAACGCGATCGCGAGATCGCGATCGACGTCGTACAGCCCGACGCCGGTACCCTTGTCAGTGTGGGCGACCGCACAGCCGCGTCGCAGCCCCCACTCGCCTGCCGTCGGCAACGCGCCGAAGATGCCGCGCGACCCTGACGAGGCGACGACGACCAGACAGGGACGCCGCGCGCTGAACGTCGAGGGGATCTGCAGCAGCATCGTGACGGTCCCGCGACCGTCGGGGCTGCGCAACGCGACCAGATACTCGACGCCGCTGATGAGTTCGCCGTCGCGTGGTCCGTAGAGCCAGCCATAGCCCCCCTCCGCGCCAATGTCGATGAGGCCGCGGTAGTTCTGGTAGATCGCCCGTCGTCGCAGTTCACGCCAGCTCGGGCGCAGCGGGTCGGCGAAGTCCGGCACGGCGCCGCGCAGTCCACTCGGCCCGAGTCCGGCAGTCAGCAGGTCGTCGTCGACGCCGTCGTAGACCTCCCGGCGTGGTTCGCCGACTACTGACGGCGCGGCGACTGCGACGCCGGCGGACAGGCCGCCCAAGCAGGCGAGCATCGCTGCGGTATGCCGCCGCGAGGTCGCGCGCGAACGGGCCGAGGCGCCGTCCTTCATCGCGAAACCCGATCGAGCAGCGCACGGATGGCCGCGCGGCTGGCCAGCTCGTCGAGCGTCGGCGCGTGACCTCGTCCCTCCAGGATCAGCGTCTCGAGATCCGGCTTGACCTCGCACATCCTCGCGAGCGTCTCGGGACTCACGATGTCGGACAGCGCGCCGCGGATCACCAGTGTCGGCACGGATGCGAGCGCGCGGAACGCCGGCCACAGATCCGGCACCGGCCCAGTCGCGGCACGCACGGCGTCGCCGACCCGCGGATCCATGTCGACGACTGGATGGCCGGTGCCGTCGTCGCGATAGGTGCAGCGCGCGAACCGCATCCAGTCGTCGTCGGTGAAGTCCGGCAACGCGACGCCATGGACGAGGCGCGCCTGCGCGGCCGCTTCCTGCCAGGTGCGCACCGGCGGCAATCGACCAACGTAACCGGCGATGCGCGCCGCGCCGGCAGGGTCGATCTCCGGCCCGACATCGTTGAGGACGACCCCCGCGAGCAACCCGGGGCGCATCGCCGCCGTCAGCATCGCCAGCAGACCGCCGAGCGACGTGCCGATCCAGAACACGCGCTGCGCGCCGAGCGCCTGCAGCACCGTTGCGATGTCGCCGATGTAGGTCAGCGGCTGGTAGCGGCGCGGATCGGGGTCGTAGTCCGAACGTCCGCGGCCGCGCAGATCGGGCGTCAGCACGCGATGCGTCGTGGACAGCCAGAGGGCCAGCGACTCGAAGTCGCGACTGTTACGCGTCAGGCCGGGGACGCAGAGCACGTCCGGTGCGGATGGCGTCGCGGGATCCGGCGGCCGATACTCCCGACAGTAGAGCGACAGGCCGTCGGCCGAGGGGATGCGGTGCTCGATCCTGCGGGCGGCATCAACCATACGCATCAGCATACCTGCGCCGGAGCTCCCGCTTCAGTACCTTGCCGTTCGGATTACGTGGCAGCTGCGCGACGAACTCGACCGCGGTGATCCGCTGCTGACGCCCGACGCGTTCATTGATCCAGTCGCGCAGCGCTGCCGCGCGCTCGGGCGCCTGTGCAGGCGCGACCGGCTGCCGCGGCACGACTACCGCCAGCGGCGTCTCGCCCCAGCGCTCGCTCGCGATGCCGATGACGGCGACCTCGGCGACCTCGGGATGGGTCACGATCACCGCCTCGATGTCGGCCGGGTAGATGTTCTGGCCACCCGAGATGATCAGGTCCTTCTTGCGGTCGACAATGTAGAGAAAACCTTGCTTGTCCAGGCGGCCGATATCGCCGGTGCGCAGCCAGCGCTGGCCGCGCTCGTCGATCCACGTGGCCTCGGCGTCCGCCTCCGGTCGGTTGAAGTACCCCGCCATCGTGATGAAGCCGCGCCCGACGATCTCGCCCGCCTCCCCGGGTCCCGCTTCGCGATTGTCGTCGGTGAGCAGGCGAATGTCCGTTCCCGGCAGCGGTTTACCGACCGACGCTAGCCGGCCCGGTGCGTCCTCGGGCGCCAGCGTCGTGATGACGCCCTCGGTCAGGCCGTAGAGCTCGATGAAATCGCAGCCGAACTCCTTGAGCGCTCGCCGCTTCAGTTCGACCGACAGCGGCGAGCCGCAGCACATGATGCTGCGCAGCGATCTGAGATCCGCTGCTCCGAGCAGCGGCGACTCGAGCAAGCGCTGCACCATCACCGGAACGATCGAAGTGTGGCTGACATGGCGCCGGGCGATGACGTCGAAGGTGCGCACGACGTCGAAGGCCGGTTCGATGACGATCGTACCGCCCGCGACGATCGTGCAGAGCAGACCGACCCAACTGATGTTCGAGTAGAGCCCGATCGAGCAGAGCGTGACCGCGCGACTGTCGTAACGCAGCGCGATCGCGAGCGCCAAGGCCCAGTCGATGCGCCGCCGATGCGTGTGGACGATACCCTTGGGAACGCCGGTCGTGCCGCTGCTGTAGATGATGTTACAGAGCGACTCCCCGCCGACCGCGGCTGGCGGCGCATCGGCGGCTACCGAACCGCGCCAGGCGGCGAAGTCCTGCCAGCCGGCGGCGTCGACGCCGGCCGCTGCCGCGTCGACACAGACTCGGAGCCGGACCTGGTCGGCACGCGTGACCCGGAGCCGCGCTGCGTGCTCGGCCGTCGCGATCACCGCAACGGCGCCGCTGTCGATCAGCATGCCATGCACGGCGTCGTCGTTGACCGAGACGTTCAGCGGCACCACGCAGGCGCCCGCGCGGATTGCGCCGAACATTGCCTCGATCATCTCGAGGCCGTTTCGCATGAGCACGAGCACGCGATCACCGGGCCGAACACCTCCTGCGTGCAGCGCATTGGCGACGCAACGGGCTGCCGCGCCAAACTCCCGCCAGCTGCGCACTTCGTCGCCGCAGATCAGCGCGGGCTTGTCGCCGAGCCAGCGCGACTGCCGGTCGATCAGGTCCGGCAGCAGCAGCGCGGGTGCGTCGAACCCGCTCATCGGGTGCAGCTCTCAGTCGAAGCGGTAGCCGACACTCAGCGTGAAAGTGCGCGGTGGCCCGTAGAAACCGTTGATCACGTTGCCGAAGGTAGCGCCCGGGAAGAAATAGCCGCCGACTCGGTAGCGTTCGTCACCGAGGTTGCGACCGTGGGCACCGACACTGAGCTTGCCGTCGGCCGACGTCCACGTCGCGCTGAGGTCGTAGAGGTAGTACGCCTTCTGGTCGATCGCGGGGTTGGCCGCCTCGAACAACTGGTAGTCGTCCCGATAGGAGACGGCGGGAACGATCGCGAGCGATCCTCGGTCGCCGAAGTTTTGAGTCCAGTTCAGCGCCAGCGCTGCGGTCCATTCAGGCGTGTTCTGGAAGTCGAACTCGGCGGCACGATTGCGCCGCGTTCCGGTAGCCGGATCGAAGGTAATGAACTCGTTGAACTTTGCGTCGATATAGCCGACCTGGAAGCTCGCGGACACGGTATCCGTGAAGCGGACGCTGCCCTCGAGCTCGGCGCCGTCGATCTCGGAACTGCCGGCATTATCGACGAAGCTCGCGATCGCGGTGCCGATCGCCACCTGCGACGTAATCTGCTGATCTTCGTAGTCGGACGAAAACACCGCGGCGTTGAGGCGGACCCGGCCGTTCGCGAGTGAGGTCTTGACGCCGAGTTCGGCGGTCTCGACCGTCTCCGGCTCATAACCATCGACCGTCTGCGGATACAGGAAGGCGTCGCCGCGCATATCGAAGCCGCCGGACTTGAAGCCCTGGCTCCACGAGGCATAGAGCGTCCACGCGTCGCTCGGCTCCCAGCTCACGCTCACTCTCGGAGTGAACTCGGAGAAACTCCGCGAGTTGGTGTAACGCGTGCGCAACACCCCGGGAACCGCAGCGGGATTGCCGAACTGCGGGCTACGGATACCGGTGAAGTTCTGGCGATACACCTCGCCGGTCTTGTCGTCGTTGGTGTACCGGCCGCCGACGGAGACCGAGAACGAGTCGGTGAGCCGGTAGCTGAGGTCCGCGAACGCGGCATAGCTCTTGGTCTCGACGCTACCGGCGGTGGCGATCGTCAGGTTGGCGATACCGACGATCGTATCGAACGCGCCGGACGCCGAGCCGTCGAGGTAGTACAGACCACCGACGGCGGACAGACGCTCTGCCTGATAGACGAGCTGGAACTCCTGGGTGACCTGGCTGTCGTCGTAGAAGGCGGGAACGTCGAGCGCCACGGCTGGTCCGGTATCGAAGTCGATGACCGTATTCGTATCGCCCTCCCGCCAGGCCGTGATCGATTTGAAGGTCAGCGCATCGCTGATCCGCCATTCGACGAGCGCAGACAGACCCTTGGTCTCTACGCTATTGCGGTCGCCGATGCCGCCGCGGGTGTCGTAGACGTCCGGCAGCACGCCCTCGCCGGTGGCGAGCCCCGACCCCGGTGCCTCACGGTGTCCGTGCCTGGGATTGGAATCGTCGTTGAGAACGTCGCCGGCGAGTCGCACGAACACGCGGTCGGACGGGGTCCACTCGAGCGATCCGCGGAACGCCTGTACGTCCTTGTTGTAGTGTTCTGCTCCGGTCAGCAGGTTCTTGCCGAAACCGTCGCGCCGGTAGAGCGCAACCGCCCCGCCGATCGAAACGTCGTCGGTCACAGGCGTCGCAGCGCTGAGGATCACGTCGCGTTGCTGATGAGTGCCGAGGTGGACGCGAGCGCTGAGGACGGGGTCGCTGCCGAGACGCCGGGTGACGTACTTGACCGCCCCGCCCACGGTGTTTCGGCCGTAGAGCGTGCCCTGCGGACCACGCAGGACCTCGACGCGCTCGATGTCGTAGATATCGAGCACGGCGCCTTGCGGACGGGCGATGTAGACATCGTCGACATAGAGTCCGACACCGGGCTCGAAGCCCCACAGGGGGTCCTGCTGCCCGACTCCACGGATGAAGGCGATGAGCGTGGAGTTGCTGCCGCGCGCGACCTGCAACGTGAGGTTCGGTGTGTTCTGCTGGAGTGCGGTGAGATCCGTGGCGCCCGAAAGTTCGAGCTCGGCGGCGGAGAACGCCGTCACCGCGATCGGGACGTCCTGCAGCGACTCCTCGCGGCGACGCGCCGTGACGATGATTTCCTCGACGGACGGGCCGTCGGCCTCGCTCGACTGCTGCGCAGAGGCGGGCGTTGCCGCGCTTCCGAGTACCAGATACCCGGCGGCGACGGATCCGGCGGTCAACGACATCAGACGAGCCGCGGCGAGCGTACGCCGCACGAATACGGGTGCGGAGAGCATTGCGTTTTCCCCCTCGGTTTTTTTCAACGCACGCTGAAATCTAATTCAACATTCGTTGAAACACAAGCCAGACGGATTGCATCGGCGGCTCGCTGCGGACAGACTAGGCACCGGATCGAGGGGGGCTCCCGTGGTTATCGCATTGCAAAAGAAGCGCACCAGACGCGGTCCGCGCCGAGCGGGCGGGCGCTCCACCCGTGAGCGCATCCTCGACGCCGC
The DNA here is from genome assembly GCA_964488605.1 of uncultured Steroidobacteraceae bacterium. GTDB lineage: Bacteria > Pseudomonadota > Gammaproteobacteria > Steroidobacterales > Steroidobacteraceae > UBA964. The sequence continues at coordinate 6,290 of CAZAWM010000028.1, read as the reverse complement.
GGAGCGGCTGTTTGCGGAGCGCGGTTTCCATGCCGTCTCCGTGCGCGACATCACGCAGGCCGCCGGTGTCGACGTGGCGCTGGTCACCTACCACTTCGGTGGCAAGCAGGCGCTGTTCGAGGACGTATTCATGCGTCGCGCGGCCGTGCTCAATGAGGAACGCCTGCGTCGCCTGGATGCCGTTGTGCACGAAGCTGCGCCACGGCGTCCGAGGATCGAGGCGATCATCGACGCGTTCACGCATCCGTTGCTCGACCGCTCGGCGCGCGGTGGACCGGGCTGGAAGGCCTATTTCGCGCTGATCGCGCAGGTCAACAACTCGCGCGAGTTTGGGGGTCTGATGATGACCCGCTACTTCGATCCGGTCGTACACGCGTTCATCGACGCGCTGCGCGCCTCGATGCCGGGCTGCGACGAGCGCGATCTCTACTGGAGCTATCACTTTCTCTCCGGTGCTCTGACCTTGACGTTCGCGGAAACGGGTCGAATTGACAATCTGTCGCAGGGGCTATGCCGCTCATCGGATCTCGACAGCGTGCACGAACGGCTCGTGCCCTACGTCGCAGCGGGATTCCGCGCCCTGTGTCTGCGCAGCGCGGCGCAGCGCCGGTGCGGCGTGCGCCGCAGTCCGCGGCGCGCTACTTCCGCCGCTGCTCGTGCGGTGACATGAGCGTGCGCGGCTGGTCGCTGATCACGGGCGCCGCGAGCGGGATTGGTCTCGGGCTCGCGCAGGAGCTGGCGGCGCGCGGCGCGGCCGTCGTGCTCGCGGACCGGGACTTTGCCGCCGCGGAGAGCGCGGCGGCGCGAATGCGCAGCGACGGTCGCGAAGCTCGGGCGCTCGAGATCGACGTCAGCTGCGATGCCGGCGTCTCCCGAGGCATCGCTTCGCTCGAAGGGCCGATCGATCTGCTCGTCAACAACGCCGGACTGCAGCACGTAGCGCCACTCGAGGACCTGCCGCCCGGCCGCTTCGCGGCGCTCATCGATGTCATGCTCAACGGTAGCGCCAGGCTCTGCGCAGCCGTGCTGCCGCGAATGCGCTCGACGGGCCATGGCCGCATCGTCAATATCGGGTCGATCCATTCGCTGGTCGCCTCGCCGTACAAGAGCGCCTACGTGGCTGCCAAGCACGGACTCGTCGGGCTGACGCGCGCGCTCGCACTCGAGACGGCAGGGGCCGACATCACGGTCAATCTCGTCTGCCCAGCCTACGTCCTGACGCCTCTGGTCGAGCAGCAAATCGACGCCCAGGCTCGCCTGCGCGGCCTCGACCGCGAGGCCGTCGTTCGCGAGGTCATGCTCAGGCCCATGCCGAAGGGGCGCTTCATAGAGATCGACGAAATCGCGGGCACGATCGAGTTTCTCTGCCAGAGGGCAGCGCGCAACATCACCGGTCAGTGCATCGTGATCGACGGCGGCTGGACCGCCCAGTGAGCTACGGCGCTACTTCGCGAACAGACGCGCGGGTTCGCGAAACGCCTTGAACTCGAGCGCATTGCCGCTCGGGTCGTAGACGAAGAACGTCGCCTGTTCGCCGACCTGTCCGCTGAAACGTATTGCCGGTTCGATCACGAAGCGTATGCCAGCGGCGCGCAGACGCTGTGCGAGCGCATGCCAGTCCGACCAGTCCAGCACGACTCCGAAATGCGGTACTGGCACGGCGTGCCCGTCCACCTCGTTGTACTGAGTGGGTGGAGTGAACGCCGAGCGTTGCGCATCGAGGTGCGCTACCAGCTGGTGCCCGAAGAAGTCGAAATCGACCCATGTGGTGTCGCTGCGGCCTTCGGCGCAGCCAAACAGCCCGCCGTAGAAGGCGCGAGCTGCCGCGAGGTCGTGCACCGGCACCGCGAGATGAAATGGCGCGAGCTGCCGCGTGCTCATGGACCGCGGTCCGCTTCGGCCTCCTGCGCCGCGGGTACGTTCTGCCCGGCTGGCGTACCGAGGATGCGATTGAGCTCGACGTAGTTGCCGTCCGCATCCCAGACGGCGCTGAATATCACGGGGATCACGCCACCTCTAGAGCCAGGATACTCGACACGCTGCGGCGGCTCGGCGACCTTGACGTGGGGCGTCGCGCAGATGCGCTCGAAGCGCGACTCGAGGTCCTGCACGTTGAATACCAGGATCAACCCACCGGGCTGCGCCTTGCGGTAGACGGGTTCGGGGACGGGATTGGTGACATCAAGTCTCTGCATCAGGCCGATGACACCGATGAAATCGTCGTTGGCGCGTAGCAGTACGAGACGAGTGGTCGGCGCAAGTAGCCTGCCGTGGGGACCGACCGGACCACCGAGCTTCTGGTCGTAGATGACGCGCAGACCGAGCGCATCACGATAGAACGGTAGCGAACGCTCGATATCGCGCACGACGAGAGTCGTGCGTCGCAGGTCGACCGGTATGCGCTTCGCCTCTGGCAGCGGAGCTGCGTCGACAGGCGCAATCAGCACGATCAGCGTGAGCACAGCAATCGGGACTGTTCGGCGACACATGGCGACTCCCGCGGCAGTTTCCCGAGAGCATAACGCGTCGTCGGACTGCCCTGCGAATTGGTACTATGCCTTCGCGTCCTTCGTCCCCGATGATGCAGCGGCTCATGCCCGCCCCGCGCGCTGGCAGCCGTTTACCCCTTAGTTCGTCGCGCCTGTGCCGGCTGACTTCGTCGAAAAGTGGCGTGCTTATATGAGTGCCCTCGACACCTTCAACCCGGTGGCGGCCGCAATCACGCGCTGCCGCTAGCAGTAAGGCGTCGGCGACCGCCTCGGCGGACAGATCCGAGTCCGCCATGACCCGTCGCGCGCTTTCGAGCGTGCGCAGCGGACCGCGCGCATTCTCGAGCAGTCGCGTCCGGTAGAAGCCCGGTATCGCGGCGACGACCTGAATGCCATGCGGCGCGAGCTCCTGCATCAGCGTCTCGGACAGCGCGACGACAGCGGACTTGGCGGCGTTCTAGGCGCTCAGCTGGGCGTTGGTGACGAAGCTCGCGGCGCTCGCGACGTTGATGATCACGCCACCGCTGCGCTGCGCCTGCATGACGGGCACGACCGACCGGCGACTGTTCGCGATGCCATGCACGTTGAGGTCGAACAGCCAGCGCCAGTCGGCCTCTGGCGTCTCGACGAAGGCGCCATCGACGGCGAGTCCGAGCCCGCTGGCGGCACCCGTGATGAAGACGCGCCTATGCGGAAATCGCTGCGAAAGATTGCACGTGGTAGCGGTCATGCTCAGATTCCGCGGTCATCCTTGTCGGACCCTACGTCGAAATCGAACGTCGCCTGGTGCGACAGCGGTGGGCGCCGCCGCGAAGCGCGTCGATCGTGGCTGCTTCGTCGCACGGGTTGCGGCAGGCCGCTGCGGCGGCTGCCATGTCGGGCCTGAACGCGATCGGCCTCGGCCCGCGCGGCAGCGGTGCGCCGCAGGGCAGTCAAGCGCTCGCGCGCGGTGGCCGTGGCGCGCTCGTGATCGACGATCGGCAGCGGGTAGTCGCGTCCGAGCGCGACGCCATAGCGCCGCTGGAGGTTGCCTGGCATCGCCGGCAGGCGCGTCAACCACTCGGCCGGCACGGCCGCAAGCTCGGGCACCCAGCGGCGCACGAACTCGCCGTGCGGATCCTGATCCTGCTGCTGCTTGAGCGGTGAATAGATGCGCAGTGCATTGATGCCGGTCGTACCGGACTGCATCTGGACCTGGCTGAAGTGGATACCGGGCTCGAAGTCGACGAAGTGCCGGGCGAGGAATACGGCCGGCTCGCGCCAGTGCAGCCAAATCTGGTAGGCGGCGAACGAGACCAGCAGCGCGCGCATGCGGAAGTTGACCCAGCCCGTGGCCCGCAGCGCGCGCATGCAGGCGTCGACCAACGGGTAGCCGGTACGGCCCGAGCACCAGGCCTCGAACCGGTCCCTGGCGAATTCCCGCTCGCGCAGACTATCGAAGGCGCGACTGAAATTCTCGAACTCAATGCGAGGCTCGTCCTCGAGCTTCTGCATGAAGTGACAGTGCCAGCGCAGACGGGCAGAGAAGGACTGCAGCGACCCCCACCATCGACGATCGACGTCGATGCCCCGCTCGCATGCGGCCGCGAGTTCCATCCGACGCCGCTCGACGCGCTGGTGCAGCGCGCGCATCGAGATGGCGCCCCAGGCCAGGTAGGGGCCGAGCCGGCTACAACGCTCGAACGCAGTCACCGGCGAGGACATCCCGCGACGGTAGTCGACACCACGCGTCGCCAGAAAATCTTCGAGCGTCCGCCACGCCAGCGACTCCCCGCCTCGTGGCATCAGTGGCCGCGGTGGATCCGTCGCGGTCCGCGGCAGCCTGATCGCCACGATGCCGCTGTCGGCAAGCCGTTGCGGTGAGGCCGCGATCAGGCGCGGCGGCAATACTGCCTCCCGAGCGCTCATGCGCTGTTCCCAGCGCTGCGCCCAGCCGTCCCGGGACTCGAGCCGGCGCACGACTCCAGTCTGCGGCAACTCGGTCCACAGGATACCGCGCTGCCGGCACCAGCGTGCGACCGCGAGATCGCGCGCATACGTCCAGCCCGGTCCGGTCTCTTCATGGCTCCACAGGCGCGCGATCGGCTCTACGGTGTGCAGCCGATCGAAGGCCTCGGGAAGTGGCCCCTCGATCTCGAGCAGCTCGGCGCCAAGCGCGGCAAGTCCTGCGCGCAGCTCACGCAGGCAGTCATCGCGAAAGCAGGCGTGCATCGGATCGAATTCCGCGGCCGCCTCGAATGCCGGCTCGTGCACGAACACGCACAGCACCGGCCCTCGAGTCGCGGCTGCTGCGAGCGGCGCATGGTCGCGCCGCCGCAGATCGCGCTTGAACCAGACCAGTTCGACGCCGCTCATGCAGACACTGCTCTATTTCTCAGAGCAGCGCCGCTCTGAGTCCAGTAAGTGAAATAGGCGGCGCCGGCAAGCGTCGCTGCAATAGCGAACGGCCTCCCAGTCGCGCGCCCACCGGCGGCGCCAACTGAAAGGCCTGCCGCAATGCACACAGGTCTTGGCCGGCAGGTTCCGTTTGGCCACGCCGCGCACGGTCTCAGCTCCGTGGCGCACCCACGCCTAAGGTCCGCAGCCACTCGCGCAGCGCCGCGGCCTGCTCGGCGATCTCCCTGCGCGCCGCTGGAGCCATGCGCTCGAGATTGCGCAACTGCATGCTGATGCGCCGATTCGATGCCAACCGGTCCGCGTGCCGGTCAAGGAAGTCCCAGTACAGCGTCGTGAAGGGACAGGCAGTCGCGCCGACGGCCAGCGCCGGCCGGTAGCGGCAACTCGCACAGAAATTGCTCATCCGCTCGATGTAACGGCCCGAGGCGACATACGGCTTCGATGCCATGATGCCGCCATCCGCGTACTGCGACATACCGAGAGTGTTCGGCAACTCGACCCACTCGACGGCATCGACGTAGACCGCGAGATACCACTCGTGCACGCGTCGTGGCTCGACCCCGAGCAGCAGCGCGAACAGACCCGTGACCATCAGACGCTGGATGTGGTGGGCATAGCCGAAGCGCAGCGTCTGGCCAATCACCTCACGCAGGCAATTCATGTCGGTTTCGCCGTTCCAGTAAAACGCCGGCAACGGCTCATGGGCACTCATGGCGTTACGCTCCAGGTACTGCGGCATCTGCAGCCAGTAGACGCCGCGCACGTACTCGCGCCAGCCGAGCACCTGCCGGATGAAGCCCTCGACGGCGGCGAGCGGCGCGCGCCCGGCCCGGTAAGCCGCCTCGGCCGCCGCCACGACCTCGCGCGGGTTCAAGAGCTTGAGGTTCAGCGCCGACGAGAGCCGCGAGTGGAACAGCCACGGTTCGCCCGCCCACATGGCATCCTGATACTCACCGAAATGGGCGAGACGGTGCGCGATGAAGTCCTCGAGCGCCGCGAGCGCCGCCACACGGGTGACCGGCCAGTCGAACGCGTCGACCGAGCCAGGATGATCGGCGAACCAGCGACGCACGTCATCGAGCGCGGTTCGAGTCAGCGTGTCGGGTGGAAAGCTTCGCGGTGCCACGAGCTGCTGCGGGCCGTCGCGACCGAAACTGCGCCGATTGAGTACATCGTAGTTCCAGGCGCCGCCCTCGGGCTCGCCGCGCTCGTCGAGCAGCACGCGCTCGCGGCGGCGCAGCTCGCGGTAGAAGTACTCCATACGCAGCTGCCGCCGCTCGGCGACGTGGCGCGCGAACTCGGCGCGCGAGCAATAGAAGTGCGTGTCCTCGCGCTCGTCGAGCGGCACACCGGTCGAAGCGACGGCCGCGCGCAGCGCCGCGCGCAGATGCCACTCTCCGGCCT
>CAZAWM010000027.1:0-20928 GCA_964488605.1 uncultured Steroidobacteraceae bacterium | reverse complement strand
GGCGTACTCCTTGCTAGTCGTCCAGCCCATTGGCAGCGAAATCGCCGCGAGCACGATGATCAGCTGCCAGCCCCAGAAGGTGAACGCGGCCAGTCCGGGCGCGAACAGCGGTGTGTGGCAGGTGCGTTGCACGATGTAGTACGAACAGGCAAAGATGCCCGAGCCGCCGAACGCGAAGATCACCGCGTTGGTGTGCAGCGGCCGCAGCCGGCTGAACGTCGTCCATGGAAGGTCCAGGTTGAGCGCCGGGAACAGCATCTGCGCCGCAATAATCACCCCGACCAGCATGCCGACGATGCCCCAGATCAACGTCATGATCGCGAACTGCCTCACGACGCCGTCGTGGTAAACAGCCGACGTCGGCGCGACTTCGGCGGCTGGTATGTCCGCGGCCGTTGCCGTCACCGCCTGCCCGAATTGATATGCCGTCATGAAAGACTCCCTCGCTAGACTGCGTGCATGTTCGAGGCGATGATGCGGTGCAGGAATACGTAAATCACGCAGGCGGCTGTGCGCCTAGGTAGAACTCACGATCTGCGGGCGGCCGCGCCGCCATAGAGTCGAGGCCAGCGTAGAGCGTTCGTCTGGCACAGGAGTCGCGCGATGAAGGCAAAGACGGTGGCCGTGCCGCTCGTGGCCCTGATGGCGGCGATGCTCGCGCCGCGCGGCCATGCGGCATCCGAGCTGTCGGCGGCGCTGGCCGCCAAGGCCGACCCTGCGCGCGGCGCCGAGATCTATCGCACCTGCGCGGCCTGCCATGGCGACGACGGCGGGGGGGTACGCGATGGCACCATCCCGGCCATCGGCGGCATGCCGGCGCCGCTGGTCGTGCGTCAGCTCGTGAATTTCCGCCGCGAGCAGCGCAACGACATTCGCATGGAGCATTTCGCCGATCCGCGCCATCTCTCCTCGGCGCAGGAGATCGCCGACGTCGCGGCTCACGTTGCAAGCCTCGAGCGGCGGACGCCGGCGGGCATCGGCGACGGACGTGCGCTCGACGCGGGTGCCCGGGCCTACTTTCGGGCATGCGCATCCTGTCACGGTGCGCTGGGGCGTGCCGGTCGCGACGGCGCGACGCCGGCGCTTGCGGGCCAGCACCAGGCCTATCTCGAGCGGCAGCTGCGCGATGCCCTGGCGGGGCGCCGGCCGAGCATGAACGCGATCCATCGGGCGTCGCTGCGCAGCCTCAGCGACGACGAGCTGGTCGGGATCACCGACTACCTGTCGCGGATGGCGCCCGAACCGCGCGCGGCGCGTTGAGGCGTGCGCCTCAGCGCGATTCGAGTTCCATGACCATCCGGACGAGCTGGGCGAGCGACGCAGCCTCCATCTTCTCCATGACTCTCGCGCGATGGATTTCCACCGTGCGCTGGCTCACGCCGAGATCCGCGGCCATGACCTTGTTCGCCTTGCCCGCGGTGACGAGCGCGAGCACCTCACGCTCGCGCGGCGTCAGCGATTCGTAGCGCGCGCGGATCTTGTCCTTCTCGAGGAGCTGCGCCCGGTTGCGCACATCGCGCTCGATGGCCCGCTGGATCCGGTCGATCAGATCCTGGTCGCGAAAGGGCTTTTGCAGGAAGTCGAAGGCACCATGCTGCATCGCTTCTACCGCCATGGGGATGTCGCCATGGCCGGTGATGAAGATGACGGGGATGATGGCCCCTCGTCGATTGAGTTCTTCCTGCAGCTCGAGGCCGCTCATGCTTGGCATGCGCACGTCGAGCACGAGGCAGCCGGGCTGGTCCGGGTCCCAGGCGGCGAGGAAATCTCGCGCCGACCCGTAGGCGACAGCGGCGAGGCCGACCGACTTGAGTAGCATACGCAGCGAGCTGCGCACTGCGTCGTCGTCGTCGACGATGAAAACGGTCGCGGGTCTGTGGTTCATCCCTAAAGTTCTCCGTGTCACTGCTTCGTGGGGTCGGCGTTGCCGTCGCCGGTGCCAACCAGCGGCAAGCGCAGCAGGAAACAGGCCCCATGCGGCAGGTTGGGCTCGTAGGTGAGGCTACCGCGGTGAGCTTCGGCGATCGAGCGGCTGATCGCGAGCCCGAGTCCGGTACCGGTCTCTTTAGTCGTGCAGAAAGGCTCAAACACCTGCGCGGCCAGAGCTGCCGGGATCCCGCAGCCGTTGTCGGTAACCTTGATCACGATACCCGAGTCGCCGTCGCGTGCGGTGCTCACCGACACCACGCGCCCAGCGGTAGACTCACTCGCGAGCGCCTCTATGCTGTTGCGGACGAGGTTCAGCAGCAACTGCTGGATCTGTATGCCGTCGATGTGCAGCGCCGGCAGATCCGGATCCAGCTCGGTGCGCAACTCGACATCGTGGAGACGGGCATCGCTGCGCGAGAACGCGACGACCTCCTCGACGAGCTGATTGACGTCGGCTCGCTCGCGCCGCGTATCGCGTTTCTGCACGAGGCTGCGCAGTCGACGGATCACCTCGCCCGCACGCAAGGCCTGCGCCGAAATCTTCGCGAGAGCGCTGCGCACGTCTTCCTGGCTCTCGGGATCGGCAGCCGCTGCGGCTGGCTGGGGAAGAATGCGGGCCGCGGCGCTCGCGTAGTTCGCGATGGCTGAGAGCGGCTGGTTGAGTTCGTGGGCAATCGCGGCTGCCATCTCGCCCAGGGTCGCGAGACGTGCCACGTGCGCCATGCGCTGGTTCGCGGCGGCAGCTTCCTGCTCGGCCCGCTTGGCATCGGTCACGTCGAGCAGCGTACCAACCAGGCGCACGCTGCCGTCCGCCGCGGGCATCGTCTGGTAGTTCGATCGCACGTGGCGCACTTCGCCGGCTGGAGTCAGGATGCGGTATTCGGAGGTATAGCTGCCGGGTTTCTGCAGCGCTTCCTGCCACTCGCGGTCGCAGCGTGCCCGATCGTCCGGATGGACGAGCGCATTGAACCGCCCGACCGATACGGGATCGCGCTGCGGATCGAGACCAAGGATCCGGTACAGTTGTGGCGACCAGAAATCGCTGCCGTTGCCCGGCACGTGGACCTCGAAGTTGCCGAATCGGGCGATCTCCTGCGCCTCGTTGAGCAGCACACGCATGCGTTCCGCGGCCGCCTCCATCGCACGCTTCTCGGTGACATCCTCGCCCGACAGCAGGAATCCCGTCAGGCCGTCATCGGCGTCGCGCAGCGCGACACATCGCCAGGCCACGAGGCGCCGCTGGCCGCCCGGCTCGATCACCGCATACTCACAGGCGGACTGGCCCTGACCGACGCCCCGGGCGAGCCGATGCAGATCTTCGCGCACGGTCGCGCGCTGGTCGGCTGCGACGCAGGCGTCGATCCAGTCGCGCCCCAGCAGATCCGTCTCGCGCAGGCCGAGCACCTCGCAGCCCTGGCGATTGATGAGCTGTATGCGCGCATCCGGCGACAGGGCGACCAGAATGACCTGTGCAACCTCGAGGTAGGTGTTGGCACGGTCGCGCTCGCGGCGGATCGCGGCGAGCGTCTCGCGGCGCAGGGTGATATCGTGCAGGAAGCCGACGAAGCGCGGCGGATCCGTACCAGCGATCCGGCCGACCGAGAGGAACGCCGGGAAAACCGAGCCATCTTTGCGCCGCGCTTCGACTTCCCGGCCGATGCCGATGATGTGAGGGACGCCGGTACGCCGGTAGCGATCGATGAACGCATCGTGCGCGCCGCGGTCACGGTCGTTCATCAGCATGCTGACATTGCGGCCGAGAACCTCGGCGGTCTCGTAGCCGAACAGCCGCTCGGCCGAGCGGTTGAATATCTCGATGTGGCCCCGCGCGTCGATGATCAGTACCGCGTCGACCGTCGCGTCGAGCAGAGCCTGCATCTCGGGCGCGACACTGAATTCCACGTGTCATCCTTTTGAATACGTTGGGAGAGCGCAATCCTAGCATGCGGGCCATACGTACACTCCGCAGCATCCTAGGCGTAGTCGCGCATGTCCAAGGCACGCTCCAGACAGCAGAATCGCTGCGACAATCGGATCGGGGGATGGAAGGTGACGACCGAGAGATTCCGCACGCGCCTTGTCGCGAGGCGACGGGAACTCGCGGCGCGCGCGGCGCACGTGGCCGCGGACCTGCGCCGCGAGCATGAACCGCTGTCGCCCGATTTCAGCGAGCAGGCCGTGCAGCGCGAGAACGACGAGGTGCTGCAGGGGATTGGCGACGCGGCTCGCGACGAGCTGCGGCTGATCGACCGTGCGCTCAAGCGTCTCGAGCGCGGCGAGTATTTCGAGTGCGCCCGCTGCGGGGGGACGATCGGCGAGGGACGGCTCGAAGCGATTCCCTACGCCGATCTGTGCGCCGACTGCGCGCGGCGCGTGCAGGGTTGAGGGCTACGGGCAGGCGGGGGACGGGCACGGGACCGCGATGATGAACCGAATCAAGTCGGTCCTCGTGATTGCCGAGCGGTCCGGTGAAATCGCCGGCGCGCTGCAAAAGGCCTGCATCGTCGCGCGCCATTTCGGTGCCGCCATCGAACTGTTCGCCTGTGACGCCGAACATGCCTACATGGCTCAGCATGCCTACGATAGCGAGCGGATCCGTGACGCGGTCGCGCAGTGTCTGGCCGACAACCGGCGCTTCCTCGAGGCGATCCGCACTTCGATCTCTGCAGAGGATCTCGAGATCCGCACCAGCGTCGCGTGCGAGACCCCGCTGCACGCCGGGATCGTCCGCAAGGTCCGCGAACTGATGCCCGACCTCGTGATCCGCTGCGTCGAGGCGCGTGGCGCGCAGCGGCACTCGGTGCTCGATTCCACTGACTGGCAGTTGTTGCGCGTCTGCCCTGTGCCCCTGATGCTGACGAGGGGCCGGACCTGGCATCCGATACCACGGATCGCCGCTGGCGTCGACCTAGGTGGCCCCAGAGCGATGGGTCAGTCGGTGCTAGCGGCCGCGGCCTACCTCGCGAGCGGCTGCGGCGGCGACCTCGAGATCGTCTACAGCGCGCCGGACGACACTGCGGCCGGATCCCTCGAGGCGATGCACGCGCTCGCAGCGGAGCGCGGTCTGCTGTCGGCTCGTCTGCATCTGCTGCACGGACCGCCGGAGCAGACGCTCCGCGCTCTGGCGCGCAATCACGAACTCGATGTCCTCGTGCTGGGTGCGCTGAGCCGGCGAACCGGAGTGCGCGGCGATGCGGTGGGAACCTTGACCGAGAGCCTGATCGAGGCGCTCGACTGCGATTTCCTGCTGGTCCGGCCCACGGATCCCGGCGACGGACTGCAGGCAGCTCAGCCGTTCGCCGGTCTCGCCGGCGAGGCGCGGGCGTGAAGCTCAAGCGCATCCTGGTCGCGATCGAGTTCCCCGGCGAGGCGGACCAGCCGGGTCTCGACAAGGCGCTACGGCTCGCGCAGGCGCAGCGCGCGCGCTTAGCGCTCTGGCACATTGCCTACGATCCCGCCATTGCCGCGTACGGGGGCCGAGCGGCCCAGCGCGAGGTCGAGTACGTCGTCGCGTTACGCAAGGCGCAGCTCGATCGGCTGATCGAGCTGCGCGCCAGCGCAGCCCGCGGCCTGCGGGTCACGACCCATGTCGCCTGGGCCCGTCCCGCATACGAGGCGATCGTCGCTGCGGCCGAGGCGTTCGATGCCGATCTCATCGTAGGCCAGTCGGCCCGACGCGGATTCGTCCGCCATCTGCTCACCTATGTCGACTGGCAGCTGATCCGGCACGGCCGGCGCCCGCTGCTACTGGTGAAGTCTGCCGAACCGTGGCGCCGTCCGTCGATTGTCGCTGCGATCGATCCGCTGCACGCGCACGACAAGCCCGCTGCGCTCGATCGGGCCATTTTGGCTGCCGGCAACGCGCTGGCGCGTGCGCTCGGGGGCCGGCTCCATGCCTATCACGCATTCTCCCCAGCCGTGCGGTTCGTGCCCGGCACGGCGCTCGAGCCGCTGCCTGTGCTGGCGCCGCCGGACGAGCAGCGTCGCCACGAGCGGGCCGTACGCGGACGCGTGCTGCGCGTGGCCCGAGTGGCGCGGCTGCCTGCGAGCCGGGTGCGCATCGAATCGGCGGAGCCCGCGCGCGGCCTGCCGGCCTATGCCGGCGACCGGCGCGCGGCGATCGTCGTGCTGGGAGCCGTCTCCCGCGGAATGCTGCAGCGCTGGCTGCTCGGCTCGACGGCCGAGAAAGTGCTCGATGCGCTCAGCTGCGATGTGCTGGTGGTGCCGCCGGTGGCGCGGCAGAAGCGCCGAAGGAGTTCGCGTCCGCGCCGCCGCGTTCGCGGCGGATCCGGCTGACCGTCATCCAGAGGAACGCGCCGACCACGGAGATCAGCAGCGCCATCAGCGCCGCGAGCCAGGCATGGAAGCGGGCGGCTTCGACCAGTCCCCAGCCGACGCCGACGGGCGTGCTGACGAGCAGCATGGGCTTGGCGATGCGCATGGCCCTATCGTAGGGACTTTCCGCCGGACCGGCTAGTGCGTAGGCTCGGCGACATGAAGCTCTCGACGCATTCTGCCCGCTGCATCCAGCCCATCCTTTTCGTAGTCCTGTCGGCCATGTTCACGTCGTCAACGGCATCGGCTTCTCAGGGCGCCGCGGCCGGTTCTCAGGGCACCGCGGCCGGTGTGCCCTCGCGCTATTCCGAGGCGGACGAAGCCGTCTATCGCGAGCGCTTCCAGCGGCTCATCGAGGCGTTCAGGCTGGGCACCGGCCTCGAGGCCTACGAGCCGCTCGAGGCCGTGCCGGGGGCGCCGCGTTACAGACCATGGCCGGTATCGGCCCCGCCTGCCGACAGCACGCTCGGCCGGGCGCTCGCGGAGGCGCGCGACTACGTCGCACGCAACCGTTCCGATGCATTCATGGTCTGGCACCGCGGACGTCTGCTCGCGGCCAGCTATTTCGGTGCGATGCGTGCCGACGCGACCTTCCCCTCGCGGTCGCTCGCCAAGCCGATGACGGCCGCCGCGATCGGTCGCGCGATCGCGCTGGGCCGGATCCGCTCGCTGGACCAGCCGGTAGCGGACTTTCTCGTCGAATGGCGTGACGATCCCAGGCGCTCGAAGATCCTGATTCGGCATCTGCTCGACATGCGCTCGGGGTTTCTGCCGCAGGCGATCGCGACCACGGCCGAGGACATCCTGAACCGCGCCTACCTGCATCCCCGTCACGAGAACATCATCCTGCATGAATACCCGGTCGTCGATGAGCCGGGTACGCGCTACGAATACAACAACGCCACCTCGGAGATCGTCGCACTCGTGATCGAACGCGCCACCGGGCGGCGCTACGCGGAGTTCGTCGGCAACGAGATCCTCGCGCCCATCGGGGCGCCCGGTGGTGAGGTCTGGGTCAACCGGCCGGGAGGGCTGGCGCACTCAGGCTGCTGCATGATGCTGCCTCCCGAGGCCTGGCTACGACTCGGGGTCCTCTTCCTGCGCGACGGTGTCTGGCAGGGCCGGCGCCTGCTGCCACGCGGCTACGTCGCCGCCATGACGCAGGGCACGGCACAGAATCCGTGGTACGGACTCGGCGTCTACGTGGCCGGTAACTACATCCAGCGCCGACCGTTCGCGAATCCCGAGCGCGTCCCGGCTGACAGCGGCGTGCTGCATTCGCAACCTTATCTCGCGCGCGACCTGTTCCTGTTCGACGGTAATGCCAACCAGGTCGTTTACATCATCCCGTCGGCGGAACTCGTGGTGCTGCGCATCGGCGCACCGCCACCGCGCAGCGCCGACGGCGAGTGGGACAACACGAAGTTACCGAATCTGCTGCTGCGCGCCGTCTACGAGGCGGAACCGGGTCTGCGCCGACGTGCGCCCGGCGCGCAGCATCGGCCGGGCGGCCCGACCGGCTGAGCCGCCGGTCGGAGCCGCAGCCTGCGGTCTCAGCCGGTCGTGCGCTGCGCCGTGCGTGCGTTGTGCAGCGCGAGCAGGTCCGAATTGCCGACGTCGCGGACGGCGCGCTCCATGCTGTCGCGGCGGCACTGTTCATAGGCCTGGCGTTCGCGCAGCGTGCGGCCGTCGAGCGAGGCGCAGACGGCGCGCGACGCGCGCGACAGCCGCTGATAGAGCGCAGCGATGCCGGCGCGCGACTCGAGGTTGAGGTCGCCGACCCGGACCGTGACGCGTGGCACGGCGTCGGTCGGAGCGGCGGCCGCGGCCACGGCCGGAAGGCTGGTCAGGACGCTGAGCGCGAGGGCGAGCAGCGGCGAAGGGTGACGGCGAGTGGTGTTCTGCATGACGGATTCTCCTGGTGTCGTCTCGGGGCTTGTCCATTGAACTGTTCGAGCCTGCCTGGGGAGCGAAGTGCGTCTGTCCCCTGCAGCTTGGACGCGAGACTAGGCCGGCACGTTTAACAGCGGAATCCGTCGGGACGAAACGCATCGGCGCGGGGACGAACGGCGCTGTACGCACCCCGAACCGTGCCGGCCGCGCACTCGCGCCGTCGCCGGTGCATCATCCGCACATGGAATCCGTTGCATTGCGCACCCCGTTCTGGCTCCGCCTGTCCGAGCCGCTCGTGCTGACGATTGCGCTTGGCGCGTTTTGGCTTTACGTCATCGCCACGCGACTCATCGTGCGTGGCGTGCTGCTCGCCGAAGGGCTTGCGCGCAACCTTGCCGGCCTCGACGTCTACGCACTGCAGCACCTGCTGATGCTGCCGGTGCTGGCCGTTGCCTACTGGCTCGCGCTGCGCATCGGCTGGCCGGTCGCGCGTCGCGGCCGCGCGGCGCTCGCCCACGGCGCCATCGTCGTCGCCGTGGGGCTGCTCGGGCGCTACGCCATCTATGCTGCGCAGGCGCTGCTGCCAATCGAGTACAAGGCGGACCACGTTCCGATGACCTGGACCGCAAAGGTCATCGAGGACCTGCAGCGCTTCGTCTGGCTGGTGCCGTTCACCGAGTTTACTTTCCAGTACCTCTGCGGTCTGGGGATCGCGGCAGCGATCGTCGGCTGGCGACGCTTCCAGCAGCAGGCGGGGGCGCGCGCCGCCGAGGCGCACGAGCTCACGCGCGCGCGGCTCGCGGCACTGCGGCGACAGATCGACCCGCATTTCCTCTTCAACACCCTGAACAGTATCGCGGCCCGGCTGCCCGACGATCCGAACGGCGCCAACGACCTGCTGATGCGTACGGCACGGCTGCTGCGTCGGACCACGGACGACGAGCGCGAGCGCATTCCGCTCGCCGAAGAGGTGCAGATCGCGAGAGAGTACCTCGAACTGCACGCGCAGCGTTTCCCGGATCGGCTGCGGGTTCGCGTCGCGCTCGACGGTTCGCTGCGCGCGGTCGAGGTGCCATCGCTGCTGCTGCAGCCGTTGGTCGAGAATGCTGCCCTCCATGGACTCGACTCCGATGCGCACGAGGTGCTGGTCAGCGTCGACGTCGAGCCGGCCCGCGACGAGTCCGGCGAGGCCTGTGTGCGCATCGAGATCGGCAATACCGCACCGCAGGACTCCGTGCTGCCCGATCCGGCCCACTCGCCGGGCGTGGGACTGCGCAACACCTGGGCACGGCTGCGCGCGACCTATGCCGAGCGCTTCGCGCTGACGCTGCGCCGCGACGGCGGACGGGTCGTGCTGCGGCTCGATCTGCCGCTCGAGGCAGAGGCGGACGGCCGGGCATGACCCACCCGTCGTCGCTGCTGCGCGCGGTGATCGTCGAGGACGAACTGCCGGCGCGCGCGCGCCTGCGCTCGATGCTGCGCGACTACCACGACGTACAGCTGCTCGGTGAGGCGGACAGCGTCGGCGCCGCCGTGCCACTGCTGCGCGAACTGCGACCCGACGTGCTGTTCCTCGACATCCGGCTCGGCGGCGGCAACGCCTTCCAGCTGCTGCGGCTGATGGAGGAACCCTGGCCGCAGGTGGTGTTCGTGACCGCCTACAGCGACTATGCCGTGCGCGCGTTCGAGGTACGCGCGATCGACTACCTGCTGAAGCCTTTCGAGCGCGAGCGGCTCGACGAATGCGTGAACCGGCTGCGCGACCGCGCCGCGAACGCCGACCGCGGCGAGCTGCGCGCCATGGTCGAACAGGCGCTCGAGGCGGCGATGGGCCGCGCCGCCGGCACTGCGGCGAACGACGATATACGTCTCGTTGCATACGAGGACGCGACGCTGGTCATGGTGGACCCCGCGGAGATCGACTACATCGAGGCGGACCGCAACTATGTCTGGTTCTGCGCCGGCAAGCGGCGGCTGCACGGCCGTTACACGCTGAGCGAACTCGCCGTCCGACTCGGTTCGGCGCAGTTCAGCCGCGTGCACCGTTCGCTGATCGTGAACCTGCGGCGTGTCGACTCGCTGACGCGCACGGTGCGCGGCGGCTTGCAGCTGACGCTGCGCGACGGCCGCAGGTTGCGCTGCGGGGTTGCATATCGCCAGACGCTGCTAGAAAGGCTTGGCGTCGTCAGGCGTTCGAAACGGCGCCCGGCGGAAGATCCGCCGCCCTGAGGATCGCAGCGCCCGCAGTCTTCGCATCGGCGTAGAGCGTCGTGCGCTGCCGTGGGCGACGTCCGCAGGACTCGATCAGCGCCGTCATCGCCGCCGCGTCAAGCTCCTGGCCGTGAGTGGCGCCGGCGGCGCGCGAAATCGATTCGTTCATCAGCACACCGCCGAGATCGTTGGCGCCGGCATCGAGCATCTGTGCGGCACCCTGCGGACCGAGCTTGACCCACGACGCCTGGATGTTCTCGACCAGCGGGTGCAGCGCGAGACGCGCGACGGCATGTACCAGCACGATCTCGCGCCAGGTCGGGCCGCGACGCGCCTGCCCGCGTCGGAAGAGCGGTGCTTCCATGTGCACGAACGGCAACGGCACGAACTCGGTGATGCCGCCGGTCCGCGCCTGCAGCGCGCGCAGCGCCAGTAGGTGCTGCGCCCAGCTGCGCGGCGTTTCGACGGTGCCGAACATCATCGTCGACGTCGTGCGCAGACCAACCCGGTGCGCCGCCTCGACCACGGCGAGCCACTCATGGCTTCGGAGCTTGTCGGGGCAGATGAGATCACGCACCGCATCGTCGAGGATCTCGGCCGCCGTTCCCGGCAGGCTACCGAGCCCGGCGTCGCGCAGCCGTTCGAGAAAGGCCGGCACGCTCAGCCCGAGCGTGCGCGCGCCGTGCGTGACCTCTAGCGGCGAGAACGCGTGCACGTGCATGGCCGGAACGGCCTGCTTCACGGCGCGCAGCAGATCGAGATAGGTCTGACCGGTGAACGACGGATGGATCCCGCCCTGCATGCAGACCTCGGTCGCACCACGGGCGGCAGCCTCGATGGCTCTCGCGGCGAGCTCGTCGAGATCGAGCAGGTAGGCTTTGCCGCGCAGCGCGCGGTGCGAACGACCCTTGGAGAAAGCGCAGAAGCCGCAGCGGTGCGTGCAGATGTTGGTGTAGTTGATGTTACGGTTGACGACGAAGCTGACGACATCGCCGCACCGGGCGCGGCGTAGGCCGTCCGCTGCTGCGACGATCGCGTCGACCGCTCCGCCGCGCGCTTCGAGCAGGGTCACGAGTTCGTGTTGCTGCAGAGGATCGCCGCGCGAGGCCCGCAGCAGAGTCAGGTCGATCGGCATGGCGGCATGCAGCCGCCGGCGACGCGACGGTGGCTGCGTCGCGCTGCCGGCCGTCCAGTCGTCCTCGCGCGCCAGTCCGCTCGCGTCACTGCGACGCAGTACGTGCGGTCGCATCGCGGGATCGAGCCAGCGCGTCGGCTCGCGCACGAAGCGCGGATAGATCGTCAGCCGCGGCACGAGTGTGCGGTCGGCCGCTGCCGTATCGCGTTCGAGCGCGGCCAGACTCGGCCAGCGCGACTCCGGATTGATGTGATCGGGCGTGACAGGCGAGACGCCGCCCCAGTCGTCGATACCGGCAGCGATGAGGCGGCCGAGGTCCGTGGGATTCAGGTTCGGTGGCGCCTGCAGGCCGAGCTCCGCGCCGAGGACGAGGCGCGCCATTGCAATCGTCCAGCAGAGCTCGTCGAGCGCAGCGGCTGGCATGTTCCGCATCGGCGTGTCCGGCTTGGGCACGAAGTTCTGCACGATCACTTCCTGCAGATGGCCGTGTTCTAGCTGGAGTTTCCGCAGCAGGAACAGCGCCTCGAGGCGCTCGCGGCGGGTCTCACCGATGCCGATCAGCAGTCCGCTCGTCATCGCGATGCCGGCGCGGCCCGCAGCCGCGAGCGACGCGAGGCGCAGGTCCGGATCCTTGTCCGGGCAGCCATGATGCGGTCCGCCACGCTCGCAGAGGCGCTTCGAGGACGATTCGAGCATCAGTCCCATCGAGGCAGCGAACGGCCGCAGGCGGCGATACTCACTCTCGTCGAGCACGCCGGCGTTCAGGTGCGGCAGCAGGCCGGTGCGCTCGACCACCGCAGCAGCCGCCGCGGCGAGGTAGTCGACGGTCGAGTGATAGCCATGCTCCTCGAGCCAGCGCCGCGCTGCGCTGTAACGTGCTTCCGGCCGGTCGCCGAGTGTGAACAGCGCCTCGTCACAGCCCGCAGCATGGCCCGCCTCAGCGATCGCCACGACCTCGTCGAGCGAGAGATAGGGCGCGGGCAGATCGGACGGCGTGGTCGCGAAAGTGCAGTATCGGCAAACATCGCGACACAGGCGAGTCAGCGGAATGAAAACCTTGCGCGAGTAGGTGACGACGCCGGGCTTGTGCGCATCCCGAAGCGCGCGCGCGCGGGCCATCAGCAGCTCGAGCGGCGCGTCCGCGATCTCCAGGGCCGACTCGAGATCGGACAGAACGTTCAAACGATCCATCGGCGCTCGTTCGCAAAGCGGTCGAGATCAGCGGCGGTGTCGAGGTCGCGCGCGAGCGTCGAACGTTGCAGGCGCCGGGCCGCCACGCCGGCGCGCCGCGCGCGGGCAAGATGGCGCGCCGCGCTCGCCGGGCCGAACGCGAACCCGATCGGTCTTGGCAGATCGCAGAGCAGCGCGTTGGTACCGCCGTCGCGCTCGGCCGCGACCAGTGTCACGCCGCCGCGATGATGCGCGATCAGCCAGTCTAGGTCGGACGCCGATACGTCAGGCAGGTCGGCCGCGAGATAAAACGCCGCGCCGGCGCCCGCGGCGCCAAGCGTGTCGATCGCCTCCATGAGTCGTCGACTCAGGCTGATGTGTCCGCGCTCGCGCAGCGGAGTCGCGCCGCAGCGGCGTGCGAGCTCGCAGCCCTCACGATCGCCGCAGAGCGCGAAGACGCGCTCGACGCTCTGCGCTGCGCAAGCGGCCTGTAGCGCACGGCGCGCCATGGCCTGCGCGAGCGCGCTGCGTTGCGCGGGCGTGGCGACGCCGGCAAGTCGCACCTTGGCGCGGCCGAACGGCTTGATCGGCACGAGCGCGTAGACGGCGGTCATGCGCGGCGCTGCGGCGCATGCGCGGCGAGGTCGCATGCGAAGTCGAGCACGGCGCGAGCCAGCGCGTCGCGATCGGCGTCGTCGTGCATGACCGTCGGCAAGACGCGCACTGCGACACCGTCTCGCTCGATTCGCTCAGCGAGCGCGGCGTCCGCCGAGTCGATCACGAGACCGTCGAGCAGTGCGCCGTAATGGCGCGCGATCGTGGCCGCCGAGACTTCGAGACCGAACTCGAGCATCATTTTCGCCGCGCAGCCCTTCAGTGCCTGACCCCCGACAATGGGGCTGACCGCCACGATAGGACAGTCGACGCGCGCGAGCCAGTCCCGCCAGGCCGGGATGGAGAGAATCGGGTCGATACTGAGATAGGGGTTTGACGGACAGATCACGATGGTCTCGGGGCGCCAGCCGCTGGCGAGCGCCGCCGCGAGCAGCGCCGGCAGGCGCGCATCGGCCGATCCGGCATATCGCAGGGCCAGGACCCGGGGGTGGGCCCGGCGCCGGACGAAGTAGTCCTGGAAGTCGAGCGTTCCGGCGTCGGTGACGACGCGCGTCCGCACCATGTCATCACTCATCGGCAGCAGGTGCTGGGTAACACCGAGGCGTGCGGCAGCCTCGACGGCGATCTCGCTGAGCGTCGCACCGCTGCGCAGTCGGGCCGTGCGCCAGAGGTGCAGTCCGAGATCGCGATCGCCGAGCGCGAACCAGTCGTCCGCGCCGAGCGCGCGCAGCGTCTCCAGCGCGTGCCAGGTCTCGTCGGCGCGCCCCCAGCCGCGCCCGGTATCCGCTAGGCCGGCCAACGCATAGGTCACGGAGTCGAGGTCCGGACATATCTCGAGGCCGAGGTGACCGAAATCGTCGCCAGTGTTGCAGACGACGGCGAGCTGCCAGTCCGGCACTGTCCGGCTCAAGCCACGCGCGAGCTTGGCGCCGCCGACGCCGCCAGAAAGCGCGAGCACCCTCGCTTCGGTCAGCGCTGCGGACTGTCCGGTGCCGCTCATCGGAACAGGTCCTCGCGCCGGTCGCGCTGCAGCACGCGCGCCGTCTGACCGCAGTCGCGGGCGTCGAAGCCGCGCACCAGCACGACCGGCCGGCTCTCGTTCGCCTGCCCCATCAGCAGCGACGCGGCCGCCGCGAGTTCATCGGCGATGCCGATGTCGGTGGCGCGCAATGGCCGGCCGAATAGGTCGCGCCGGCCGCGCGCATCGACGACCACAGGCAGGCCGGCAGCGCCCAGGGCCTGGCCGACCGTGCCCCGACGCCAGGCGCGACCGATGCTGTCGATGACGAGCACCGCCGCCTCCGTGCCGGTCAGCGTCGCCAGTTCGGTTCGCAGTCTGGCTGCCGAGGCGTCGGCATCCTCCGGCAGCAGCAGCGCTTCAGTATCGTCGCCGCGCTCGTTGACGTTCGACTGGTCGATGCCGGCATTCGCGAGCACGAAACCCGAGCGGTGCTCGACGATCAGCACCTCGCGGCCGATGCGCAGGACTTCACGTGATTCGCGTAGGACCAACTCGATCAGCCGCGGATCCTTGCCGAGACGTTGCGCCAGCGAGCGGGCGCGCGCCGACGGTGTGACGCTCGAGAGCGGGACGCGTCGGCCTTCGGCCTTGGAGACGATCTTCTGCGCCACGACGAGCACGTCGCCGCGCTCGAGCCTGAGTCCTTCGCGCTGCAGCGCGGCGGCGATCAGCGGCGCGAGCGCATCGCCGGCGCGGATCAGCGGTAGCGAAGCGAGCGCGACGAGTTCGAGTCGCGTAGGAGCCGTGTAGCTCAAGCGCACGGTCCAGACGAGAAGCGCCGATCAGGCATGTCCACCATCGGTGATCCGGATACCAGCGCCGCGGAACCGGTAGCGCTTGTTCAGGCCGATCAGGATCGATGTCAGTGCTTCGGCGGCCGCAGAGTTCGCCAGTGGACCGGCATGCCAGGCGCGCAGACCGCCGCGCGCGAGCAGGTCGATGACGAGCTGGCGGGACGCCTCGTCATCGCCGGTCACGAGCACGTCGCAGTCGGGCACGACGCCCTCCGTCAGATAGTGCGCCGAGACATTCTGCAGCGCCGAGACGACCCGGACGTTCTCGCCGAGCAGCTGCTGAGACTCGACGGCTGCGCAGCCGGCGGCCGGCAGCTGCACGCGCATCACCTTCGGCGGTCGCAGCGGCACGGTCGTATCGACGACGATCTTGCCCTGCACGGTCTCACGGACCGTGGAGAGGGTCGCGGCATGTGCCGCATACGGGACGGCCAGGAATACGAGCTCCGCGTCGTCGGCCGCATCGGCGAGCGCGGCGCCGCGCACCCGCACGCCGGGAATTTCGTTGGCGACGGCTCCGGCTGCGGCCTCGGCCCGGCTCGAATCGCGCGAGCCGATGATCACCTCGATGCCCTGGCGCACGAGGAAGCGGGCGATGCCACCACCGAGGTCGCCGGTGCCGCCGAGCACAGCGACTACCCGCGGCAGAGGCAGCGACGGTGGCTTCGGCGCTGGTTGTGCGTCCGCGATCGGGCTGCTCACCGTCTCATCCCCGCAGCCGCGGCACGACGTGCTCGCCGATGATACGCAGACCGTCCATCGGATCGTCGTGCAGGCGCAGCGCCACCTCGGTCAGGCCCGCGCGACCGAACAGCTTGAAGCGTTCGATCTCGCGGTCTAGATCCCCGAGTCCGCCGGTCGAAGTGAAATACTCACAGAGGCGGTTCGGGATCTCCTCCGGAATGCCCTGGATGTGACCTGAGCGGTCGAACCACGCGGCGACGCACTTGTCGTAGTTGTCGCGCACGAGCTTGACCTCGTCCGGGTCCAGCACGTGGGCGAGCAGCTCCGGATCGAGCTTGCGTGCTCGCCAGGCCAGCTCCCGGCGCGACTCGCGGTAACCTTCGCGGCGGTCGCGCTTCAGATGCCAGGCCCAGAACGTATTTGCGCGCAGCGGTGGCATCGACGCATCGCGCTTCGCGGCGCCCTCGTTGACCTCTTTCATGGCTTCGGCCATTACTTCCGGGGGCGTGCAGCCAATGAACACACCGTCGGCCACGCGCGCGAACATCCGCATCATCTGGGCGCGATACGCCGTGCCGTACACCTGCGGCGGCGGCGACTTCGCCCAGGGGTATTGGCAGGGGAGATTGATCTGGAAGTCCTCGCCCTTGTAGCCCTTGGCGATCTGCCCGTAGGCTGCGCCGCGGACTATCTCGATCGCCTCGCGCACCGCGCGGACGATCTTCGGCGGCTTCTGCAGGTTCATCGCGTCGACGTTGCCTTCGCCGGCGCCGACCGCGATCACGGCGCGACCGCCGCACATCTCGTTCAGCGTGAGCAGCGCATTGGCGATCTTGAGCGGATGCATCTCGAACGGACTGACGGCGAGCGGTCCCATCAGCAGCCGGCTCGTGCGCTCCGCCAGCGTCGCGGCGGAGAGGAACGCATCCCAGTGGGCGAAGAAATTCGAGGTCCATAACGCGCGGATCCCGTACTTTTCGGCCTCGACGCCGAGTTCGGCGACCTGTCGCGGGGTGAGGTCCGGTTCGAGGATGATGTCAACGTCCATGCGGGATCCTTGAGTGGCGGGAATGGCGGGATTCTACTGAAACGCCGCCCAGGTCCGGCGCGCGCGCGGCGCCGGAGTCAGGCGAAGATCGGCAGGCGGACATCGGCAAACACGTCCGCCACGCCTGCCGGATCAAGTGCGGCCGCCGCGCGGCTGACGCGGCGGATGTCGAGATGCGGCGCCAGCATCTGCATGAAATCGTACGCATAGCGGCGCAGGAAGGCGCCGCGCCGAAAGCCCACCCACGTCAGGTGCCGCGGAAACAGATGCTGCGCATCGAGCGAGACGAGGTCAGGGTCCTCCTGCTCGCTGACCGCCATCGCCGCGACGATTCCGACGCCGAGACCGAGGCGCACGTAGGTCTTGATGACGTCGGCGTCGCGCGCCGTCAGCGCGATGTCCGGTTCGAGTCCGGCGCGTTCGAACGCCGTGCGCAGGGAGGACGGACCGGTGAGGCTGAACACGTAGGTGACGATAGGAAAGCTCGCGAGCTTTTCGATCGTCACGTGCCGCAACCGTGTCAGCGGGTGCTGCCGCGGCACAACGAGCCGCCTGTACCATTCGTAGCAGGGCAGCAGCACGCAATGCTCGAACTCCGCCTGCGACCCGGTGGCGACGGCCAGATCGACGTACTCGCTGCGCATCATCTCGGCGATCTGCTCCGAGGTGCCTTGATGCAGGTGCAGGCGGACCTTGGGGTACTTCTCGCGGAAGCGTGAGATCGCCGACGGCAGGACGTAACGGGCCTGCGTGTGGGTCGTGGCGATCGACAGCGTGCCGCGCTGTTCGTCGCGCAGGTCCAGCGACATGCCACGGATCGCCTGGGCTTCGCGGACGATTCGTTGCGCGCGCTCGAACACCCGCTGGCCCTGCTGCGTGAGGCGCTGCAGCGAGCGACCCTCGCGGATGAATATCTGGAAACCGAGCTCGTCCTCGAGAAGCTTGATCTGGCGGCTCACGCCGGGTTGTGAGGTATGCAGCCGGTTGGCGGCGGCCGAGATGTTCAGGCCGCTCTCGACGATGGCGACGAGGTAGCGGAGCTGCTGCAGCTTCATGGGCGTCCGATGTGTCCGTCAGTCGGCGTCGGCGGCGACCCGGACGAGTTGCTTGCCGACATTGCGGCCCTCGAACAGACGGATAAGCGCCTCCGGCATCCGCTCCAAGCCATCGAGGATGTCCTCCTGGTAGTAGAGCCGACCGGCGGCGATCCACGCGGCGAGCGCCGCCTCCGCGCGGGGAAAATGCTTGGCCATCTCGTAGATGAAGAAAGCTTCCATGCGCGCCATCTTCTTGAAGATCTGGAAGGCATTGGCGAGCGGGCGCGGACGCTCGAAGCCGTCGATGTACTGCGAGATAGCGCCACAAAGCACTACGCGCGCGTGGCGCCGCAGATGCAGCAGCCCGATGTCGAGTATCTCGCCGCCGACGTTGTCGAAGAACACGTCGATCCCATCCGGACAGAGCGCGCCGATGCGCGCCCCGACATCCTCGCTGCGATAGTTGATCGCTCCGGCATAACCGAGCCGCTCGGTCAGCAGACGGCATTTTTCGTCGCTGCCGGCCAGTCCGATGGCGCGTGCGCCGAGGTTGCGGGCGATCTGCCCGACGTTCGAGCCGACGCCGCCCGCCGCGCCCGAAACCAGCACCGTATCGCCGGCGCGGACGGCGCCGACATCGACGAGCCCGAGGTAGGACGTGAAGCCCGTCAGGCCGAGCACGCCGAGCGCCGTCGACACGGGCGCCACGCGCTGGCGGACGGGATACATCAGGTAGTACGGCGAGCCGTCAGCGACCGCATAGTCCTGCCAGCCGAGCTTACCGTGCACGATCAGCCCTTCGGGCCAGTCCGGGTTGCGGGAGGCGACGATCCGGCCGACGCCGCGACCATGCATCACATCGCCGAGGGCGAGCGGACGCTCGAATGTCTCGGTGTTGAGCATGTAGCCGCGCATCACCGCGGCGACGCCGAGGTAGAGCGTGCGGATCAGGAACTGGCCGGGCTCGAGCTGCGGCAGCGGACGCTCGATCAGGCGGAAATCCGTCTCGCGCACCGGACCCTGCGGACGCGCCGCGAGAACCCACTGGCGATTGACCCGATCCATGGCAGGATTGTAGGGGTCATGAGCATCGAACGTGGTTACTTCCGTGCGCCGACCGGGCAGATCCACTACAGGGTGGCCGGCTCCGGTGGCCGCCCCCTGCTCCTGCTGCATCAGTCGCCGCTATCGGGGGCTCAGTTCGAGGCCGTGCTGCCGCGCCTTGCAGGTCGGGGCTTCCATACCGTCGCGCTCGATATGCCTGGGTTCGGCATGTCGGACCCGGCTCCGGAGCCGCTGACGCTCGACGCCTATGCGAGCTGCGTGCCCGCGGCGCTCGAGCATTTCGGCTGGTCGCGCTGCGGACTGCTCGGTCACCACACGGGCGCCGTGGTCGGCGCGCTGCATGCCACCGCGCGGCCCGAGACCGTCGAGGCGCTGGTCCTGAACGGCTTCCCGCTGCTCAGCGACGCCGAACGCGCGCATTTCGCGGCCTTCTATTTCGGCCCGAAGCAGATCGAGGCGGACGGATCGCATCTGCTGCGGGGCTGGCAGAACCGCTTGCGCTCGACGCCGGGCTGGACCGACCTCGAGCGGATGCACCGCTATACCGTCGAGGCGCTGCTCAGCGGTGCCACCAACTGGCGGGCGTTCCCGCTGATTCTGGAAGCGGACCTCGCCGGGCTGCTGCGCGGGCTGCGTGTGCGGACGCTGCTCCTGACCAACACGGGCGAGGATCTCTACGAGGCGACACGGCGCGCGCACGCGCTGCGTCCGGATTTCGCCTACGCGGAACTCGTCGGCGGCACACATGACATCGCCGATGAGCAGCCGGATGCCTGGACCGACGCCGTCACGTCGTTCCTGAGCCACTGAAGCGATGTCCGTCGCCGCCACCGAGCAGCGCGCGCTGCGCCCGCTGACCGCCGTCGAGTTCGAGACCTCGTTCGTCAGTGCCTTGCCCGCCGATCCGGATCCCTCCAATGCCGTGCGTCAGGTTCGCGATGCAGTCTATTCATTCGTGACGCCGACCCCGGTAGCCCAGCCGCGCCTGCTCGCCTGGTCCGAGCCGCTCGCCGAGGAACTCGGCCTCGAGCGGCCGCGCAGCGAAGACGACCCGACCCTGCTCGCGCTCGCCGGCAACCTCGTGCTGCCGGGCATGCGGCCCTACGCGGCGCGCTATGGTGGGCACCAGTTCGGCCAATGGGCAGGCCAACTCGGCGATGGCCGGGCGATCACGCTGGCCGAGATGCGCGACCGTCGCGGGACTCTCCAGGAGCTGCAGCTCAAGGGTGCCGGCCGCACGCCCTACTCGCGCTTCGCCGACGGGCGCGCAGTGCTGCGATCGTCGCTGCGCGAGTTTCTCTGCAGCGAGGCGATGCATCACCTCGGCGTGCCGACGACGCGTGCGCTGTCGCTGGTGGCGACGGGCGAGGGCGTCGTCCGTGACATGTTCTACGACGGCCGGCCGCGCACCGAGCCTGGCGCGATCGTCTGCCGCGTGGCGCTGTCGTTTCTGCGTTTCGGTAACCTCGAGATCCACGCGGCGCAGGGCGAGCGCACGACGCACCTCGCGCTGCTCGAGTACGTGCTGGCCACCCATTACCCGGACATCGCGCGCGGCGCAGCGACTTTGGAGCAGCGCGTCGGCGATCTGTTCGCGGAGGTCTGCCGTCGAACAGGTGTCCTGATTTCGCACTGGATGCGCGTCGGCTTCGTGCACGGCGTCATGAACACCGACAACATGTCAATCCTCGGTCTGACCATCGACTATGGTCCTTATGGCTGGCTAGAGGACTACGAACCGGACTGGACGCCGAACACCACGGATGCCGAGGGCCGTCGGTACCGCTTCGAGGCTCAGCCGCAGATCGCGCAATGGAATCTGGCACGCCTCGCCGGCGCGCTTTGGGAGCTCGTACCCGACCGCGCGCCCTTCGAGGATGGCCTGCGAAGCTATCGCCAGACTTTCGAGCGGCAGTATCGGCAGACCTATGCCGCGAAACTGGGCCTCGAGAGACTGCGCGATGCCGGGGATGAAGCGCTGCTCGGGCGCA
>CAZAWM010000026.1:18859-21726 GCA_964488605.1 uncultured Steroidobacteraceae bacterium | reverse complement strand
GATGTCGACCACGCCATCGTGCCACGCGACCGGCCGCAGCCACGCATCGCGCAGATAGCGCTGGGTCCGCAACATGCGCGCCGATCCCTCGAGCAGGCGACCTCTGTAGGGCTCGCCCTCGGCGAACGGCAGCTGGCCCCGGATCGTCGACTCGCGCGTCTCGATGTGCAACCGATTAGCGAGACGGAACAGGGACGTGTTCTCGTCCGGCCGGGTCGTATTGAACAGGTCGCGCACGACGATCCGGATCCTGCCGACGCGCGCACCGGCGGCCTCGAGCTCCACGTCGCTCGGAATCACCGGCGGGCGCTCGCGGTCGATCTGCGCGGTGCGCGAGGTGACGCTGGGCAGAATCGCGGCTCCGCCCGGCGGCGCGAGCGCGCACGGCATCAGCACGAGCATGGCGATGACGCACGCGAGAGGCTTGCCGGTCACGTACCGATCCATCGCCGCCCGCCTCCACGGCCGAACCCTCAGCCCGATTCGCGCTGCACCCCGGCGGGCGGCCTCCTCGATCTGGTAGCGGGTCCGGCCGACTGGACCTATCGGAATGGCGCGTGGTGGGTCGGTATCTGGCGACAAGATGATCTCGCTGCGCGGTTCGGTCTGAGGCGTGGGTTGGACGGCGAAACCGCGCAAGGTCAATCGCGAATGACTCAGTCCCGGCGCTGGCTGCGGAACATCTCGTAGGCGGTCTGAAAATACGCCACGGCGAGATCCTCGAGCGCCGGATCGGGTGGCATGGGAAGGTAACGATCATTGCCCATCGAATAGGCGAGGTGGTCGATCCGACCACGCAGTCCGAGCACGACCAGCGAAGCGTCCCGATACAGCGCGACATCGTGGTTATGGCTGAAAAACGCGACATGGCTCCGCTCCGTGGCATGTAGCACGTCACGGCCGAACCAGGGTGCGGAGTAGGGTAGCCCCAGCAGGTCGAGCAGTGTCGGTGCAATGTCGATCTGCGACGTCAGCGTGTCGATTCGACCCGGCAATAGGTGCCGCGGTGCGTAGAACAGCAGCGGTATCTGATACGAGCGGAGCGGAATGTCCTCGCGGCCACAGACGCGTGCGCCATGGTCGGCGACGACCACGAACAGCGTACCATCGAACCATCGGCGTTTCGCCGCGGTACGCAGGAACCGGCCCTGGGCATAGTCGGCGTAGCGCACCCCTGACTCGCGTCCGCCACCCTCGCTCGACGCCCCAATGGATTCGAGCCCGGGGCGAAACGTGAACGGCTTGTGATTCGATGTCGTCATCACATGGATGTAGAACGGCTGCCGCGTGCTCGCAAGCCGGTCGGCATGTGCGATCACATTGTCGAAGAGATCCTCGTCCGCGACACCCCAGACGTTCTCGAAACGCGGCTTGCCGGCCAGCCCCGTGCGGTCGATGACTTCGTAGCCGTTGGCCGCGAAAAACGCGTTCATGTTGTCGAAGTAGCCGTATCCGCCGTACATGAACGTCGTCTGGTAACCGTTCTTCCTCAGCACCTCGCCGAGCGTCGTCACGTGCTCGAATCCGGTTCGACGCAGGATTGAAACGGTCGGTATCGGCGGAATCGACGTCGAGATCGCCTCGAGCCCGCGCACGGTGCGCGTACCCGAGGCGTAGGCATGACGGAACCAGAGGCCCTGTCGTGCTAGCGCATCGAACTCGGGTGTCCAGTCGCGTTCCGAGCCGTGCAGACGACTGAACTCGGCGCCGAATGACTCGCTTGTGATCAGCACGACGTTCAGACGGCCGAGACCGTCGGGTCGCGCCGGGAACGCGCGGTCGAGTCGGCCTTCCGCGAGACGGGTGAAGCGCCCGCCCGTGGCGCCGAGTTCCCGCCTCAGCACCGCTAGATTCCGCTGCGGATCTCGGTTCGCGTAGAAGGCGTGACGGTCGATCTCGCTGGTGCGATGCGCCTGGGCGAAGCGCGACAGGCCACTGGCGGCCAGCTCTTTCGCGATGCGGTTTGTCGAGAGTTCAAGCGCGTCGGTGCGAACCGTGCCCGCGGCCAGCACCAGCATGGCCACGAACGGCATGAAGATCCATGTGCGCGATGCAAGAGTCGTAGCTGCGACGCTATCCGCCGCGAGGTGTCAGCGCAAGGCGCAGGTAGCGAGCACTGCCACGGTCGAGGTGACGGCAAGCGCCCTCTTGACGGGGTATTCGGTCCAGATGTCCCCCGCGACCTCGGTGGGACAGATCAGGTAATCGACCGCGACGAGACTGAAGCGCGAGTCGAACTCCTCGAGAAAGAAGTGCTCGGCCACGGCTACGAAGAACGTGGCGCCGAACCATGCTGCGGCGAGACCCAGCAGCGCGAATCGCCAGGTTCTGCCGGTGCGCCAACGGTCTGGTGCGAACCACTGCAGAAGCGCGAGCGGCACGAGCAGATAAGCCCCCTGAAGCAGGTCGTTGGCCGCGCCGAGCGGAACGATCCAGCCGAGGGTCGAGGCAGGAACGGACGCTGTGCGGCCGAACTGGCTCCATAACCACAGACGCGTCAGCGCGCCGAGGATGAGGTATCAGCTCGGCAGAACGAGCAATGGTGCGAGCAGCGGCAACGCTGCCGCGCGCGGCGGCGGGTGAACGGGTGCGGCCGCGCACACGCCCCCGAGGGCAGCGATTGCCACCCGCTGATGCGTCCGTCTAACCTCGTGCCGTTCATGACGGCGAGCGATCAGCAATTGGTGGAGCGCCTGCTCGCGGGAGACGAGCGGGCGTTCCGGGGGTTCTTCAACGAGTACTTCGACCGTCTGTACCGGTTCGCCCTCGCGCGGACCCACGGCGACGTCGATATCGCGGAGAAAGCGGCCCAGCGCGCGCTCTGTCGTCCCGTGCGCCGCCTCGACGGCTATCGCGGCGACGCCTCG
>CAZAWM010000026.1:18103-18849 GCA_964488605.1 uncultured Steroidobacteraceae bacterium | reverse complement strand
GTCGTAATGAGCTCGCCGACCGGCTCGGCACGACTTTCGAGGCGGCGCGGTCCACGCTGCAGCGCGCGCGATCAGCTTTCCGCAGTGCCATGGCGGCCCGCGGCCTCGATGCCGTAGCGCTGGGACGCTAGCTCGAGGGCAGGTCCGTGAGCACCGATCACGACCGCAGACGGGACATTCGGACGAACCGTTAGCGGACGATGCCGACGTCGCCCGCGCGGTGCGGCTCGCTGCGCGCGCGCCGCTGCGCTGGCTCGCCTCCGGTCGCAGCAGCACGACCCAGCTCGTCACTCGTGCCTCGGGTCGCGACGGTGTGGAACCGGAGTTCTCCGACGCACTTCTGCGGGTCGAGCGCGAGATCGGCGACTGGACGCTGACGGCCGGGGCGCTCGCCTTGCGCGACGAACTGCGCGTTCGCGACGACGGGCTGAACGGCGTCGATGCGGCCGATGCCACGTATCGCGATACGGCGAGCTGGATGCGGGCTTCGCGCGACTTGTCGAACGGTCAGCAGCTCGAGGCGATCGCGTCGATCGGCCGTCGCCGCACCGACCGTGCTGGCAGTCTCGACCGAACAGGCTCGGTCAGCGGCGCCGTCGACGATCGCCGCCGGATCGAGTCGCAGCACTTGCGCCTCGAATGGCGCGCCCCGGGCCGGTGGATCGCCGGCCTGGCAGTCACCGAGAGCGAGGCATCATACGATTACTCGGGCGCCGCGAACTTCGATCCGCTGCTAGCGGCGCTGT
>CAZAWM010000026.1:0-18093 GCA_964488605.1 uncultured Steroidobacteraceae bacterium | reverse complement strand
CCTATGCGCCAGCGGTTCACACGAATAGCAGCAACGGACTCGATCGTCGCAGCGGGCTGCTCGCTGATGGCCAGGCCATTGCCGCCTACGCGTCGCGATTGCTGGACCTCGGGCGTGGCTGGCGTCTGGACGCGGGGTTGCGCGTCGAATCGCGCCACTATCGTGTCGACGACGTGGCCGACCCGGTGAGTCGGGTGCGACTAGGCGACTTTGATTCGGTCGCACTCGAACCCAGACTTGCGCTCGAGTATGCGCTCGACGACAGCACGACACTGCGCCTCAGTGCCGGACGGACCACCCAGGCCACGAGGCCGGATGAACTCGCGGTGGCCGACGGGGAGGTCGCTTTTGCGCGCCGCCAGGCTGGCGATCAGTGGGTGGTTGGCATCGAACGGCGCATCCCGAACGGCGGCGGGTGGCGTCTCGAGGCCTATCGCAAGGGCGTGCGCGATCCGGCTCCGCGCTATGAGAACCTGCTCGATCCGGTCACGCTCCTGCCCGAGCTGGAGCCCGATCGTGTGCGCATCGCACCGACCGCGGCGCGACTCTACGGTGTCGAGTTGAGCGGACGGATGGTCTGGTTGCGGGACTGGTCGGGCTGGATCTCCTATACCTGCTCGGAGGCGAAGGATCGCGTAGACGGGCGCTGGATTCCGCGCAGCGGGAACCAGCTGCATTCGCTGGCGGCGGGCAGCGTCTGGACCCGTGGCTCCGGGGAGCTGTCTGCAAGCCTGCTTTGGCACAGCGGCTGGCGCCGGAGTCTGATCGACTCGGCTAGTGACATTCAGCCAGCGCTGCAGGAGAGGAACGGCGACTCGTGGGACGATTTTGCGACGCTCGATTTGCGGGCGACCTGGACGCGTCCACTACGCGTCGGGGTTTTACGCCTGTGGGCCGACCTCAGCAACGCGACGCAGCACCGCAATCCATGCTGCAGCGAGCTGCGCGTCGACCGGACCGGCTCAGCGGCACGTGTGATCGAGCGCGAACGCGACTGGCTGCCGCGCTACGCCCTCGTCGGATTGACGTGGGGATGGCCTTGAGAAGGGCTTAATCGTCTGCGCGCACGTTGCTCTCCGAAGTGACGTGACCGGCACAAGCTGCTCGAGCAGCCGCGGAAGCCGCGCTCGCCCGTCAGGGTAGTGTCCCGACTTGTGTGCAAAAAGTCTTCGCTGTCCTGAGTGGCGAGGGTGGTCACGGCAAGAGCTCGATTGTGCTGGATCGACCCGTTCCCGCCGGAGACGACTGCCATGACCATCCGTCAGAAGACGACCCCGTCGCTGCATCTTGTCGAGCCGGTTTTGGGCGAGCAGCCGGACCAGCTGCAGGCGCTGGTGAAGCCCGCGCTGGCGCCGTTCTGGGGCCGGGCAACCCGCTGCGCTCGCTCATGAGTCGGTGAGCGCCTGAACCGGCTTCGAGGTCGCGTCACGGACGTCCTCGCGCACCGTTCGGGATCCGGTTAGCCTGTCGCGACCGATCGAGGCGAGGCGATGACTTACGACGCGGTCATCATCGGCGGCGGACACAATGGGCTGGTCTGCGCGTTCTACCTGGCGCGCGCGGGCTGGCGTGTACGCGTGCTCGAGCGCCGAGGGGTGCTCGGTGGCGCCGCCGTCACGGAGGAGTTCCATCCCGGATTTCGCAACTCCACGGCGAGCTATACCGTCAGTCTGCTGAGCCCGGCCGTCAGCGCCGACATGCGCCTCGCGGAGCGGGGCCTGCAAATCGTGGAGCGCCCGATAGCGGGCTTCCTGCCGCAGCCGGATGGCCGCTACCTTCGCATCGGCGGCGGTCTCGAGCGAACGCAGGAGGAGATCGCGAGATTCTCGCGCGCCGATGCGCGGGCGCTGCCTGCATTCTACGAGACGCTCGGGAGCGTAGCCGACGTGCTGCGCGAGATCGCGGGCCGCACACCGCCAAATGCCGGCGGCGGCCTGCGCGCTCTACTGGCTTTCGCGGCGCAGGGGTACGGTATAGCGCGGTTGCCCCTGGAACGGCAGCGCGACGTGCTCGATCTGTTCACAAAGAGCGCGCGCGCCTTTCTCGACGCCTGGTTCGAGAGCGACGCCGTCAAGGGTGCCTTCGGCTTTGACTCGATCGTGGGCTTCTATGGCAGTCCCAGTATGCCTGGTACGGCCTATGTGCTGCTGCACCACGTCTTTGGCGAGGTGAACGGACGGCGAGGCGCCTGGGGTCATGCGATCGGCGGCATGGGTGCCATCACGACCCTGATGGCCGAGGCCTGTGCCGAACAGGGCGTGGAGCTGTCGGTCGACATGCCGGTCGCGCGCGTTCGCATCGCTTCGGGGGCCGCCGTCGGCGTCGAGCTCGAGAGTGGCGACTTCATCGCGGCGCGCCACGTCGTCGCGAACGTCGGTCCGAAACTGCTGTTCGGCAGGCTCGTCGATGCAGCGCGGCTGCCCGCGGACTTCCTTCGCGCCATGCGCGGCTATCAGAGTGGCTCGGGATCATTCCGGATGAACGTCGCGCTCGCCGAGCTGCCGAACTTCCGCTGCCTGCCCGGCGACGGCGAGCATCTGCGCGCCGGGATCTTCATCTGCCCATCCATCGACTACATGGACCGCGCTTGGCGCGACGCCTGCGAGCATGGCTGGTCGCGCGAGCCGGTCATCGAGATGCTGATCCCGAGCCTGGTCGATCCGGGTCTTGCGCCTCCGGGCCGGCACGTCGCGAGCCTGTTTTGCCAGCAGTTCGCGCCGCACTTGCCCGACGGCCGCAGCTGGGACGAGGAGCGCGACGCCGCGGCGGCTACCGTGATCGAGACGGTCACGCGTTATGCGCCGAACTTCGCGCGCGCGATCATCGCAATGCAGATTCACTCGCCATTCGATCTCGAGCGCAAGTTCGGCCTCATCGACGGCGACATCATGCACGGACACCTGAGTCTCGATCAGCTCTGGTCGGCGCGGCCCATCCTCGGATACGCTGATTACCGAGCGCCGGTTCGCAACCTGTTCATGTGCGGCGCGGGCACTCATCCCGGCGGCGGAGTGACGGGGCTGCCCGGCCGCAATGCTGCGCGCGAGATCCTGCGCGGCTGGTAGCCGCGGATGGATCCAGGCTGCAGCGCCCCGAGACCGGGGGTGCCACGATGAACGCGTCTTCTCGCCGTCCGGCGTCGCCGCGGTCCCGCAGAACGTGGGCCGCCCTCTGCCCGTCGGGGACGCCCGCGGAAATCGGCGCCGACGGCTTTGCTAAGCGCCTTGTCAGTACCCTCGATCGGTCGAGTAGCGCAGGGACTATCGAGTCCGGATTCGCAGCCATGCACCCGCTGCCGAACCGCTCTGCTGTACCGATGGCAGGGATGGGTCGTAGTATGGTCGCATGGCGGGTCGGGCGCGGCAGTGTCGAGAGGTGCGGAATGAGAGGCGCTGGATGGATGATCGCTGCTCTGGTGGCGCTGCAGCCGGCAGACGCCGGCGCGGAGGACCTCACCGGCTACTCGGGCGTCGAACTCTACAAGCGCTTCTGCTCGAGCTGTCACGGCGCGCGCGGCGAGGGTGA
This sequence comes from uncultured Steroidobacteraceae bacterium, assembly GCA_964488605.1. GTDB lineage: Bacteria > Pseudomonadota > Gammaproteobacteria > Steroidobacterales > Steroidobacteraceae > UBA964. The sequence goes on along the minus strand of CAZAWM010000026.1, from coordinate 14,568 downwards.
CGGACCGGTGGCTCCTGCGCTGCGTGTGATGGTGCCGGACCTGACGCGGCTAGCCGAACGTCGGCGCGGGGAGTTTCCGGCCGAGGCCGTGCGGCGAATCGTCGACGGGCGTGAGGTGCGCGCCGCCCACGGCGCGCGGCGCATGCCGGTCTGGGGTTACGAATTCCGCGAGGCAGGGGCTTCAGGCGCGGAGGCCGATGCTCTGGTCGAGCGGCTCGTCGAATACCTGCGCTCGGTACAGCGCAAGCCTTGAGTGCTCAGGCGTCGCCCGGGAACAGCGGCACGGTCTCGTGCACCCAGTTGTCGGAAGTGCGACGCGCGGGGCAAGGGATCGTCACGGCATGATCGCCGAGGCGCGCGTTGAGCGCCTTGACGTCGATCCTCCAGCCTTTCGCGTCCCACTTGCGCAGCCATTCGCGGTAATGCGCGATGGCGGTGTCGCCGGGCACGAGAACTTCCTTGGTATTGCTGTCGGGCGTGCGGATCGGGTTGAGGTTCTCGACGATCGCGAGATCCTCGGCGACGACCCGGCGCGTGACCTCCTCCATGCGCTTCTCGTGCTGGTCCTCGAGCAGCCAGTTTCGCATGCTCACGAGGTAAACACGGGTGTGTGCCTCATCCACCGGTGCCTCGAACAGGTACTGATGGAAGGAGTTGGTCGCCGTCAGATCGATGTAGGTGACGAGCTGATTCGGGCCCTGATGCCAGGAGCCGGCCGCGCCGACCCGCGGGCCCTGTCGCACGCCCGCGAGCGCCGTATCCTCGCTCTTGCTGCCCCCGAACCGGATGTAGTGCTTGCTGCCCCACGGAATCTGCTCAATCGGTAACGGCGTCGCCTGCTGCGCGGGTGAGAGCGAAGGCTGACCCTGCGCCTGGTGCACGAACTCGTTGTGGATCGGATCGAGCCCGTTCTCGATCGAGCGCTCGTAGTAGGCATTGACGTCGAAGACAAAGGTCTGCGCGCGCCACTGCGGCGTGCCGAACTCCTCGATCTCGTAGATCGGCGGCCGGTCTTCTTCCGGCAGGTCGCCGAGGAAGGCGAAGACGATGCCGTACTTCTCCTGGACCGGATAGCTGTCGACCTTCGCGCGCGCGGGAATGCCGCCCTTATGGGCGATCAGCGAGGGAATCTTCGTGCAGCGGCCATCGCCGCCGAACTCCCAGCCATGATAGGGACAGGCCACCGCGTCGCCCTTGATCTTGCCCAGACCCAGCGCACCGCCGCGATGCACGCAGGTGTCGGACAGCACACGGGCCTGGCCGCTCGGGTCGCGGAAAGCGACGAACGGCAGGCAGAGCAGCTTGACTCGCAGTGGCTTCTCGGCAGTGACCTGCGAGCTCAGTGCGACTGGGTACCAGAAATTGATGTACATGCGGATATTTCCATGAGTGCGCTGACGAGATTATTCCGCCGGCTGCCCGACGGCGAGTCCGCGCTATGGCGAGTCCATACGCCGGTCGCAAGATCGTACGGCACACGCGTGGCGCCGCTGCAGGCACCCGTCGCCGAAGTCCAGACCGAGCGCAACGATGAGGCCGGGCAGGATCTCGGGCGGCCTCAGCCAGCGCCCTCTCGGCCAAGCGGAAAGACCGTGGTGCGCTTCAGCTCGCCGAGATCGAAACTCGTGTTCACCGAGCGCACGCCCGGGCAGCGCAGCAGATGGCGGTCGAGAAATCGCGTGTAGGACTCCATCGACTCGACAACGATTTTGGCGAGGTAGTCGTGATCTCCGCTCAGGCGAACGCACTCGACGATCTCAGGCCGTTTGCGCACGAGGTTCTCGAACTGCTGCGGCCCGCCCGTGCGGTGCGAGTCGAGCGTAACAAACGCGTAAGCCACGACGCCGAGTCCGAGGCGCCGCCGGTCGAGGATCGCGACTGTCCGCTCGATGAAGCCGAGCTCCTTGAGCCGGCGCACGCGTCGCAGGCAGGGCGCCGGCGACAAATGGACACGCGCGGCGAGCTCCTGGTTGGACAGCGATGCGTCGCGCTGGAGCTCATCGAGGATGCGCAGGTCTGCGTCGTCTAGCGCGCCTGGATCTCTCATGACGGATGCTCCCGCATGGCCGATCAGGATATTGCCATTTCGGGGAGCAGTCAGCAATTGGATTGCGAGAAACCGGGATTTTCTGCTCCACTCAGCATGCCAATTGCGTCGTCGCAGTGCCGGTGAGGCGTACCCTCTATGGCCGGGAACGATGCACCGGGAGCGGCCATGCGCAATCCGATGGGAACGGACGGGTTTGAGTTCGTCGAGTATGCGGCGCCGGAGCCGGAACTACTGCGGACGCTGTTCGAGCGGCTCGGCTTTCCCGTGGTTGCGCGGCATCGCAGCAAGGACGTCACGCTGCACAGGCAGGGCGATATCCACTTTATCATCAATGCCGAGCCGCGCAGCTTCGCCCAGGCGTTTGCCCGTCAGCACGGGCCTTCGGTCTGCGCGATGGCGTTCAGGGTCAAGGACTCGGCTGCGGCCTATCGCCGTGCGCTCGAACTCGGTGCCCAGCCAGGGCCGGCGACTGCTGGACCGATGGAACTGAACATCCCGTCGATCGTCGGTATCGGTGGTTCACTGATCTATCTCGTCGATCGCTACGGCGATCGCACGATCTACGACGTCGATTTCCGGCGCGTGGACGCGGGTCCCATCGAGGCAACCGGACTCACGTTCATCGATCACCTCACGCACAACGTCCGCCGCGGGAACATGAACGTCTGGGCGGGCTTCTACGAAAAGCTGTTCAACTTCCGCGAAATCCGCTACTTCGACATCGAGGGCCGCAAGACCGGGCTGCTGTCGCGTGCGATGACTTCGCCATGCGGCAAGATCCGCATCCCGATCAACGAAAGTCGGGACGACAGGAGTCAGATCGAGGAGTACCTGTCCGAGTATCGCGGAGAAGGCATACAGCATATCGCGCTCGCGACCGACGACATCTATGCCACCGTCGATCGTCTCACCGCCCGCGGCATCGATTTCCAGGACACGCCCGATACCTATTACGAGAATGTCGATGCGAGAGTCAGTGGACACGGTGAGGCGGTCGAGGAACTGCGGCAGCGCCGCATCCTGATCGACGGCAGCGCCGGGCAGGGGGTGCTGCTGCAGATCTTCACCCGCAACGTGATCGGGCCGATCTTCTTCGAGATCATCCAGAGGAAGGGGAACGAGGGCTTCGGTGAGGGCAATTTCCGCGCGCTGTTCGAGTCGATCGAGCGTGACCAGGAGCGAAGAGGTGTCCTGTGAGTGCGGATCGGGACCGCGCGTGAGCGGGGAGGCGGATGGCATGAGAGTCCAGCGTATCCATCACGTGGCTTATCGTTGCAACGATGCGCGCGAGACGGTCGAGTTCTACCGCGACGTTCTCGGTATGCGGTTCATGGTCGCATTCTCCGAGGATCGCGTACCGTCGACCAAGGAGCCCGACCCTTACATGCACGTGTTCCTCGATGCCGGCGGCGGCAACGTCCTGGCGTTTTTCGAACTGCCGGCGCGACCCCCGATGGGGCGCGATCCGAATACTCCCGCCTGGGTCCAGCACATTGCCTTCGAGGTCGAGAGCGTCGACGCACTGCTCGAGGCCAAGCGCATGATCGAGGCACGCGGCATCCAAGTCATCGGGCCGACCGACCACGGCCTGTTCCGGTCGATCTACTTCTTCGATCCAAACGGGCACCGGCTCGAACTCGCCGCGAACGTCGGCACGCCCGAGCAGTATGCGCGTGCAATTGCCGCGGCTCCGGCAATGCTCGAGGAATGGAGCCGCACCAAACGGGCGCCGCGATACGCCGCTTTCCTGCACGAGAAGGAGTTCAGCGGCACGTGAAACTCGCGTCGCTCCGCGATGGCCGCGATGGTCGGCTCGTGGTCGTTTCTTCGGACCTCGAGCGCTGCGTGCCCGCGGACGGAGTGGCCCGCACCTTGCAGGAGGCGCTCGATCGATGGGAGCAGGTCCGCGCGGATCTTGCCGCGCTCGCCGAGCGCGCAGAAACGCACGGTAGCCGTTTCGACCCGCGTCAGTGCGCCGCTCCTTTACCGCGCGCCTATCAATGGGTTGACGGCAGCGCCTACGTCAACCACATCGAGCTCGTGCGCCGCGCGCGCGGCGCCGAGATGCCACCGTCGTTCTGGTCCGATCCGCTGGTCTACCAGGGTGGCTCGGACGACCTGCTCGGCCCCTGCGACGATGCGGTGTTCGCCGACGAGGAGTGGGGTATAGACCTCGAGGGCGAGGTGGCGGTCGTTACGGGCGATGTGCCGATGGGGTCGAGCCCGGACGAGGTACGCGCCTCTGGCGATATCCGTCTGATCGTGCTCGTCAACGACTGGAGCCTCAGGAATTTGATCCCGGCGGAACTCGCCAAGGGCTTCGGCTTCTATCAGTCGAAGCCTGCCACCGCTTTCTCGCCGGTGGCCGTGACGCCCGACGAGCTCGATGAGTCGTGGGACGGCGGACGCGTACACCGACCGCTGATCTGCAGCGTCAACGGCGAGCGGCTAGGGGCGCCGAATGCCGGCGTCGACATGACGTTCGACTTCCCGACCCTGATTGCGCACTGTGCGAAGACCCGCAATCTGCGCGCTGGCAGTATCGTCGGTAGCGGCACGGTCTCGAATTGGGACCGCAGCACCGGTACTGCCTGCCTCGCGGAACGGCGTGCGCTCGAGCAACTCGAGGGCGGCGCGCCACGGACATCGTTTCTGCGGGCAGGCGACCGCGTCCGTATCGAGATGCTCGATGCGCGCGGGCGATCGATCTTCGGCGCGATCGATCAGCGTGTCGTGGTCCGGTCCGGGCGGCGGCGAGCATGACCGGCTGGCGGCACATCGCGCGACCGGTATGGACCAGGCGTCTGCAGTAGAGGGTCTGGACGGATCGTGGGACCCGACGTCCTAGCTTCGATCGAGCGCGTCAGCGCCGTCCTCACCGAGGATGAGACGGCCAGTGTCGCGGCACTCGGCGTGCCGCTCGATGCGCAGCAGCGCGAGCAGGCACTGGCGCTCGGACGCGCGCTGGTCAGGGGCGCGCGCGCACGACCGGCCGAGCGACCGTATCTCGATGCATTCCTCGCGGAGTTTGATCTGTCGAACGCCGAGGGAGTCGCGCTGATGTGCCTGGCCGAGGCGCTGCTGCGGGTTCCCGACGACGGCACCGCGGACCGCCTGATCGCCGAGAAGCTCGCGATGGGCGATTGGCAGGCGCATCGCGGCCGGTCGGAGTCCGTGTTCGTCAATGCCTCGACCTGGGCGCTGATGCTGACCGGCCGTGTCGTGGAGTTGCCCGAGGAGATCCGCGGTGATGCGGACGGCTGGCTTCGCCGACTCGCGCGACGCGCCGGCGAGCCGCTCGTGCGCGCGGCGCTGCGGCGCGCCATGCAGATCATCGGTGGCGAGTTCGTCGTCGGCCGCACCATCGCGGATGCGCTGGCGCGCTGCCGGCGCGAGCCGGGCCTCCTCGGCCTGTGCTCGTTCGACATGCTCGGCGAGGGAGCGCGCAGCGACGCGCAGGCTCGGCGTTACGCGGCTGCCTATGCCGCAGCGATCGAGGCGATCGCGGCAGCAACGCACGACGCACGCGCCTCGGGGTCCGGTCTACATACGGTGCACTCGATCTCGATCAAGCTCTCTGCCCTCGAGCCGCGTTACTCGCTCGCGCAGCGCGGGCGCGTGCAGGCACGGCTGGTCCCGCGCGCGCTTGAACTCGCCCGGCTCGCGGCGCAGCACGGACTCGGACTCACCGTCGATGCCGAGGAGGCAGACCGGCTCGAGATCTCGCTCGAAGTCATCGCGGCGCTCGCGCGCGATCCGACCACGCGCGACTGGCCCGGGCTGGGGCTCGCCATCCAGGTCTACGGGCGACGAGCGCCGGCGGTCCTAGACTGGGTCGACGGGCTTGCGCGCTGCACCCAACGCCAGATGAGCGTGCGACTCGTCAAGGGCGCCTACTGGGACACCGAGATCAAGCGCGCGCAGGAGCGCGGCCTCGACGGCTATCCGGTCTACACGCGCAAGCGCAACACCGATCTCTCGTATCTCGCCTGCGCGCGCAAGCTGTTCGCGGCAGCCGGTCGAATCTATCCTCAGTTTGCGACCCACAACGCGCACACGATCGCTGCCGTGATGACGATGCGCCCCGTCGGTGCGGCGTTCGAGTTTCAGCGCCTGCACGGTATGGGCGCGCTGCTCTACGACGAGGCGCGACGCCAGCGTCCGGATCTCGCGCCCGTCAGGGTTTACGCGCCGGTGGGCCCTCATGCCGATCTGCTTGCCTATCTCGTACGGCGCCTGCTCGAGAATGGCGCCAATACCTCTTTCGTGAACCGCTTCCTGGACGAATCCGTCGCCGTCGAGCAGGTCGTCGTCGATCCGATCAGCGCGACGGCTGACGATGCAACGAGTGGCGCAGCCGCGCGGCCGCGACTGCCACTGCCAGCCTGCCTTTATGGCCAGGCACGCCGCAACTCGCGCGGAATCGATCTCGGTTGCAGCCGTGAACTCGCGCGGCTCGCATCGATGGCTGCCCGCCGGGTGCCACTCCATACCAACGGCGGCATCCGCATCCTGAATCCGGCCGATCGGCGCGAACTGGTCGGCAGTATCGACCTGGTGGGCCCGCGCGAGGTCGCCGAGGCGATCGCCACAGCCGCGGGAGCCCAGCGCGCCTGGAATGCGCGAGGCGGCGCGGCGCGCGCGGAACTGCTGGATCGCGCCGCCGAGGCGATCGAGCAGGCGCGCTCGCGTTTCGTGCACCTGCTGGTCCGGGAAGCAGGCAAGACGCTACCTGATGCGGTCGCCGAGATCCGCGAAGCGGCGGACTTCTGTCGCTACTACGCCGCCGAGGCGAGGCGTCTCTTCGCGGCGCCGCTTCGGCTCGACGGGCCGACTGGCGAACGCAACGAACTGTCGCTGCATGGACGCGGCGTGATCGCCTGCATCAGTCCGTGGAACTTTCCGCTGGCGATCTTCACCGGACAGGTCGTTGCAGCACTGGCAGCGGGCAATGCCGTGCTCGCAAAGCCTGCAGAGAGCACGCCGCTCGTGGCCGAGGCGCTGGCGGCGCTGCTGCACGAGATCGGTGTGCCGAGGGAAGTGCTGCACAACCTGCCGATGACCGGGCCCGAGTTCGGCGCGACCGCGCTCGCCCAGGCCCAGCTCGCGGGCGTTGTCTTCACGGGCTCAACGCGCACGGCGCAGTGGCTCAATCGCCGGCTCGCCGAGCGCGAGGGGCCGATCCTGCCGCTGATCGCCGAGACGGGCGGCATCAACGCGATGATCGTCGATTCGACGGCCCTGCCGGAACAGGTTGTCGACGACGTCGTGGCCTCGGCGTTCGGCAGCGCGGGCCAGCGTTGCTCGGCGTTACGGCTACTGTGCGTGCAGGACGAACTCGCGGATCGACTGCTCGAGCTGCTCGAAGGTGCGATGGACGAGCTTGGCGTTGGCGACCCGGCGGATCCCGCGACCGACGTCGGCCCGGTGATCAGCGCCGTTGCCGCTGCCGGTCTCGAGGCGCATGTCGAGCGCATGCGCGGCGTGGCGCGCGTGCGCAAGCGCGTGGCGCTCGATGCGCGCCACGCGCATGGCAGCTTCGTCGCCCCCACGCTCATCGAGCTCGACACCGCCGCGCAGCTCGACAGCGAGCAGTTTGGCCCTATCCTGCACTTCCTGCGTTATCGCGCCGACGAGGCCGAGGCGCTGTTGAAGTCGATCAGCGCCACCGGCTATGCGCTGACCCTCGGTGTGCAGTCGCGCCTAGAGGGGTTCTGGCGCGAGGTGTTCGCGGCGACCACATGCGGCAACGTTTACGTCAACCGGAATATGGTCGGCGCCGTCGTCGGTGTGCAACCATTTGGCGGCAACGCGCTGTCGGGGACCGGACCGAAGGCCGGCGGCCCACACTACCTGCCACGGCTCGCGATCGAACGGACGCTGACGGTCAACACGACATCGGCCGGTGGCGATATAGAGCTTCTGCAGAGGTGCGACAGTTAGGAGCTTTGGAGTTGCCTCGCTGCAGTGGACGGGTTCGGATTTGGGACCCAAGCGGCGCTGCCGGGTCAGCGACCCGCGGTGCGGGGCCCACCAGCCGGGCGGGAGTTTGGCTAGCTCAGGAGGTCAGTGGCATGGCCGGCTCCGGTCCGGCGGTGCGGGGCTGCGTCCGGGGTCTCGTGCGCTGCGAGAATCTGGCGGGGCGGGGGAGATTCAGGGGCTGGTCGTCGCGAACTGGAGCGCCGGTGCCGTGCGTCACCGGCGGGTCGTCGGCGCCGCCGCCGGCCCGGGCTTTCGGCAGGAGCTTTGAATGACTTACTCTCAGATGACACCACGGTCGGCAGCATGCCCACTTCGATCGATCGTCTATAGGAACCATGACGCAGGCGCCACGCAGTCCGGTACAGGACATCTCCGGCTATGGCCGCGCGATCACGCACGGCGAATAGACACTCAGGGAATGGTCTGCGGCGGCCGACTCGGGTGACCTGAACTTTCGACGAGCGACGACGCGCGACATCGTCAACCGCGCGTTTCATGTGGTGCTGCTGCGCTACAGTGCGGGCGAACCGGTCGCGCAACTGCAGCGGCCGGCGATGCGGATCGCCGAGGCGTACATGTCCGCGCAGGCGGCGACGTCGGCATTCGCCGATTCGCTGCCGGGCAAGCAAGGCGACGTGTGGCGGGCGCCAGTTTGGCGCGTACGCGGGCGGATTTATGAACTTTCCTTGGCGCTGGCCCTGCTGTTGGCCACGGGCGCCGAGTTTGGTCTCGTGCAGCGATTTATCCGCAGTGTGGGTCAGGGGGGTGAATGCGGACTGTGGGACCGCTGGTGTCGCGTTGCGGGCCTGGACGCGGACCGGGTGCCTGCCGCGCGGCCTCGTCTGGAGACACAGTACGGGCCCCTGGTGGACTCGCTGGACGCACCGGCGCCGCAGCGCGCGCACGCCGTAGGCGCGTACCTGCAAGGCTGGTCCAAGCGCATGCGTGCCTTCTCCTGGGCCGATGAGACATACCGCGGCGATGGCGCGGTCGGCCGGTGGAGCTGGGAGGTCGCGTGTTGCGTGATGATCTTCGGTATCGACGATGGGTCGTTTCGCGAGCACCGGCACTACCCGCGCGATGCGGTCGATCACTTCTGCGCCCATGGCACGGCCGTTGCCGTGCAGCCCTGGCAGCCGCCGCCGAAGTCCTCCGCCGCGCCGCTGCGCGCGCCGATCAAGAAGCGCCGCTCGAATGCGGACACCTGGCTGGCCTACGTGACCGAAGGCGACGACGCCGTGATCGCCGCCGCGCGCGAGCCGTGGCCTGTGCGGGTCGACGGCTACGACAGTCTGTGCGGGGTGCTGGAGGTGCTGCAGTCCAGCGGCCACGCGCTGCGGGTCGATATCAAGCACGCGGCCGAGGCGGTCTCGCAGGCCGCCGTCATCGCGCAGGCGCGCGCGCTGGACGGCGGTACGCTGTTCGAGCTGCCGCCGCAGCCGGTCGAGCCGACCCTAGCCGCGATCGACCGCTGGTTCGAGGCGCGCGGCTTTCGCCTGCTCGACATCGACACCGACGCCGATGCGTACGCGGCGGTGGCGGTGCGCACCGAGCTGCTGGACGAGGCGCTGGCCTTGAGCCGCAAGCTCAGGTTGGCCGTCACGCCGGCCGTGCAGCGCTCCGAGGTCCGCTGATCGCACATCCTGCGCCCATGCCGACGACGCCCGCCCCGACCTCCGATGCACACCGCGTGCGGCCGCGGCTGAAGACGCCGGCGTTTTTCTGCACGCCGTCGCGGATATCCCGATCGAACAGCGGCCGCTGACGCGGCCGTGGGCCGGCATCCGCGGCGGCGCCGCGCCTCGGCCGCCACGGCCGCTTCGTCCTTGACCGTGGCCGGGCTGCGCACCGAGATCTCGAACGCCGCGTAGCGGCTCGCCTGCGTGGTGGTCTGCGCTACGTCGAGGTACTTGCCGAGCAACGGCACCAGCAGGAACAGCAGTGCCAGCACCAGCGCCAGCACGGCGAATTCGGTAGTCGATTGACCGCTCAGCCTGCGTCGCTGCACGGGCTCGGGCTTGCGTGATCGATTCATTGCGCGGCCTTCCACTTGATGGCCGGCGGCGGCTCGAACCTTCCTTGCGCCTGCGGTGCGGCTCGACACCTTCGACAAGCTCGTTCGCTCGCGCATCGCCGACGGTACAGTCAGGCGTTACCAGCAGTTCCACCTGACCGACAAGGCCGAGGAGGACGATCCGACCTGCGGGCCGTACAAGCGTTCGCTGCTGTACCTCGTGTCGCAGTCGTTCGAGGGCGGCCGGCAGACGCCGATCCTCGGCATGCAGAAGTACTTCGATCCGTACGCGCCGAAGCTGAAGAACACGACCGTGCACGTCTCGCCGGGCGCGACCAGCACGAGCACGACGCACGGCGGCTTTGACAACGACGCGGCGACCCAGGCGCGCGTCGTCGAGTTCATCAAGGGCGCCGGCTAGCCCGCGGGCTTCGACCCGCTCGCCGACCTCGGCGGCGAGCACCGCCGACGCGCGCACGGCCGCTACGAGAGCGATAGAGCAATGCAGTACGTCTACACGATGATCCGCGTGGGCAAGGTCGTTGCCCCCAAGCGGCAGATCCTGAAGAACATCTCGCTGTCGTTTTTCCCGGGTGCGAAGATCGGCGTGCCGGGGTTAAACGGCTCGGGCAAGTCGACGCGGCTCCGAATCATGGCGGGGCTGGACCGCGACATCGAGGGCGAAGCGATCCCGATGCCGGGAATCCGGATCGGCTTCCTGCCGTAGGAGCCGCAGCTCGATCCTCAGAAGACGGTGCGCGAGGAAGTCGAGTCGGGTCTCGGCGACGTGCTCGAAGCCAGACGCAGGCGCGACAAGATCTACGCGGCTTACGGCGAACCCGATGCGGACTTCGACCTGCTCGCCGCCGAACAGGCGAAGTACGAAGCGATCCTTGCCACGAGCGGCGCCGACCTCGAGCATCAGCTCGAGGTCGCGGCTGATGCGCTAAACCTGCCGCCGTGGGACGCAAAGGTCGCGCATCTGCCCGGCGGCGAGAAGCGCCGCGTGGCGCTGTGCCGGCTTCTGATGAGCAAGCCCGACATGCTGCTGCTGGACGAGCCGACCAACCACCTCGACGCGGAGTCGGTCGAGTGGCGCGAGCAGTTCCTGCAGCGCTTTCCCGGCACCGTCGTCGGGGTCACGCACGACCGCTACTTCCTGGACAACGCGGCCGGTGATCAGCGCCGTTGCCGCTGCCGGTCTTAGCGCAGGCCGCTGTTGCGCCCGGCTGGCTACCGAGCACCTGATCCGTTAGCATGCGCGCGGCGAAACGATCTTAAGTATCGGCTTCTCCGCTGCGAAGACGCCTAGAAATCGCCTCCCAACATCTCTATAAGCGATTGTTAAATAATTGAAATGGTGCCCGGGAGAGGACTCGAACCTCCACGGTGTTACCCGCTAGTACCTGAAACTAGTGCGTCTACCAATTCCGCCACCCGGGCCAGGAGTGCGCGATCGGGGCGCGGCAATCTACGCATGGGCGTAAAGGCTGTCAATTGAAGCGTAAGCAATCCGGATCGAGGCGATCACAGACCGGCCCGAAGTTGCGACTGTTCGGGCGCGACCGCTCGACTTCCAGCCGTGGGCCGGCCAAGTCGATGGGCGCGAGAGAGGGCATAGTCAGTGGCCATCGCGCCGGTTTCGGCTTCGTGAAGGTGGAGGGCATGCACGACAGCGTGTTTCTGCCGCCGCGCCAGATGCTGGGACTGACGACCGGCGACCGGGTCCGGGTCGCGGTAAAGCGCGCCGCAGATGGGCGTTATTCGGGCGAGGTGCTCGAGGTCCTCGCGCGCGGCGTTACCTCGTTTCTCGGTACGGTGGAGACGGCGGGGCGGTCGGCCTGGGTGCACGCGGTGGACCGACGGCTCGGTCTGCGCGCGCACGTGTCCGCCGAGGGGCTCGAGGGCGCGCGAGCGGGAGACTGGGTCATTGCGCGGATCACGCGGCACGCGGCGGCGATGCAGGGTGCGACGGCGCGGGTGGAGCGCCGCCTCGATCCGCTGAAGCCGCTCGAGATGGCGACAGAGTCGGCGATCGCGAAGTACTCGCTGCCGGTGGAGTTCCCGGCAGAGGCACTGCGCGAAGCGGAGTACTTCGGTGAGCACGTCGATCCGTCGGAAGCAAGGCGCCGCGTGGACCTGCGGGAGCTGCCGCTGGTGACGATCGACGGTCCGGACGCGCGCGACTTCGACGATGCGGTCTACGCCGAGGCCGCTGCGGAGGGGTTCAGGCTGGTGGTGGCGATCGCCGACGTGAGCCACTACGTGCGCCCGGGCAGCGCGCTCGACGCCGAGGCGCGGCGGCGCGGGACGTCGGTGTACTTCCCGCAACGCGTGCTGCCGATGCTGCCGACCGCGCTGTCGGATCACCTTTGCTCACTGACGCCGGAAGTGGACCGGCTGTGCTTCGCCGCGGACCTCACGGTCTCGAAGACGGGCCAGCTCAGGAGCGCGCGGTTCTATCCCGCCGTGATGCGCTCGCACGCGCGTCTGACCTACGACGAGGTCTTTGCGGCGCTGTTCGAGCGGAGCGCCCCGGCGCGCCGGGCGCTCGGGCCGATGGTTGAACGTCTCGAACCGCTCGTGGACGTCTATCGCGCACTGTTCAAGGCGCGCCGGCGACGCGGCGCGCTCGACTTCGAGAGCACCGAGGCGACATTCGAGTTCGACGAGTCGCAAGCGGTGAGGGCCGTGGGAGGTTACGCGCGCAACGAGGCCCACAAGCTGATCGAAGAGTGCATGATTGTCGCGAACGTTTCGGTGGCTTGCGAATTGCTCGCGGCCCGGGTACCGACGTTGTTCCGCGTGCACGCCCAGCCCGAGGTAAAGAAGCTCGACGTTCTGCTAGCGGTTCTCAGGACGATAGGGCTCGGCGTCGAGTTACCCGAGCAGCCCGCGCCACGCGATCTGCGCGCCATCACCGAGCGGCTGGGGCGTCGTCCGGAGCGGCGATTCGTCGAGTCGCTGGTGGTGCGTTCGATGCCGCAGGCCGTCTATCAGCCGGCGAACATCGGGCACTTCGGGCTGGCGCTGCGCGAGTACACGCATTTCACCTCGCCTATCCGCCGTTATCCGGATCTCGTGGTGCATCGCGCGCTGAAGGCGCGGCTCGCCGAGTCGGATCGCAGCGGTCAGCGCTGCAGCGTCGAGGAGCTGGCGGCGCTCGGCGAGTCGACCTCGAGGCTTGAGAAGCGCGCTGATGAAGCGAGCCGCTATGTCGACACTTTCCTCAAGTGCAGTTTTCTGCGCGAGCGCCTCGGACAGACGTTCGATGGAATCGTGACGACGGTAGTCGAGTTCGGCTGTTTTGTGCAGCTCCTGGACGTCGACGTGGATGGGCTGCTGCATCTGGACAGTCTGCGAGATGACGACTATCGGCTGGAACCGCACGGGCACGCGTGGGTAGGCAGGCACTCGAAGCGGCGTCTCGCGCCCGGTGCGAGACTGCGCGTGATCGTCACCAACGCGAACCCGATCGAGGGCCTGGTCGACCTCGAGCTCGACTGAGCCCGTACGACCTCGGAGATTCGGACGTGGCTGCCACGGAAACGCTCTATGGACTGCATGCGGTACGCACTCTGCTGCAGCGCGCGCCGCAGCGGCTGCGTTGCCTGCGGATTGCGAGCAGCCGCGACGATCCGCGCATTGCGGAGCTGCTGCGGCTTGCGCATGCGGCGCGTTGCCCCGTCGAACGGGTCGACGGCAAGGCGCTGCAGAGGGAACTCGGCGCAGCGGTACACCAGGGCGTGGCCGCCGAGGTCGAGCCGCTGCGACCCTGGACGGAGGACGAGCTGCTCGGCACGCTGCGGGCGGCGGCCGAGCGGCGCGAGGGGACCGGAGGCGGCACGATTGCCGAGGATCCGCTGCTGCTCGTGCTCGATGGCGTACAGGATCCGCACAATCTTGGCGCCTGCCTGCGAACCGCGGATGCCTGCGGCGTGCTCGCGGTCGTCGTGCCGCGCGATCGCGCGGCGCAGCTCAGCCCCACGGTCCGTAAGGTCGCTGCGGGCGCGGCGGAGACGACGCCGGTCGTCGCCGTCACGAATCTCGCGCGTACGCTACGGCGGATGAAGGAGGCCGGGCTGTGGATCGTCGGCGCCGACCTGCAAGGATCGAAGCCGGCCTCCGAGCTGGATCTCAAGGGTCCCGTGGCGATTGTCATGGGCGCAGAGGGCAGGGGCCTGCGGCAGTTGACGCGCCAGCGCTGCGACTTCCTGGCCCGCCTTCCGCTGCTCGGCGCAGTGGAAAGTCTGAACGTCTCGGTCGCCACCGGGATGCTGCTGTATGAGGTCCTGCGTCAACGCGGAAAAGTGGCGTAAATTGCTGATTTATCAGCGCTGATTGCACTCTAACGGGGCTTCGGCTATCCTGCCCGCCCCTTTTTGGGGGAACTTCCTTGCCGCACCGGCAGCCTCGCCGGGCGGCTTTACAGCCACAAGGAGACGTCATGAGGCATTACGAAATCGTGTTTCTGGTCCATCCGGACCAGAGCGAACAGGTGCCGGCGATGATCGAGCGCTAC
>CAZAWM010000025.1:0-21873 GCA_964488605.1 uncultured Steroidobacteraceae bacterium | reverse complement strand
CGTAGGGGTAATGCTCGTTCAGGGCGCGCAGCGCAGCCCGCCAGCGCGCATCGACTTCGACGAATACGAGCACGTCGGCGTCCGACTCGCGGGCCCAGCGCAGCGCGGCCTCGTGCCGCGAGTTCAGGTAGAGGAGGTTCGCCGCGGCGATACGAACTGGCACGGCGAGCTGCGGCGCCGCGAAGGCAAGTTGCGCCGGTGTCTGCTGAAACTGCGCGCGCACGGAAGCGAAGTTCAGTACGACGGTGAGGGCCGCCGCCAGCAGCCACGAGGCGCGACGCCACGGCACCGCCGCGAGGGCCAGCGCGACAGCCAGAGCAAGGTACTGCAGGCGGAAGTGCACGAACAGGTCGGCCCACCACCAGCGAGGGGCTGCGAGGGCGAGTAGCGAGACCGTCGGCAGCCCGACCGCGAGTGCGCTCGCGCCGCGCACCAGCCATCGCTTCGGCGCTTGCATTGCCGCACTGCGGCTCACAACATTTCGCGCGGCGTCACGGAAGCGGGCCATGCAGAAGCGCTACCTCGAGGATCTCGTCGTCGGCCAGGTTCGGGAATCGACCGAACTCGTCGTCGAGCTCGAGCCCATGCTCGAGTTCGCGCGCCGGTACGACCCCCAGTATTTTCACACCGATGTGGCCGCGGCGCGCGATTCGATCTTCGGCGAGGTCGTCGCTTCGGGGATCTACACGATGGCGCTCTGGCGCAGGCTCGATCACGAGATCAGCGGCGATATCGCGTGGATCTGCGGACTCGCCTGGGACGAGGTGCGCTTCCCGGTCGCCGTGCGCGCCGGGGACCGGCTGCGGACACGCGCCGAGTGCCTCTCGACGCGACCGTCCCGCTCCACCGCCGGCCGCGGTGTCGCCGTGTTCCGCTACACGCTCGTCAACCAGCGCGGCGAGACGGTCTTCGATTGCCGCAGCACCAATCTCGTCGAGGCGCGCCCAGCAACGGCGGGTTCGCCGCCGGACTGAAACTGCGAACCGGTTCCCGTTTCGCGGCCGCCCCCGCGGCAATGCGACAGAATCCGCTTTATGCTCTCCGGGCGGTCTCTACACTGCGACACTGACTCTGGGAGACAAGGCGCGTGGAGAAGCCGGGCCTCATGGTCCCATCCGATCTCGACGGCGGAGAGCTGCGCATGCCGGGCGCCGGCGTCGGCGCCGGGGTCGGCCTCGCCGTGCTCTCGCGCGATGCGTCGCTGCTCGACACGATCGAGAGCGTCGTCACGGCCGACCATGCCATCGCCATCTGTGCCGACGCCAGCGAGCTCGCGGCACTGATCGTCTCCGGCCGCTGCGGCGTGGCGCTGCTCGATGCCGGCGCGATCGCCGGTTCGCTGCCGCAGTTCGCGCAGCAGCTCCGCGAGCAGTTCCCCGACCTCGTGCTGGTCGTCGCTGGCCGTGCCGACGACCAGTCTCAGCTCGCCAAGCAGATCGCAAGCGGCGAGATCTATCGATTCCTGCATAAGCCGGTATCGGCCCAGCGAGTACGGCTGTTCGTCGAGGCGGCAATGCGACGTCACGACGAGGAGCATGTTGGGGTCGCGGCGCGCATGCCGACGGCGATAGCACCCCCGCCGCGCCGCGTCGCCACACCAAAGACGCCGCGCTGGCTGCTGCCCGCGATCCTCGGCGGTATCGCGCTCGTCCTCGGCGTCTGGCTGCTGGCGCGACCCGATGCGCCATCCGCGCCCGTCGATACCCCGGCCGCGAAAGCCGCGGCCGGGACCGATCCGGCGGTGCGCGAGCTGCTCGCGCGCGCCGACGCCGCCTTGAAGCGCGGTGCGCTGCTCGCCCCGGCCGGCGACAACGCTGCGGAGCTCTACCGGCGGGTGCTCGCGGCGGACGATGCCAATGCCGATGCCCGCGCAGGTCTCGATCGCGTGGTCAACGCCGTGCTCACCGCCGCGGAGAAGTCGATTCTCGCCGGCCAGCTCGAGGCGGCGACACGCAGCGTCGAGGCAGCGCGCACGCTGCAGCCCGACAACGTGCGCATCGCATTCCTGTCTGCGCAGATCGCGAGGGAGCGCGAGCGCGCGCTGCTGGCCCGGGCTCGCGCGGCCGCCGCCAGTGGCGATCTCGGCGCTGCACTCGCCGCGCTCGAAGGTGCGCCGGGAGGCGAGTCCGCCGACCCGTCGGTCGCGGAAACGAGGCGGGCGCTGCAGCGCGAGCAGCTGGATGACCGAATTCGAACGCTGCTCGACAACGCGGCCGCGCGGTTGCAGCGCGGCGCGCTGCTGGAGCCGGCTGCCGACAACGCCCGCTTCTACATCGAGAGTGCCCGGGCGGTCGCGCCACGTGATCCGCGCGTGTCGCGCCTCGACGCGCAGCTGCGGGCCCGCCTGCTGTCGCAGGCGCGCCAGTCAGCCGGCGGTGGCGACGCCACGGCGACCGAAACCTGGCTGCGCGCGGCGGCGGAGAGCGGAGCGGCCGCTCCAGAGATCGCGGCGATACGCACGCAGCTCGCGGCGGCGCAGAGCGCGGCGCGAGCCCAGGAGGCGTCCCGGCTCGCGAGCCTTGTCAATCAGCGAATTGCCCAGGATCGGCTGCTCGAACCTGCTGGCGACAGCGCTGGTCATTGGCTCGCGGAGCTGCAGCGACTCGACGCCTCCGGCGATGCGACAGCCAGCGCTCGCCAGGCGCTCGGGCGGGCGCTGGTCGGCGCCGGGCGTGCAGCCATCGCGCGCCGTGACGCAGCGGGTGCGCAGCGCCTACTCGGCGAAGCGGAGAGCCTCGGTGCCGCCGATCTGGCCCCGCTCGTGGCCGAACTCGAGGCGCTGCGCGTACGACAGCAGGCCGAAGCGTCGATCGTCGGCGCCGGATCGTTGCGGCGCACGCGCTACGTCGAGCCGGACTATCCGCGCGCGGCACGCGACGCGGGCGTCGAGGGCTGGGTCGACCTCGAATTCACCGTGCGTACCGATGGCTCGGTCGATGCGATCAGCGTCACCGCTGCTCAACCCGTCGGCGTCTTCGAGGATACTGCCGTCGCGGCCCTTGCGCGCTGGCGATTCGCGCCCGTCCGGCGCGACGGCGCTCCGGTAGAACAGCGGGCGCGGCTACGCATGCGCTTCAACATCGAGTAGGCAGCCCGTGATCGAGCGCATCCGCATCGCCAGCCTGCAGCACGACGTCGCCACCTGGCTGTCCCAGGTGGTCGGCACGGTTCGACCATACGCCGAGGTGACGATCGTCGATCTCGCCGCGCTGCAGGCGGGCGCCCCGCCAGCCAGCACCGAGTCCTGCGACGTGCTGCTGCTGCATGCCTCGTTCGCCGGCGATCCGGCGACGGCCGAATGTGCCGGATTGGAGTGGCTTCGCAGACTGCGACTCTCGCCCGACTTTCCCGTGCTCATCGCGATCGCCGACGACGGCAACGAACTGGCCGCCGTGGCCGCCCTCAAGCAGGGCGCGGCCGACTACGTGCCGCGTACGGCGCTCGATCCGGCTCGCCTCGATGCCACGCTGCGCGAGGCGCTCGAGGTCGCAGAGCGTCGCGCCGCCTTCGCGCGCCGCGAACTGCCCGGACAGGCGCCGACGACGGACCGGCCGCTACCGAAGGTGCCGCGCTACGAGATCTTGCGCGAGATCGGCCGTTCGGAGTCCTCGACGGTATACCTGGCCACCGCGCCCGACGGCGAGTCAAACGTGGCGCTCAAGGTCTGTCATGAAACAGAACTGACACCCGAGAACGTCGACGAACTGCTGTCTCGGGAGTACCGCGCGATCTCGGCGATCGACGACCCTTGTGTCGTCGACATCTACGACTACGGGGTGCACGACGGTCGCGAGTATCTCGCGATGGAGTACTTCCCACGCGGTGACCTCGCCACGCGCATGAAGCAGCCGCTCTCGGTGGCAGCCAGCGTCGACTACGCACGGCGCATTGCCGCGGCGCTCGAGGTCGTGCACGCAGCCGGGCTGATCCATCGCGACATCAAGCCGCAGAACGTCATGCTGCGCGAGAACGATGACGTGGTGCTGATCGATTTTGGCCTGTCGAAGGATCTCAACACCACGCACAACTCGACGCGCACCGGCATGCTGCGCGGCTCGCCCTACTTCATGAGCCCGGAGCAGGCCCAGGGTCTGCCCGTCGACGGCCGATCGGATCTCTACAGCCTCGGCGTGATCTTCTACGAGATGCTGACCGGACGTAAGCCGTTTCATGGCCAGACCGCGATGGAGATCCTGCAGGCCCACGTCACGCAGGCGCCGCCGCCACTGCCAGCGGAACTAGCGGGCTTTCAGCCGCTCATCGACCACTTGCTCGCCAAGCGACCCAACGACAGGTTCGACACGGCGCGTCAGGTCTACGAGGCGCTCTCTGCGCGCGTCGCCGCCTGAGGCGGCGCTGCGCTCGCGGCGCCTCCGCGATCGTACGCGCGGCCCAACCACCAACCGTTGAGCGCCCAGGCGGCCGCCAGTCCCGCACCGACGACAGCGGCACCTGCCGCCGAGACGCCGGCGACCTCGATGGCGGTCTTTGCCTGAGCGCCGATGTAGTCCGCGGCCCGATAGACCGGCACGTCGATGAAATTCTTGGCCTTGTACTTCGTCTCGGTGTCGAGCGTACCGAACAGCATCTCGCGGCCAGGGCGGATGAATGCGTATTCGCCCCAGCGCCGTGCGACGAGTGCGACGGCGATCACGGCGAAAGTGTTCAGTGCGGCCAGC
The DNA here is from genome assembly GCA_964488605.1 of uncultured Steroidobacteraceae bacterium. Taxonomy (GTDB): domain Bacteria; phylum Pseudomonadota; class Gammaproteobacteria; order Steroidobacterales; family Steroidobacteraceae; genus UBA964. The sequence continues at coordinate 17,194 of CAZAWM010000025.1, read as the reverse complement.
ACGAGGAAGGCGCCGATCATCACGACCGGAACCATGGTCAGCAGCACGCGCACACCGAGTCTGGACGCGATCCTGCCCGTCAGAAAAAGCTGCGAGAGAATGGTCAGCGTCTGGACGAGGATATCGATGTTGGCGAAAACCTCCGTTCGGCGGGCCCGGTCGCTGAAAGTCTCCTCGACGATGCGCAACTGCTCGAAGTACAGGAAGGTGTTGACCGACGACAGCAGCGTCACGAAGAGCGCGATGCCGAGCAGGTAAGGCGAACGCAACACGATGGAGAGACCGGCCAGCGGATTGCCGCCGAGGCCCTTGTCGTCCTTGGCGAGGACGGGCGGCCGCGCGGCGTCACGCGCCGCTTCGCCGGCGGCGACGGCCGCGAGCGCGCTGCGCTCCCGCCCCCAGATCCCGAGCAGGATGCGCTGGCAAACGATGGCGCCGACGAAGCCACCAGCCCCCATGTAGAGAATGCCGGGATTGCCGACCGCATCGACGACGAGGCGCGTGGCGAGCGGCCCGACCAGTGCGCCCGCGGTGCCGCCGGCCGCGATGAACCCGAACAGCCGCTTGGTCTGCTCGCTCGAAAAGATCTCCAGCAGGAAGCTCCAGAAGACCGAAACCAGCATGAGATTCAGCACGCTGATCCAGACATAGAAGAACGCGCCGACCGCCGCGTTTTCCGGGTCGACCGACAACGAGAAGCCGATCAGCGCCAGTACGATCGCAACGAACGCGTAGATCCACGGCAGCAGCAGACTGCGCCGCACCCGCCCGACCAGCCAGCCGTACAGCGGCACGATCAGGATCGAGAACAGCGCCGTATAGAGCCACAGATCGGCGACGCGTTCGCGGCCGAGGACGGTCGCCATGGTCTCGCGCACTGGACGGACCGCGAAGTAGCTGCCGAGCACGAAGAAGAACAGGCAGAACGCGACGATGACCGTCGCGGTCTCCCGCGTCTCGATTCTCACGTAGCGGGACAGCGCGCGCTGCAACGCCGTCGGCTCGGTCGCGTGTGATGTCATCGGCTATTCCTCCTGTGCGCCAGCTTCGGGAACGGGATGGTCGTCCGCCAGTGCCGGCAGCGCCGCCACGTCGACGCGCAGGCCGGGACGCGTGAGGTGTGCATCGGCTCCCCGCTCCGCGAGTTTGCGCGCGAGCCCGGTCGCGCCCCGCTCCTCGCCGTGCACGAGGTACACGGGTGGCTGCGGCTGGAACGACCCGAACCAGCGCAGCAGGTCATCCTGGTCGCCATGGGCCGAAAGACCACCGAGCGTGTGCACCCTGGCCGCCACGCGGAGCGATTCGCCATGGATACGAACGGTCGGGTGCCGATCGACGAGGGCCCGACCCAGGGTCCCGGGGGCCTGGAAGCCCGTGATGATCACGTGACATTCCTCCCGCTCGATATTGTGCTTCAGGTGGTGCAGCACACGGCCGCCGTTGCACATGCCGCTCCCGGCGATGATCAGTGCGCCACCGCGAATCCGGTTGATGCGCTGCGACTCCTCCGCGGTCCGGCAAAGCGTGAGATTCGGCAGGGGCGGCATGTTGCGAAACGAGGCACGCAGGTGACGCGCCTCGGAGTCCATACGATCCACGTGCTTCCAATACACCCGGCTCGCCTCGATCGCCATTGGACTGTCGAGGAAGATCTGCCAACGATCGACGCGCCACGGATCGAAGTTTTTTCCCAGCATGTACAGCACTTCCTGGCTGCGGCCGATCGCGAAAGCCGGGATGATGACGTTGCCGCCGTCGCGAGCGGCGGCAGCGAGGATTTCGCCGAACTCGATCTCGGTCGCCTCGCGATCACGGTGCAGACGATCGCCGTAGGTCGACTCGATCAGAACGATATCAGCCGTCTCGAGGCGGTGGGGATCCTGCAGGATCGGCGAACCATACTGGCCCAGATCGCCACTGAAAACGAGCTTGCGGCGTACCCCCTGCTCCTCGAGCCAGAGCTCCAGGCTCGACGATCCCATGATGTGGCCGGCGTCGCGGACGCGTACGTGGATGCCGGGCAGCAGATGCCGGACCCGGTCGTAGGGCAGGCGCTGGACGAGGTCCAGAGTCCGCTCGACGTCATCGAGGTCGTAGAGAGGACGGACGGGCGGCAGCTTGGGATCGCGCCAGCGGTTACTGCGTTCGGCATCGCGCGCGGCAAGCTGCGCCGAGTCGCGCAGCAGGATCGGCAGCAGGTCGGCGCAGGCAGCGTTGGTATGAATCGGGCCGCGGTAGCCACGATTGACGAGCAGTGGCAGCCGGCCACAGTGATCGACATGGGGGTGGCTCAGGATCACTGCATCGAGTGTCCGGGCCTCGAACGGAAACGGCTCGCGATTGCGTTCGTAGGCGTCGGGATCACCTTGCACGAGGCCGCAGTCGAGCAGCAGCTCCCTGCCAGCGACCCGCAGCACGTGACACGACCCGGTCACTTCGCCCGCGGCGCCGAAAAACTCCAGTTCCATCGAGACTCCCGAATCCGGACCAACCAGCAGACGTACCACGGATCGCAGCGCTTCCCTGGAGGCCGGATGGCCCGTACTATCCGTCGCTCGGCCGCGGCCGACCGCTAGCTTAAAAGGATTTGATCGTGATTGCCTTGAACGTCAACGGACAGACGCGCGAGATCGACGCCGAACCCGACATGCCTCTGCTGTGGGCGCTGCGCGACCTGCTGAAGCTCACCGGTACCAAGTACGGCTGCGGTGCGGCGCTCTGCGGTGCCTGCACCGTCCATCTGGACGGCGAACCGGTCCGCGCCTGCGTGACTCCCGTATCGACCGTTGCCGGTGCGCGTATCACGACCATCGAAGGTCTCTCGCGCGATGCGAGCCATCCTGTCCAGCGTGCCTGGCTCGAGCTCGACGTCGTCCAGTGCGGCTACTGCCAGTCGGGCCAGATCATGGCCGCAGCAGCGCTGATCGAACGCAATCCGGATCCGAGCGACGCCGACATCGACGCCGCGATGGACGGGAACTTGTGCCGCTGCGGCACCTATCCACGCATACGCGCCGCCGTGAAGCGCGCCGCGGCGCTCAAGCGGGGCGAGGCCTGAGCCATGGCTGCAGACTTGCCGGACACGGCGACCAGCCGTCGCCACTTCCTGATCGGCATTGGCGTCATCGCCGCCGGCACCGTGGCCGGTACCCAGTTCGTGCCGCGGATCCTGCGCGACCCGCGCCCAACGGCGGATTTCCAGCCACACGCGTTCGTGCGCATCGCGAGCGACGACGTGATCACGGTGATCATCGGTAAGTCGGAGATGGGGCAAGGCGTTTACACCGGCCTGCCCATGGCGCTCGCCGAGGAACTCGATGTCGATCCCCAGCGGCTGCGCGTCGAGTTCGCGCCGGTCGATCCGGCGTTCAATCACCCCATTTTGCGCATGCAGTTCACCGGCGGCAGCAACAGCACGCTTTCGACTTTCGACGCGCTCCGAGCGGCCGGCGCACTCGCGCGGAGCATGCTGATCGCCGCGGCGGCCCGGCAGTGGGGCGTCGAAGCATCCACGCTGCGCACCGACGACGGCAGCGTCACGGACGGCGCGCGTCGCGCGAGCTACGGTTCGCTAGCCGAACTCGCCTCGACCCTGCCCCAGCCCGAGAGCGCGCCGCCGCTGAAGTCGCGCAGTCAGTTCCGCTGGATCGGGCGCCCGCAGAAGCGGCTCGACGGGCCCGACAAGGTCACGGGACGCGCGCGCTTCGGGCTCGACGTCGATCTGCCGGACATGCTGACCGCGGTCGTCGCCCGTTCGCCGGTGTTCGGCGGCAAGGTCGTGAGCTTCGATGCCACGGCCGCGCTCGCCGTACCGGGGGTCGTCGAGGTCAAACAGATCCCGAGCGGCGTCGCCGTAATCGCGCGGCATACCTGGGCGGCTTTGCGTGGCCGCGAGGCGCTGCGTATCGAGTGGGAAACGGGTCCGGGGGCTACGCTGTCGACCGAAGCCCAGCGCGCCGAGTGGCGCACCCTCGCTCAGAAGCCGGGTCTCGTCGCGCAGAATCGCGGCGACGCATTTGCGGCGCTGCGCCGGGCAGCACGCACGATCGACGTCGAATACGAGCTGCCCTACCTCGCACACGCCTGCATGGAGCCGCTCAACTGCGTCGCGCACGTTCGCGACGATGGCTGCGAGATCTGGGTCGGAACGCAGAATCAGTCGCAGGACGCGATGTTCGTGGCCAAGGCTCTCGGTATCGATGCCGCGAAGGTCAGGCTGCACACCCAGTTCCTCGGCGGCGGTTTCGGCCGCCGCGCCAGCACCTCGTCGGACTTCACTGTCGAATCGGTCCAGGTTGCAACGGGCGTCGGTCGACCCGTCAAGACCGTCTGGACGCGCGAGGACGATATGCGCGGCGGCTACTACCGGCCGTTCAGCGTCAACCGGATCCGCGCCGGCGTCGACGCAACGGGTCTGCCGGTCGCCTTTGTGCACACGGCCGTCAGCAAACCCGTGCTCGCACAGTCGATCTTTGCGCCCTTTGTCGTCAAGGACGGCATCGATCCGACGACGCTGGAGGGCTCGGCGAACATGCCGTACGCCATCCCGAACCTGCGCGCCGAAGTGCACAACACGGGCGAGCCGGTGCCCATCCTCTGGTGGCGCTCGGTCGGTCACTCGATCAACGGCTTCGTGATCAACTCGGCGCTCGACGAGCTCGCCGCACTCGGTGGCCGCGATCCGGTCGAGCTGCGGCGCGTACTGCTCGCCGACAAGCCGCGACATCTAGCGGTGCTCGACAAGGTGGTCGCCGAGTCGGGTTGGGGCCGGCCGCTGCCTGCCGGCCGCGCACGCGGTATCGCGCTGCAGGAGAGCTTCGAGAGCATCGTCGCACAGGTCGCCGAGGTATCGGTCGAGGATGGGAACGTTCGCGTGCATCGCGTCACCTGCGCCGTCGACTGCGGGCTCGCCGTCAATCCGGACCAGGTCGTCGCACAGATGCAGAGCGGCATTCTCTTCGGGCTGTCCGCCGCTCTCTACGGCGAGATCACGTTCGTCGACGGTGTACCGCAGCAGTCCAACTTCGATACCTATCCGATCCTGCGCCAGTCGGAGTCGCCGGCGATCGAAGTGCATATCGTGCCGAGCGATGGATCCATCGGCGGTATCGGCGAGCCTGGTACGCCAGCGATCGCACCGGCGGTTTGCAACGCGATCTTCGCCGCGACGGGCCGCCGGATCCGCCGCCTGCCGATCAGGGCTGCGCTGCAGACGTGAGATAGTCGATCGCGGCCGCGTCAGTGCTGGTGATGATCGTGGCGGCCGGGCTTGCGCACCTCCAGTCCGACTTGCGGCGACGCCGTGTGTTCCGGCGCCGGGCGCTGCACGCCGGGTGCCTCTCCGGTCCACTCGTACGCGACCGTGCCCGCCGGATGGCGATACGGTCCCGGATCGCGGTAGTCGTTACGCGCAAGCCCTTCGCGGACCTTGATCACCGAGAACATCCCGCCCATCTCGAGCGGACCGAACTGGCCACGGCCGTCCATCATCGGCAGCGTGTTCTCGGGCAGCGGCATGCGCATTATGCCCATCTCGGCCATGCCGGCGCTTCCCATCGCCATGTACCCGGGAATGAGTTTCGCGACGCGATCGGCGAGGTCGTCCTGCGGCACGCCGATCGTCGTTGGCACGCCATGGCCCATCGGTCCCATGGTGTGGTGACTCTTGTGACAGTGAATCGCCCAGTCTCCGGGATCTACCGCATCGAACTCGATCGCCCGCATCTGCCCGACCGCGACGTCGACGGTGACCTCCGGCCAGCGCGAGCCGGGCGGCGTCCAACCGCCGTCAGTGCCGGTCACGTAGAACTCGGGGCCGTGCAGATGAATGGGGTGGTTGGTCATGGTCAGGTTACCGATGCGTACGCGCACGCGATCGCCGCGCCGGCAAACCAGCGGATCGATGGCTGGAAACACGCGGCTGTTCCAGGTCCACATGTTGAACTCCGTCATCGTATTGACGCGCGGCGTGGCGCTACCGGGTACGACGTCGTAGGCGGCGAGCAGGAAGCAGAAGTCGCGATCGACGCGCATGAAGTCCGGATCGCGCGGGTGCGTGACCCAGAAGCCCATCATGCCCATCGCCATCTGCACCATTTCGTCGGCGTGCGGGTGATACATGAAGGTGCCCGCGCGGCGCGCGACGAACTCGTAGACGAAGGTCTTGCCCGGTTTGATGTGCGGCTGGGTCAGGCCGCCGACGCCATCCATGCCGTTCGGCAGACGCTGCCCGTGCCAGTGAATCGTCGTGTGCTCCGGCAGCCGGTTGGTCACGAAGACGCGCACGCGGTCGCCTTCGACGACTTCGATCGTCGGGCCCGGCGATTGGCCGTTGTAACCCCACAGGCGCGCGACCATGCCCGGTGCGAACTCGCGCTCGACGGGCTCGGCGACGAGGTGGAACTCCTTCCAGCCGTTACGCAGCCGGAACGGCAGACTCCAGCCATTCAGCGTGACGACGGGACGATACGGGGACCCGGCACTGGGTTCCAGCGGCGGCGCCGAGCTCGGGTCATTGCGGCTGTGTGGTTCCGGCAGCGCCGCAAGCGCGGCGCGACTGACGGTAGCGGCGCCGAGCAACGCGGCGCCAGTCAGCAGTCCTCGGCGTGTCGTCATCGTCCCCTCCCTGGCATCAAGGGCCCTCGGCCACGGGAGCACGGGCTGCAGTCCCCGGCGCCGTCCGCGCCGGCGCGGTCTGCGGCAGGCCGATCGCCGTCGCGCGCAGCGACGCCTCGGCCAGCCAGAAATCGCGCTGCGCGCCGATCGTCTGCCGGACCGCCGCGATTTGCTCACGTGCGTCGGCGAGCAGCTCGAATACGCTTATCAGCATGCCGTTGTAGAGCAGCCGGTTCTGCTCGGCCACGGCGCGCCGCAGCGGCAGCACTGCGTCGCGGTAGTGCGCCGCGATCTGCCACGCGCTCTCGTAGCGGGCATGACTCTCGCGCAGCAGCGACTGCGCCTCCACGGCCACCAGTGAGGTTCGCTGCAGCGCGGCCAGGTAGCGTGCGCGGGCACCGGACCGCCGCGCGTCGCCGAAGTCGAACATGGGCAGACGCAAATCGGCCTTCCAGCCGGTCTCGCGCTCGCCCGGCGCAGTCTTGCGCACCGCCGCCGCCTCGAACACGTCTACCGTGCCAGTCACGCGCGTCAGGCCGAGTTCTCGGGCGGTCGCGTCGAGTTCGGCTCGTGCGACTGCGACGTCGAGCCGCTCGTCGAAGGCGCGACGCGCAAGCTCGGCGGCCGGCTGTGGGGCAGCCGGCAGATCCGGCAGCCGCTCCGGCAGCCTGAGCCGCGCCGCGAGCTCCGAGCGCAGGCCAAGCAGGCGCACGAGCTGCTCGCGCCGCTGCTGTGCCTCGAGGCGCGCACGCGCGAGTTCCGCCTTGGCGTCGGCCAGGAACAGCTCCTCGCGCGCCTCCTCGATGCGCGAATAGTTGCCGACCTGCTTCATCCGACGCGCGAGCTCGGCGCCGGCCTCGGCAGCTTCGAGTACCTGCGCCGCATAGGTGGCCGACTGCGCCGCCGCGACGGCCTCGATCCAGGCGGAGCGCGTCGCCGTCGCCAGCTCGAGCACCTCGGCACTGCCGCGTAAAGCCAGTTGTCGTCGCTGCATGGACGAAAGCGCGGCGCGCCTCGGCCAGAGCAGCAGTTCGAGCACCGACAGCGCGAGCTTGCGATCGACCTGCACGACGTCGCCCTCAACACGCTCGTAGGTCAGCAGCGGGTTCGGCGGCCGGCCGACCCGCACCGCTTCGGCCACAGCGTCGGCGTGCATTGCGAGCATCTCCTGCAGCTTGGGGCTGTAGCCGAGTGCGATCCGCACCGCGTCGTCGGCTGCGAGCGGCTCCGCCAGCAGGCGCTCCACGTCGGTCTCCGCCGCCGCGCGGCGTTCGCGGTCGATGTTCCAGCGTACCGGCACGCCGAGCTCCCGTTCGGCGAAGGCGGCAACGGCGTCGTGCTGGTCGCGAATCGCCGTCGTGGCACAGCCCGACAGGCTGGCCACGACGGTCACGAGACACACCGCGCGAAACGGGACACGCGGCGACAGGGCCCTTCCCATCGTCTCCTCCCTGTTCTACCGGATCGTCACCGGCGTCGTGAACGTGATCCTGTCGAAATCGGTCACGTAGGCTTCGACCGAGATCGTCCAGTCGCCCGGGATCAGCATCTCTTGGATCATCGCGTGCCACATACCGTTGCCGACGTTCTCGCCCTTGATGCGCACGCCGCTGATGCCGGCGGCTTCGAGCGCGATCACGACCTCGAGCGCGACCATCCCGGTGAGCGCCGTGCCGGCCGGATCGCGTACGGTGGCCATCAGCATGTTCTCGCCGGGACGGGCTGGCGACAGATCGATCTCGACGCTGTAGCCCTCGGCCGACTGCACCGTCGTCCTGTAGCCCTCGCCGGCCACCGCCATGCCACCCATCGCGGCGGCCGCGTCGGTCTGCGCGGCGGTCGCGCGCGGCGGGGTCGGCAGAGTCAGCGACATGGCTGCGCCGACCACGAGCACGTAGAGCGCATACTCGACGCGGATCGAGCGACGGATCCGGGCCAGTGAGCCCGGCTCGCCACGCTCGAGCGCGGGCGTCAGGCGGAACCTGTTGTACAGCGCAATGCCAATCACGAGCGCGACGAGCACGAGTTTGCGGATCAGGCTCGCGCCATAGTCGTTGCCGAGGATGTTCGCCGGTTCGCCGAGCTGCACCCATGAGATCACGACGCCGCTGAGCACCGCCGCCGCCACGGCCGGCACACCGAGGCGCGAGAAGCGGGTCATCAGCGCGCCGGCCTCGATGGCGGTGAGCGTCGTCGTGGCACGTTGCAGCGGAAACAGGGCACCCATCCAGAAAGCCGTGGCGAGCAGGTGCACACCGACCATGGTTGCTGTCAGCCAGACTGGCGAGGCCGTCGCGGCGTGGCCGGTTACGAGGAAGCTCGCGATCGCGATCGCGGCACCTGCCGTGAGCACACCAGAAGCCGGCTTCTCGCGACTCCGCCCGAGCGCCCACCACAGCAACAGCATGGCCGGCACGCCGATGATGGCACTGGGGAGCAGCGTGCTCGCCATGCCGCGCAACCAGGCGGCGCGGTCGAAGAACGCCCCGGCGCCCGCAAGCTGCATCTCCGCACCGCCGACGCCGATTGCGACGACGTACGCGAGGGCGGCGACCAGCGCAGCCGCGCGGGCCAGCGCCACGGTCGCCGCGACCACCGGCAGCGGAATGCTGAAGAGCGTCAGGAACAGTGCCGAGCCTGCCGCGATCAGCATCGCCGCGTAAAGCACCCAGCGGTTGACTGCGACGGCCCAGGTCCACGGCGACTTCGCCTGCGCCTGCGCGGCCGCCAGAGCCCCTGCTTCCGCGATCGGCTCGCCGACCGAAAACACGATCGCCGCGCCGACCGGATGCGTGTCGGCCGAGATCACGCGGTAGGTCATCACATACGTGCCGTTGGGTAGGTTATCGCGGAGCGGCATGACCATCTTCGGCCCTTCGAGGCGGATCTCGCCGGGCGCTCCGACCTCGCGACCGTTCTGGTCGAGCACCCGGAAGAAGACCGGCCCGACGCTCTCGTTGAAAGTGACCGATACCTCCCCGGGCGGTCCATCGAGCTGCTCGCGCGATTTCGGCGCGGAGTCCATCAGCACGGCGTGCGCCGTGGCGACCGCCGGCAGGGCGCTGGCCATCAGCACCAGCGCGAGCTTGACGAAGTCCCGGGCGAGGGGCATGGCCACCTCAGCGGGCCGCCGCGGCCGCCGGCCGCTCGGGCATCGTGAACGGGTACTGCGGACGGCTCGGCTTCTCGAGGATTACGAAGGCCGAGGGCGTCGGCGTCGCGGTCATGAACTCCATCAGCTTTCGACCGAGATCCGGCGTGCGTGCGTTGAGTGGCTCCTTCGGCAGGTCGATGTAGCGCTCCTCGCCATCGACGCAGACCGTGATCGAGCGGAAAAAGAGAATCTCGCCCGGTTTGTCCGGCAGCGCCGCGCGGAACCTGAAGCCCTCGAAGAACCCGCCGGCCGGCATCGGCGACTTCGGGTTCTTCCAGACGATCTCCTCGACCGTCTCGGTGATCATGTTGCCGCCCTCGCCTGGAACCGGCTTCGGCAGCTTGCGCATCTTGGTCTCGATCTGCCAGTCGCGATCGTTGGCGACCTGCACGCGCATGACGCCTTCCGGAATGCGTAATTTGACCTCCTTGACCGGACTGCCCTTGCAGCCGTGCGTGACCCGCAGTTCGAGGTCGTGCAGATACCCCGCCGGAGCGTAGTAAGAGGTCATGACGTTGTGCGCCGCAGCGGGTGCGGCGATCAGCGCGGCCGTCGCGACCGCAGCGATCGGTGTCGTCTTCTTCATCGGCAACCCTCCGTTGTGGAACATCAGTCTTGCATCGCTTCGAGATAAGCACGTTCGAGATCCGTGTGACCGATCGCGGACGCATCGAACTCCGCGCGCAGCACGCCCTCGCGCATGATGCCGATGCGCGTGCCGGTTTCCTTGGCGCGATACAGGTCGTGCGTGGCCATCAGGATCGACGCACCATCGCGCGCGAGGCCGAGGATCAGTGCCGAGAACTCGTTGCTCGCCTTAGGATCGAGCCCCGACGTCGGCTCGTCGAGCAGCAGCGCCCTGGCGCCCTTGGCGAGTGCGATCGCGACACCGACCTTCTGGCGCATCCCCTTCGAATACCCCTTGAGCGGCCTATCGTGAGCGTCAGCAGCGAGGCCGGCCCGGTTCAAGAACTCGCGCAGTGCGCTTTGCGGGTGGTGTCGGCCGGCGAGCGCCGAGAAATACTCCAGATTCTCGAGACCGGTCAGCGCACCATAGAGCATCACCGTCTCCGGGATGTAGGCGAGCCGCAGCCTCGCGGCGTTGGGGTCGCGCGCGACCTCGATGCCCTCGACGAAGGCGCTCCCCGAAGTGGGTTCGATGAATCCGAGTAGCAGATTGATGGTCGTAGTCTTGCCGGCACCATTGGCGCCGAGCAGGCAGTAGATTTCACCGGCCCGAACCGTCAGATCGAGCTCGCGCAGCGCCGCAACGCCGCCATAGGACTTCGATAGCTTGCGTGTCTCGAGCATGTCCTCCCACTCCGAGGCGTCAGACCGCCACGAGCCGGCGCAGGCGGCGCAGCGCGCCCACGAACAGCGCCGCCACGATCAACGTCAGCGCGAGCAGTGGCGGTGCGACCTGCCGCAGCGACTCGGCGAGCGCTGGCTCGGTAAACGCGAAATCGGGCAGCAGCGCATAGTCGTCGGTAGTCAGGTCGCGACCCGCTTCGAGCCGCGCGACGAAGAAGCGCGACCACTGCTCGTGGAACCGCAGCACCTGCGCGCGGAACAGCCTGTGACGTGAGCCGTCGCTGCCCGCGAGCGTCGTCAGAGTCTGGTAAGTCAGGGTTCCCGGCGAGAGATACTGCAGCTGCGACACGAGCCGCTGCTGGCGCAGCGCCTGGGTATCGAAGGCCAGCAGCAGTGGCATCATCTCGCCTGCGATTCGCTCCTCCGACTGCGCCACGCTAGCGAAGTAGGCGCGCTGGTCCATCTGGCCGCTCTGCATTTCGGGGTGGTCGAAAAAGTACTGATCGCGCGCGGCAGCGGCCTGCCGATCAGCCGTCTCGGTCGCCTCTCGCAGTTCGGTGGTCAGATGGATGCGAGAGGGGGCGGCAAACACCGTCGTTGCTACGAGATTGGTCATCGCGGGCAAGAGAATCACGAAAACCAGCCAGGCGCCGATCAGCACCGTCGCATTGCGTTCGGAACCACCGGCGCCGGCATCGACCCAAAGCGCGAGTGCGAACCAGAACATCGCGTAGAGCATGCCCGCCAGCGCCCAGATCGCGAGCAGGACCCACGCACCGGGTCGCGTCAGCACACCGCCGACTGCGCCCGCAAGCAGCGTCGCGAGCCCGATGCAGACGACCACGAGCAGCAGTCGCAACCACCACTTGCCGAGTACGAAGCGCACGGGGCTCGCGCCGGCAGCCACGGCAAGGGCGAGCACGCCGCGCTCGCGCTCGGCCGAGACGATCCCATACGACAACCCGATTGCGAGCAGCGGCAGCAGCCAGACGGTCACGAACGCGACATCGAAATTGCCGACGCTGAGTCGCAGCGGGCTGTCGAGTTCGGTCCGGAAAAGGAAGTGATGCGCGCCGCGCGCCGTCAGTTCATAGCGAGCCGGCAGCAGATCGGCCTGCCCGATGGCCAGCGGCGCCAGCGGCGCCTGCGTCAGCGCAACAGGCCAGGTCAGCACGCTGAATCCGACCGAACCCGGATCCCGCGCGACTGGCACGCCGCGGGCAGCCTGGGCCGAGAGCGTCTCGACCAGCGTGGCCGCCGCGCCCGCAAGCTCGGCGGAAGCCGCATCCTGGGCGGCGAGGAGTGCGCGTCCGTTCGAGGCAGCGGCGACCACCAGTAGCAGCAGACCGGTGAGCGCCCAGGACGCTACGCCTTCACGTCGCAGCAGGCGCATCTCCTCGGCGAACCGGCGCCAGAGCGGGCTCATGCAGCGATGACCCTCAGGTGACGGACGGTCGCGGTCGCCGCGATCACCAGTGCCAGCGTCCACAGAGTCAGTACGGTCAAAGGCGCCGCGCAACGTGCCCAGCTCAGGCGTAGCGGTTCCGGCAGATACTGGTACTCCCCGGCGCGGCGCCAGATATCAGGTCCAGCGCGGTAGTCATTCTGTCCGGGTCTGGAGTTCAGCATGATATCGCGATTGAGCAGATCCATGAGTCCGCGGCGGAACGCCTCGGCGCCTCGCTCGAAATGACGTTGATGCGCAAGGCTGGTGCCGGCGAGCTCTTGCGAGATCAGCGCGAGCGCCATGCGCGGCGATAGCACGCTGGCGGCTTCGAATACGTCGGCCTGCCGGTCGATCGTGCCGTGCAAGAGCGCGAAATGCTTGTCGTAGGCCGCGTTTGCGATCTCGTCCTGGATGGCGAACACGACGCCCTGGAAATTGATCGGAAGTTCGCTCTCGCTGCCCCGCTTGTACAGCTGCAGCAGCGCCTCGCGGCGCCGCGCGATGCGCTCGGCCGGCGGTTCTGCGCCCATGCCCGTCGCGATGTCGTCGTCGACGGTGCGCTGGAACTGTGCGGCAGTCGGCGTCGGCGCAACGAGACGGCCGAGGTCAGCGGCAACCCGCGGCAGCACGAATGTCGTGACCGCCCAGAAAGCAAGCAGCGTCAGCAGCGCCGCCTGCGACGACGGTGCCCGCGCCGAGACTACTAGCGCGAGCAGCAGCAGGATCGCGAAGTACGCGAGGTAGACGGCAGAGAGCGACAACGCCGCACCCCAGGGCGCCTGCGCACCGAGCAGCGCGAGTGCCAGCAGACACAGCGCCCAGAGTGGCGCGAGCAGCAGCAGCGCGGCCGCGCCGATGCCGAGGAACTTGCCGATGAAGAGCCGCGCGGGGGTGATGCCCGAGGCAAGCACCTGGCGCAGCGTGCCCTGCTCACGCTCGCCGGCGAAAGCGGCGTGACTCATCACTAACAGGCCGAGCGGCACGAGTGCCTGAAGGATGAACGCCAGCGACAGTTCGCCGAAGCGAGCCAGTGCCGTCATATCGTCGGCAGGCCGGCCAGTGGCGAAGTTCTGCCTGTGGGCCTCGAGCCAGATCGACACGCCGGCATAGGGCAGCACGCCGGGATCGAAGAAAGCGAGCGGCAGGACCGGTCGAAATGCATAGACGCCGTAGTGCGCCGCCGAGTGCGGGTTCTTCTCGCCCTGCTGGCTCCATTGCTCGGCAATCAGTGCCTGCGCGATGGCACGCTCGCGGGCGAGCGACTCGTAGCGCGCGCCTGCACTCGCCAGCGCCACCGCCGCGAGCAGCAGGAGCACGAGCGCACCGGCCAGCACGCGACCGTCGCGCAGCATGCCGCGAGATTCCTTGCGAGCGGCTGTCAGAACCATGGACTGGATGTCTGCCTGCACAGTATTGATCCACACCCGGCCCGCGCCAGCGGCGACGGGCCACCCGATCGAGCAAGGAGGGGCTAGATCAGCAGGCGGGCAGGGCGCTGGTTCAGCGGCGTATCGGGCGGCGGCACATCGGCAATCGCCGCGCTCGCTGCGCGCGGCGGTGCGCGCTCGTCGAACCGCGCAGGCCAGTAGGCGGCCACGCGGACGGCGATCAGATCAGGAAAGGCGTGCCGGAGATCGGGAGCAGTCTTCGCGACCTCGTCGCAGCTCGGCAGAACGTGATCGGCTGGAACATCGGGCGCAGACTGCGCGGCAACGTCGAGCAAAGCGTGAGGGTGATGCACACAGTGCTCGATGCCGGCCGAAGGGCTCGTGCCACCCGTGCCGGCGAGGTAGCAGTCGTGCCAGGTCGCCGTCGCCCAGACGAGCGCGAGTACCGGCAAGATGCCTCGCAGGACACGCCCTCGCGACCAGACATGCATGGAACTAACCATACTCGACGGCGCGCCGGGTTGTCGAGATCGACACGGAGTCGCCACGTCGCCGTCACAACCGGCGCGTAGGCTCCTGCTGTCATGAACGACCCTTTGCAACCCGCCGCGCCGCCCGATTTCGAGGCGCTGCGCCGACTCTGGCGCGACGCGACCCGCGAGTGGCTGGCCGCCCGCAACGAGGTCGCTCGCCTCCAGGATGCAACCGTTGTCAATCTGCGGGCGGCGATGGCCGCGGCGCGCCGCCTCGAGCATGCCACGCGGCGTCGCGAGGCGATCAATCGACGGATCGAGGTGGTGCTGGGCGCGGTCTCGGTCGACCCCTGACGGGACGCGGCGGCAGGGCTATGCTCGGGGCTCCGTTCGGTTACCGGAGCCTGACATGTCGCGTCCTGCTTTCGTGATCGCCGCCTGCCTCTGCACTCTGCCGGCGCTCGAGGCGCGGGCCGACCCGCCCCCATGGGCTCCCGCCCATGGCCGTCATGCCCAGGACGGTCGCCTCTACGCCGGTTACTCCGGGCGCGAGTGGTCACGCGACTACGGCGTGCTCGGCGGTCGCTGCAACACCGAGGAAGTGCTGACGGTCGTCGGCGCGGTTGCCGGCGGCGTCATCGGCAACCGGACCGCGAGCCCCGAGAACCGGGCCGTCGCCACGCTGGCCGGCGCGATCATCGGCGGTGTCGTCGGCAACCGCATCGGCGAAGCGATCGATGAGCGCGATCGCGCCTGTATCGGCCACTCGCTCGAGCTGGTCGGGACCGGTCGATATGTCGAGTGGCAGAACCCGGCGACCGGTACTTGGTACCAGGTGCGGCCCCTGCGCGACATCGACCGGCGCTGCCGCGAGTTCGAGCTGCGCTCCCGCGCCGGCAAGGGCAAGGGGCAGAAGGAGCGACTGCCGGCCTGCCGCGACGACGACGGCCGCTGGAATGTCGTCGCGCGCCGCTGATCAGCGGCTGACCGCCACGAGCTCGTAGATCGTCAGCAGGCCCTCGCACTCGCCGACCGCGACATGCCGGTTGTCGGGCGCCCAGCGGATCGCCGAGATCGCAGCACTCGCAAGGTGCGCGTCGAGCGCCTGGGTCTCCTTGGCGGGTAGCCACAGCGACACGCGCCAGTCGCGGCCGCCCGTGACCAGATAGGGACCGGCTGGCTGGAAGGCCATCGTCTCGATGCGGTCGGTGTGCCCGCGCAGTTGCAGCGGCCGCGTGCCTTCAGGGCCCTTGCCGCCAAAATCCCAGACCACGACAGTGTCCGCCGCGACCGTCGCGAGGTAGCGACCGTTGTGGCTCCAGATCGCCTGGGTGACTCGCCCTGGATAACCGCGCATCTGCGAATCTCGGCCGGTCGCGAGGTACCAGAAGTGCACCGAGCCGTCCTGCATGCCGGCCGCGACCGCCCGCCCGTTCGGACTGAAAGCCACCGTCAGCGCGGCGCCGTCCCACTTCAACAGGCGACGGGTCGGTTGCGGCCCCTCGAACCGATGGATCACGAGACCGCCTTTGACGGCGGCGGCCAGATCGCGGCCGGGCTTGTCCCAGGCCAGCGCCGCGACCGTCGCCGGCGCCGCGGGCAATTCGTGCAGCCTGTCGCCTGCCGCGCTCCAGATCGTGACGATCCGACCAGCCGCCGAGGCCAGCGATCTGCCATCGGGCCGGAAGGCGACATGCCCGGTCGCGACCAACGCCGGGCGCCAGCGGCGCAGTTCGCTGCCGTCCGCCGCATTCCAGAGCACCAGCGCGCCGTCCTGTCCGCTGGTCGCAAAGCGATCGCCGGGCGCGGTGGCCGCGCGCGGCTGCCACGATACGGCCAGCGCACCCATCGCGTGCTCGCCAAGCATACGCGCCGTCAGCGACTCGCCCGAGAACTGCGCGAGCGCCACGCGACCCTCCCCGCCGATCGCGGCGAGAGCGCGCGAATCGGGCGACCACGCGACGTCGACGATGTAGTCGTCGAGCTCGACGTGCGCGCGTGGCTCGAGGAACGCGGCCGGCATGCCTTTCAGGCCAGGCAGGAGTGGAAGCCAGCCTCGAGCTCCTGTCGGTCGAGCCTGCGGCCGATGAATACGAGACTGTTCTGCCGTGGCGCATCGGCCCAGAGCCGTTCGAGCTGCCCGTCGAACACCATGTGCACGCCGTGGAACACATAGCGACGATCCTCGCCGCGCAGGTTCAGCACACCCTTCATGCGGAAGATGTCGGCGCCGCGACTCTGCAGCAGGTAGGACAGCCAGTCATTGACCTTCTTCGGGTCCAGCGGCCGCGGATCGCTGAGCCCGATCGATGCGATCTCGTCGTCATGGTGATGCGAAGCGAATGCGCGCTGCGCCACGGGCTGCTGGCCGTCGATGCGCAGGTCGAATTCTGCCGGTGCATGCTCGCAGAACAGCGCGTATACCCCCGGCTCCGTCACGACGAGTTGGAACTGGCTGCCGTCGTGGCCGACATCGATCCGCGCGAGCCCGGCGTCCGCCTGCACGACGCCGCCACAGTCGATGCCGACACCCTCCTCGGCGAAGACGCGCACGGCCGGCTCGATCTGCGCCGCCAGCGCCTCGGGCGTGGCGTCACCCGCGCGCAGCAGCGCGATGCCTAGGCCGGCGGCGTGACGGTGCGTATGGTCGTGACCGTGGTCGTGGTCACCGTGTGGGCCGCACTCGTGCAGCGCCTTTCCTGCGTGGGCATGATCGCGATGCGCGTTCGCTTCGGCGCCAGTCCGCAGCGTGTAGCGGCCCGCCGCCAGCTCGTACAGACCGGCCCATTCGAACGGATACTCGGGT
>CAZAWM010000024.1:0-22078 GCA_964488605.1 uncultured Steroidobacteraceae bacterium | reverse complement strand
GCGCCCTTGCGCTCAGTTCCACCGCGATCGTCGTACACCAGCTCGCGGAGCAGTCCGAGCTCAACCGCACCCATGGGCGCGTGAGCTTCAGCGTGCTCCTGTTCCAGGATCTCGCGGTCGTGCCGTTCCTCGTGCTCGCTGGCGCCCTCGCGAGCGGCAGCAACGACTTTTCGCCACAGCGGATTGCCGGGGCTGTCGCAGGCGGCGTGCTCGCCGTCGGGATCGTGTTGTTCACCGGTCGCTACCTGCTGCGCCCGATGTTCTACGAGATCGCGCACAGCCGGGTCCGCGAGCTGTTCACGCTGGAGGTACTGCTGGTGGCGATCGGTGCCGCCTGGCTGTCGCATCGGGCCGGCCTGTCGATGGCGACGGGCGCCTTTCTGGCCGGCATGATACTCGCAGAAAGCGAGTATCGGCACTCGGTCGAAGCGGTCATCAAGCCCTTCCGCGACATCCTGCTCGGCCTGTTCTTCATCTCGGTCGGGATGCTGCTCGATCTCGGCGTACTGCTGCGCGATTTCTGGCTGATCGCCGCGCTGTTCGTCGCCATGCTCGTGCTCAAGGCGGTGGTCATGGCCGCGGTGGCCCGGCTCGGCGGACTCGATGCTTTCCGGGCGCTGCGCACCGGCGTCGTGCTGTCGATCGGCGGAGAATTCGGCGTCGCGCTGCTGACCATTTTGCTGAAAGGGCGAGTGCTCGACGTGGCCATCGTTCAGCCGCTGCTCGTCGCCGTCGTGCTCAGCATGGTGCTGGGGACCTTCCTGCTGCGCAACAACAAGCGGCTCGTGCGCCTGGTACTGCGCGAATCCGGTCCACCGGTGGCGACGGCGCTGGCCCGCGAGGAACAGGCGGACGCCGATGTGGCCGCACGCGAGCACGTGATCCTCTGCGGCTTCGGGCGCGTCGGCCAGAATGTCGCGCGCGTGCTCGAATCGCAGGGTTTCGAGTACATTGCGCTCGATCTCGATCCGGCCCGGGTCCGCAACGCGCGCCAGGCTGGGGATCCGGTCGTCTACGGGGATTCATCGGACGCAGAAGTACTGCACCGGGTCGGCCTCGAGAACGCCACCGCGGTGATCATCACCTTCGCGGATCCGGCGGTCGCTCTCGGTATCGTGCGTGCGGTGCGCCAGTTGCGCGCCGACATACCGATTCTCGTGCGGACAGCGGACGACTCGCGGCTCACCGAGTTGATGGAATCTGGCGCCACGGAGGTCGTGCCCGAGACGTTCGAGGCGAGCCTGATGCTCGTGTCGCACGCGCTGATGCTGCTGCGCGTGCCGGTTTCGCGCGTCGTGCGCACGATCGGCCGTGTGCGCGAGAACCGTTACGCGACACTGCGTAACCTGTTTCGACGTGGCGATGCGCTCGCGATCGGGGACGATCACGCGTTCCGCGAAGAGCTCAAGACCGTCCTGCTGCCGCCGGGCGCCTGGGCGGTCGGCCGCTCGCTCGGCGACGTCCGTGCACATGGCGCCGAGGTGGCCTTCACGGCACTGCGGCGTCACGGTATCGTCGGCCGCGAGCCGGACGAAGCGGTCGAGCTGCGCGAGGGGGACGTGCTCGTGATTTACGGGGCGCCTGAGGCGCTCGAGCACGCCGAAGCCATCCTGCTCGCCGGCTGATGCGCGCCGCAGCGGCGCTCCGGCGCCGTAGCCTCCCGACGGTCAGCCGCGCAGAACGGTCGCGATCGAGTCAGCGACGTGCGCGACGTTGGCCGGGCTGATGCCGGCGACGTTCACGCGTCCGTCCGGGGCGACATAGACGTGATGCTGCTCGCGCAGCCGCAAGACCTGGTCGGGAGTCAGATCGAGCCGCGAGAACATGCCGCGCTGCTGCGTGATCCAGCCAAAGTCCCCGGTTCCACGTGCCTCGAGCTCCCGAGCGAGCAGGGCCCGCAGCGCGCGCATGCGCGCATTCATTGCGGCGACCTCGGCCTCCCAGTCGCTGCGCAACGCGTCGTCGGCGAGTATCCGGTCGACGATCGCCGCGCCGTGATCGGGCGGCATCGAGTAGAGCGTGCGCGCGATTCGGCCGAGCTGGCCGACGGCGATCTCGGCCTGCGCGCCGTCAGCGGCGATCACCAGCAGCGCGCCGGTGCGTTCGCGATACAGGCCGAAGTTCTTCGAACACGATACGGCGACGAGCATCTCGGGCACGAGGCGGGCGAGGGTGCGTACGGGCAACGCGTCCTCGTCGAGAGAGCCGCCGAAGCCCTGATAAGCGAGGTCGACGAAGGGGATCAGGCCGCGGCGCTGCAGCGTCTGACCTATCGCAGGCCAGTCGGCCTCGTCGAGGTCCTGACCGGTGGGGTTATGGCAGCTGCCGTGCAGCAGTACGATGCTGCCCGCTGAGAGGCCGTCGAGATGCGCGAGCAGCGCGTCAGTGCGGACCGTGTGCCGCACGGGGTCGTAGTACGGGTATTTCTCGACCTTGAGCCCGGCGCCGCCGATCAGCGGCAGGTGGTTCGCCCAGGTCGGATCGCTGACGTGCACGACGGCACCCGGGTTAGCGAGCCGGATCAGCTCGGCGCCAAGGCGCAGCGCACCGCTACCGCCCGGCCCCTGCACGGCAACCGCCTGACCCTTGCGGCCCGCATGATCGGCGCCCAGCACGAGAGCGAGTATGCCGGCGTTGAAGCCCGGATTGCCGACGGGGCTCAGATAGGTCTTGGACCTCTGTGCTGCGAGCACCAGCTGCTCGGCCGCACGGACGGCACGTACGACGGGCGTCTCTCCCGCCTCGTCCTTGTAGACGCCGACGCCGAGGTCGACCTTGAGGGGCGTGGGATCGCGGCGGAACGCCGCCGAGATGCCGAGGATCGGATCATCCGGAACGCGCTGAAGTGTCTGCAGCATAAGGCCGCCACTTTGCCCGGGTCCGCGGGCGCGGGCAACTGCGGTGATCGACTCAGTGGCGGGCCGGTGCAGGCGCGAAAGCTCCGGCCGCCCTCATCGCCCCGATCTCGGCGTCCGTGTACCCGGCCGCGCGCAGCACCTCGACGTTGTGCTCGCCGAGGCGTGGCAGCGTGAATCGCGGTCTGGCGGGCTCGTCGCGGAACTTGATCGGCACGCCGATGTGCTCGAGACCCTGCTCATCGACTAGCCGCATGCCGCGTGCCGCGACCTGAGGCTCGTCGAACGCCTCTCGGAGGTCGTTTACCGGAGCGAAACTCACGTCCCTGCCGCGAAACCACTCGACCCACTCCGCCCGCGTGCGCGTTGCGAAGGTGTGCCGCAGGAACTCGATCAACGGCTGCTGATGCGGTCCGGGACCGCGCTCGGCCAGCGGCAGGAAGTCGAGCCGACCCAGCTCGCCGAGCAGGTTGCGCACGAACTTGAGCTCCTGTGCGCCGAGCACGACGTGACGGCCGTCCCTGGTCCGGTAGATGTTGTAGAAGGCGCTGCCGCCGAACGTGCGCTCGTGTTTGACGACCGGCGGACGGCGATGCGCGAAGACGTCCCCGAGCACGTTCGGCGTCCAGGCGAGGATCGAATCGTGCATCGCCATGTCGAGGTAGTCCCCGCGGCCGGTCTTCTCGCGACGGTAGAGTGCCATCATGATGCCGGCGAAAGAGAGCATCGAGACGGCCATGTCGGCCGCCGGCACGTGCGGCATCGTCGGCTCGCCGTCGTTGCCGAGGTTGAGGCTCACGACGCCGGCCAGCGCCTCCGTGGCAAGGTCGTGCGCCGGAACGTCGCGATAAGGCCCGGTCTGGCCGAAGGCGGCGATAGAGCAGTAGACAATGCGCGGATTGCGCGCCGAGACCGCCGCGTAGCCGACGCCGAGGCGATCGACGACGCCCGGACGGAACGCCTCGACGAGCACGTCGGCCGTCTCGCAAAGGCGCAACAGCGCGTCGCGGCCGTCTGGCGTCTTGAGATTCAGCGCGACGCTGCGCTTGCCGCGGTGGGTATTGCGGAAGTAGACGGAGAACTCGCACTGTTTAGGGCCGAGGTTGCGGTTCGGTTCGCCCTCGCCGGGCGGTTCGATCTTGATGACGTCGGCGCCATGGTCGGCCATCATCATGGTCAGGTGCGGACCGGGCAGAAACAGCGACAGGTCGATTACGCGCAGGCCGTCGAGCTTCATCTCAGATCACCCTCTGTTGCCGCAGCGCGGCGATCTCTGCCTCCGAGTAGCCCACCTCGCGCAAGATCTCGTCGGTATCGGCGCCGAGCGCCGGAGCGCAGCGGGCAGTCAGCCGCTGGCCGTCGAGCTTGATCGGGTTGGCGAAGCTCCGGAATTCGGCGTGCAGCGGGTGCGGCGTGTTGCGGATCATGCCGGTCGCCGCGACGAAGGGGTTCTCGAGCGCCTGCCGCATGTCGTTGACCGGCGCCGCCGGCAGCGCGCCCTGCAGTTTCTGCAGCCAGGCGGACGTCGTGTCGCGCTCGAAGACGGCATCGAGAAGCGGGGTCAGCTCGTCGCGATGCACCCGGCGTTGCTCGGGCGAGGCGAAGCGCGGATCGTTGGCAATGTGTGGCGTATCGACGATGCGCATCAGCTCCTGCCAGAACTTCTGCGTCATGCACATGACGAAAATCCAGCCGTCGCGCGTGCGGAAGAGCTGAACCGGCACCGCCGAGGGGTGTGAACTGCGCGGCAGCCGCCCGGTGACCAGACCCTCGTTGAGGAACCAGGTTCCGGGATAGGAGAGCTGGTGCAGCGCCACGTCGAACAGACTGACGTCGAGGTCGCGTCCGCGACCGGTGCGTGCGACGCCGATCAGTGCCGAGACGAGCGCCAGCGCCATCGTGATGCCGGTCATGAAGTCGACGATCGACAGCCCCATGCGCGCGGGCGGCGAACCCGGCTCACCGGTGAGGTGCAGGTATCCGGCCTCGGCCTGCATGAGGTAGTCGTACCCGGGCCAGGCGCGGCGCTCGTTGTCGCGCCCGTAAGCGGAAAGATGCGCACAGACGATGCGCGGGTTTACCTCGCGCAGTGCCTCGAAGGTCAGGCCAAGCTTGTCGGGCTGGTCGCCGCGCAGATTGTTGAGAACCGCGTCGGAGCGGGCGACGAGTCGCCGGAAGGCCTGCTGTCCGGCCTCCGTCTTGAGGTTGAGAGTCAGGCTGCGCTTGTTGAGATTGAAGGTCTGGAAGAAGTGGCTGTCGTGTTCGCCGAGGAAATAGGGACCCATCGAGCGCGTTGCATCGCCGCCCTGCCCGCTGTTCTCGATCTTGACGACGTCGGCGCCTAGGTCAGCCAGGTACATCGAACCGAAGGGTCCGGCGCCGAAGTTCTCGAAGGTCAGGACACGCATGCCGGTCAGCGGCAGATCGGGGGTAGCCATGGGTGGTGCGCCTAGAGCGGGTGACGCTCGACGAGCTGGCGCGCGATGATGATGCGCTGCATCTCGTTGGTACCCTCGCCGATGCACATCAGCGGCGCATCGCGGTAGTAGCGCTCGACGTCGAAGTCCGTCGAGTAACTGTAGCCGCCGAAGATGCGCATTGCCTCGAGGCTGTTCTCGACACCAGCCTCCGAGGCAAAAAGCTTCGCCATGCCCGCCTCGAGGTCGCAGCGCTGGCCGGTGTCGTACTTGCGCGCCGCCTGCTCGATCAGCAGCTTCGACGCCTCGACGCGAGTCGCCATGTCCGCGAGCTTGAGCTGGATGGCCTGGTGCTGGGCAATGGGCTTGCCGAAGGTGTGACGCTCCTGTGCGTAGCGTAGCGCGTCGCGCAGCGCCGCTGCGGCGATGCCGGCGCCGCGCGCGGCGACGTTGATGCGGCCGAGCTCGAGCCCGCCGAGCGCGTGCTTGAAGCCCTGGCCCTCGGCACCGCCGATCAGCTGGTCCGCCGGGACGCGATAGTCTTCGAACACGAGCTCGGCGCTGTCGATAGCCCTGTAGCCCAGCTTGCGGATCTTCTTCGCGGCCTTGAAGCCCGGACCCTTCTCGCAGATGAACATGCTCATGCCGGTGTGGCCGGGCCGGGCGTCCGGGTCGGTCTTCACGAGCACGCCGAAACAGGTGCCGTAGACGCCGTTCGTGATCCAGGTCTTCGTGCCGTTCAAGACGTAGTGATCGCCTTCGCGGCGCGCAACCGTGCGGATGCTCTGCAGGTCGGTGCCGGCATTGGGTTCGGTCAGGCCGATGCCGCCGCGCAGCTCTCCGCTGGCGAAGCGTGGCAGCCAGCGCTGCTTCTGCTCCGCGGTGCCGTGGCGCTGCACGCAGGCCGCCATGATCAGGTGCGAATTGAAGATGCCTACCGGGGCCATCCAGACCGACGAGATCGCGGTGACGATACGCGCGTAAGTCGAAGCCGACAGGCCGAGCCCGCCGTACTCGGGCGCGATGATCGCGCCGAACAGGCCGAGCTCCCGCATCTGTTCGACGATCTCCTGAGGGTACTCGTCGGCGTGGTCGTACTTCTTCGCGACCGGGCGCAGTTGCCGCTCCGCCCAGCGCTCGATCGAGTCGATGAGCTCTTGGTCTTCGCCCATGGCCTGCCTCCGCGCTCAGTAGCCGATACGGTCCTCTACCGAGTGGCCGCGCCGCGCCACGAGAATGGTCCGATCGAATATACAGACGACCTTGCCATCCTGGTTGCGACCCGTCGTGCGCACCGACACGATACCGGCGGTGGGTCGAGACGCCGAGTCGCGCTTCTCGAGCACCTCGGACTCGGCGTAAAGTGTGTCGCCGGCGAACACCGGCGCCGTCATGCGGATCTCCTTCCAGCCGAGGTTGGCGATCGCCTTCTGGCTGACATCGGTGACGCTCATGCCGACCAGCAGCGCGACCGTGAGCGGCGAGGCGACGATGCAGCGGCCGAACTCCGACGCCTTGCCGTATTCGGCATCGAAGTGCAGCGGGTGGGTGTTCATCGTCAGCAGCGTGAACCAGGTGTTGTCCGCCTCGCTGATCGTACGGCCGGGCCGGTGTTCGTAGATGTCCCCGACCATGAAGTCTTCGTAGTATCTGCCAAAGGATTCCCGATAGCGCTGCGGCCCGACGGGCCTGGCGGTCTGTGTCATGCGGCGGTCCCGCTTGGATAAATGTCCGGACAAATGGTAGGTTGTACGCAATTCCAGTGTCAATTCGGAGTCGGCCGAGAGTGCAGCCGATGAGGACCCGCCCCGACGAGAAGCAGCCCCGCTATCGACAGGTCGCCGAGGCGCTGCTCGCCGACGTGCGCGCGGGACGCATCCGCGTCGGCGAGACGCTGCCAGGCGAGCTGGAGCTGGTCGGGCGCTACGGTGTCAGTCGGCACACCGTCCGCGAAGCGTTGCGCGTACTGGGCGAACTCGGACTGATCGAGCGGCGCCAGGGTGTCGGCACGGTACTGCGCTCGCGCGATTCGAGCGAGGCCTACGTGCAGACCATCCGCTCCCCCGAGGAGCTGATGCGCTATCCGCCGCAGAGCCGACTCGAGGTTGTCGCTACGCAGGAGGTTCGCGCGAGTCGCAAGCTGGCAGCGACGATCGGCTGCCCGGTCGGGTCGCGATGGATGCAGATCAGCTGCCTGCGACGCATGGCGCCGCTGCCCGGCACGGCGAAGGCGGGCAGGGCCCGGGCCATCTGCTGGGTCGATATCTACGTGCTGCCCGAGTATGCAGGCGTCGCTCGGCTGATCGGCCGGCGCAACGAGCCGGTCTACGAGCTCATCGAGCAGAAGTTCGGCGAGAAGGTGGCTCGCGTCACTGTCGATCTGCGAGCGCGCACGCTCGATCCGGGGCTCGCCACGGCGCTCGATGTCGCGCCGGGCTCGCCGTCGTTGACCGTGGTGCGCCGCTACTGGGGTCGCAGCCGGCGCGTTTTTGAGGTCAGCGTGTCGGAGCATCCGGCCGAGCGCTACACCTACTCGCTGGAACTGCGCCGCGGCTGGCAGGCCGGCGACACGTCGACGATGGCTTGAACGGCAACAACGGGAGTTGGCCGATGCAGGGGCTGGGCGGTGCGGCGATGCGTAGAGGGATGCGCAGTTATCTGTTCGCGCCGGGCAATCATCCGCGCAAGGTCGAGAAGGTTTTCGGGGCGGGCGCCGATGCCGTGATCCTCGATCTCGAGGATGCGGTAGCGGTCGCCGAAAAGGAAGCCACCCGCGCCGCGGTCGTCGAGGCGATGCAACGGCCACGCAGCGCGCTCGGCTACGTGCGCGTCAACGGCGTCGGGACGCGCTGGTGCATGGGCGATCTCGAGGCCGTCGTCGGTCCCTGGCTCGACGGTATCGTCGTCCCCAAAGTCGAGTCGCCCGAGCAGCTGCGGCTGGTCAGCGAGAAGATCGGCGAGGCGGAGCGGCACCACGGCCTGCCGGGTGGCTCGATCGATCTGATGCCCATCGTCGAGACGGCGCTCGGAATCGAGTCGGCCCGCGAGATCGCTGCAGCCGGACCGCGCGTGCGGCGTCTCGCCTTCGGCGGCGGTGACTACACCTCGGATCTCGACATCGTCTGGACGGCGGAGGAACACGAGCTGGCCTACGCGCGCGCGAAACTGACTCACGCGTCTCGAGTCGCCGGCATCGAGCCTCCCGTCGACACGGTCGTCGTGCAGGTGAACGACATCGGTCGATTTCGAATCTCGGCGGCGAACGGCCGCCGTGCGGGCTTCGCGGGCAAGCTCTGCATCCACCCCGACCAGGTCGGCCCCTGCAACGAAGCTTTTACGCCGACGGAGGCCGAGATCGAACGCGCACGTCGCATCGTCGCTGCCTTCGCCGACGCCGAGGCCGGCGGATCGGCGTCGATCCGGGTCGAGGGCGAGTTCATCGACTATCCGATCGTCGCGCGCGCGCGCCGCGTGCTGGCTCTTGCGGAGCGCGTCGCGCGCGGCCCTCGGCGCACGCTGTAGCGACGGGCCCGGCTCAGGCGGCGCGCCGCGGCGCCATGCGCACCAGCTCGATCACCAGCACGCTGCCGACGATCAGCACGACCCCGGCGATCTGCGTCGCCGTGAGCCGCTCGCCGAGCAGGGCCCAGCCTAGCAGGATCGTGGTCGGCGGACCCAGCGTCGAGACGACCGAGCCGCGTTGCGCGCCGATCCGGCGCATACCCTCCGACTGCATCAGCGCCGGCACGAACATGCAGAAGACGCCGAGGGCGAACAGCAGTGCCCAGCCGGCGACCGGCAGCGCCAGCACTTCGGCGGTGTCGGCGCGCAGCGAGAAGTGCAGCAGGCAGGCCACGGTCGCGGCGCTCATCGCGAACAGGGTGAAACGGGCGCTGCCGATCCGCCGGGTGCAGTGTTCGCCGATCACGAAGTAGACGGCGTAGGCGAAGGAGGAGACCAGCACCAGCGAGGCGCCCAACAGATTGGCACGCAGCTCCGCGAGGTCCAGCCCTCCGACCGCGAAGAAGATGCCGACGTAGGCGACCAGCGCGCTGGCGATCGCTATCGGCTGCGGCCAGCTGCGCGAGACGAGCGAGGTGAGTACGAC
This sequence comes from uncultured Steroidobacteraceae bacterium, assembly GCA_964488605.1. Taxonomy (GTDB): domain Bacteria; phylum Pseudomonadota; class Gammaproteobacteria; order Steroidobacterales; family Steroidobacteraceae; genus UBA964. The sequence goes on along the minus strand of CAZAWM010000024.1, from coordinate 12,698 downwards.
GACGACCGCCGGGTAGCTGAACAACAGCACGCGCTCGAGGCTCGCCTCGATCATCGTCAGCGCGAGGAAGTCGGTCATCGCGCCGACGTAGTAACAGAGCGTACCGGCGAATGCGGCCAGCAGCGCAGGACGCAGCGGTGTGCTGTGGATCGCATCCCAGCTCTCGCGCCAGAGCGTAAAGGCCCAGAACATCGGCAGGGACAGCAGCGCACGGCCGGCGACCAGCAGCTCGAAGCCCGCGCCCTGCGCGTACAGGGCCTTTGCCAGGATGCCCTTGATCGCGAACAGCATGGCGCCGCCGGCCGTGAGCAGCGCGCCCACGACCAGGTAGCCACGCCCGCCCTGGCTTGCTGCGCTCAAGCGTAATCCGTGACGTCCGGCGACGGTGCGGTGCCGGGCGCTGCGTCGTGCCAGGTAGTGAAGACGGCATGCGGTTCGCGCGGCGGCTGGTAGGCGTTGGTTGCCGCCGCCTCGTCCGCGTAGCCGAGTGCCATGCCGCAGACTAGCGTCAGCCCGGGTCCCACCGACAGCGCCGAGCGGACGACGCGGTGCTGCTCGAGCCAGGCCGCCTGCGGGCAGGTGTGCAGGCCATGTTCGCGTGCGAGCAGCATCACGTTCTGCAGGAACATGCCGTAGTCGAGCCAGCTGCCGCGCGCGAGACGGGAGTCGATGAGGAAGAACAGGGCGACCGGCGCACCAAAAAGCTCGAAGTTGCGCGCATGCTGTCGTGCGCGGGCGGCGCGGTCGGCCCGTGCGATGCCGAGGTGCGCATAGAGGCCGAAGCCGCAGGCGCGACGCCGCGTCAGGAAGGGTTCGGGGATCGGTTCCGGGTAGTAGCGCCATTCGGGTTCACCGCCCGCTCCGGAGTCGAAGGCCGCGACCGCCGCGCGGCGCAGTCGCGCGAGCGGCTCGCCCGTGACCACGTGGACGAGCCAAGGCTGCATGTTGCTGCCGCTCGGGGCCCAGGCCGCGGCGTCGAGGATTGCCGCAATGGTCTCACGGGGTACGGTCCGTGCCGTGAAGGCGCGGACAGACCGCCGCGAGCGGATCGCTTCGAGGAGTTGCATACTAGTGCGGCGTACCGGCGCCGCTTCCGGACCGAATGTCCGGACATTCTACGTGGCGACGGCCTCGCGGGCGAGGGTTGCGCGACGACGGCCCTTCGCGAAGTGCGCGATCGCCAAGATGCAGCCGCCGGCGATGAATACCTCGCCGAGGTTGTCGAGCTTGAGCGCCTGGAATGGCGGAGTGGCGCTGATGAACATCAGGATGCCGCCGATCATCATCCAGGGGAAGCGACGCCTGAAGGCGAGCAGGGCACCTGCCCCAATGACGATCAGACAGGTCGCGAGCTGCGGCCAAGGCGGGCCGTCGCCGGGTACCGCGACCTGGGTCGAAAGGCAGAACTTGCCGGCGGCGACCTGGGTCGAGTAGCGGACGAGACCGAACTCGCAGACCGGGTAAAGCGACTTCTCGAAGAAGTAGGGGATATCCCAGATCATCCAGAACACGGTGAAGGCGCAGAACGCGCCCATCACCATTTTTCTCTGGGCCCAGCGGAAATCGGCGAGGCGCAGGATCGCACCCGCCGCGATGATCAGCCAGGCGCCCATCAGCCAGTGAATCCAGAATCTCGGCCAGGAGATCGCTTCGAGCACCGGACCGATCCCGACCCAGCTGCCGATGCCGACGATGAGATTGTCGTAGAAGAGGCCGAACTGCGGGATCATCAGCATCAGGGCGACCGCGAGGCCGGTTTCCCTGTAGATGCGCACGAGCCAGCCGAGCAGTATGAGCTGCAGCCCCGCCTGCGCGAGGAACATGATCTGCATCAGGGATACCCGAGAGTCCATGTCGACTCCTTCGACCGATGAAATCCGCAGCGCCCAAGTAGGCAGCGCCTAACCGCGCTGCGCCAATGGCATTCGATTCCGCTTGCCACCCTGTGGTGGCGGGCGATACTGACCGCTCAGTCAGATCAGCCGGAGAGACATTCATGCCGGGTCCATTGCAGGGGGTCAAGGTCGTAGAGATGACGAGCGTCGTGCTGGGGCCGTGGGCCTGCCAGATGCTCGCCGACATGGGCGCCGACGTCGTCAAGATCGAGCAGCCGCGCGGCGACAGCAACCGCACGCTCGGCGCCGCCCAGAACCCCGGCATGGCTGCGCTGTACCTGACCTGCAACCGCAACAAGCGCAGCGTCGTGCTCGACCTTCGCCAGAGCGGCGCCCGCGAGGCGCTGCTCGAGATGGTCAGGACCGCGGACGTGTTCGTGCACAACAATCGCCCCCAGGTCATGACCAAGCTCCGGCTCGACTACGCGGACCTCAAGCAGGTCAATCCGAGAATCATTTACTGCGGCGCCTACGGCTACTCGAAGCGCGGTCCGTACGGCACGCTCGGCGCGCTGGACGATTCGATCCAGGCTGTCAGCGGCATCGCCATGCTCAACAAGCTCGTGCTCGGCGAGCCGCGCTACCTGCCGACGGTCGTCGCCGACAAGACGACTGCCATCACGGTCGTTTACGGTGTGCTCGCCGCGCTGTTCCACCGCGAGCGGACCGGCGAGGGCCAGGAGCTCGAGGTGCCGATGTTCGAGACCATGGTCAACTTCGTCATGGCCGAGCACCTCTGGGGCATGACCTTCGACCCGCCCAAGGGTGCGCCGGGGTATACGCGGCTGATGAGTCATCACCGCAAGCCCTATCCGACCAAGGACGGCTACATCGCGATCCTGCCGTATCTAGACGCGCACTGGGAAAAGTTCTGCAGGCTCACGGGGCACCCGGAGCTGATCGACGACCCGAAGTTCCGCACGCTCGCCGATCGGGTCCGCAACATCGACGACACCTACTCTAAGACCGGCGAGATCATGGCGACGCGCACCACGCGCGAGTGGCTCGCGATCTTCGACAAGTCCGGCGTGCCGCTGATCGTCGTCAATACTCTCGAGGACCTCGCCACCGATCCGCATCTGGTCGCCACCGGCTTCTGGAGGTTCCAGGACCATCCTACCGAGGGCCGACTGCGGATGCCGTCGTTTCCGGTGAACTTCGGGGCGACGCCGGCGGACATTCGCCTCCCTGCGCCGCGACTCGGCGAGCACACTGTCGAAGTGCTGCGCGAGGCCGGGCTCACGGCCGAGCAGATCGAGGATCTTTGCGCACGCGGCGCGGCGATGACCGCCGAGCAGGCTGCCAGGACCGTCGCGGAGGGTGGGGACTGAGCGCCGGCGGCGTGACTTCGGTCGCTGCTCAGGCGTGCACCGGTGTCGCCCGGAACGAAGGGCGCGCCTCGATCGCGGCGCAGAGCCGCCCGAGATTCGCGTAGCGCTCAGCCCAGCGACCGTCGTCGAAACGAAACCGCAGATACGCGAGCAGGCAGCCGGTCGCAATGTCGGCCAGCGTGAGCGTGGGGCCGACGCAGTGCTCGTGCGAGCCGAGCCGGCGGTCGAGCTCGGCGAGCGACGCCTCGATCTTGCCGCGCTGCCGCTCGATCCACATCGCACTGCGTTGCGCTTCGGGCCGCAGCGTCTCCACGCGGATCAGTACGGCGGCGTCGAGTGCGCCGTCGGCGATCGCCTCCCATTCGCGCACCGCGAAGCGTTCGGGACCGACGAGCGGGATCAGCCGGGGCCCGGCGCCGGCCAGATCGAGATACTCGGAAATCAATGGCGAGTCGATCAGCGTGCTGCCGTCATCGCGAATCAGCACCGGAATCTTGCCGAGCGGGTTCAGCCGCGAAACCTGCGAATCGGCCGCGAGCGGGCTGTCGACGACGAACTCGACCGGAAGGCCTTTCTCGAGCGCGACGATACGAGCCTTGCGCGTGTACGGGCTCGAGGCAGTGCCGAGGATCTTCACGGATCGAAGTCTCAGGTGTCGAGACCGTAGACGCGCAGCGCGTTGTCACGCAGGAACTTGCGCAGCGGCTCGGATCGCAGATTGAGCGCGAGCACTTCGTCCATGGTGCGCTTGAAGCCGAGCACGGGGAAGTCGGTGCCGAACAGGACCTTGTCCTGGCCGTAGGTGTTGATGTAGTTGACGAAACTCTGCGGCCAGTACTTGGGGCTGTGCGCGTCCGAGCCGATGAAGACGTTGTCGTGCTTCCAGGCCATCGCGATCATCTCCTCGGTCCAGGGGATGCCGACGTGGATGCCGATCAGCTTGAGCTCAGGGAAATCACAGGCCACGGCGTCGAGCGTGATGGGCCGGCCGACGCTGCGCATCGGCGCTTCCTTCGAGTAGACCATGGACTGGCCGACCTGCATCTGGATCGGCACGCCGAGCTCAACGCACTTGGCGTAGAAAGGGTAATACTTGGCGTGGTCGGGCGCGAGGTCGAACCAGTGAGGGTAGAGGTGCGCGCCGATGAAGCCCATGTTGCGGACGGCATCCTCGAGCGCACGGACGCCATTCATGCCTTCGTAAGGATCGATGCCGGCCAGGGCGTAGAAGCGGCCGGGATACTTCTCGACTGCGCGCGCGACGATCTCGTAGGGGAGGTGGAAGCAGCCCGGCAGCCCCTTGCGACCGACCTTCGGAGCAAACAGGAAGGCGCGTTCGATGCCCGCTTCGGCCATCAGCTCGAGGTGCTGCTCGAGCGTGATCCCCCTCATGTCCGCCTTGGACTTCATCTTGCCGGCGAAGAACTGCTCCTGCCAGCCGGGGCGGACGGAGAGCGCTTCCTCCGTCCAGATGCCGCAGACGATGTCGATGGCGGGTACGGGGGGGGTGGTGGCATTCATGACTGGGCCTGTTGAGGGGTACCTGGGGGCGCAGCATGCCAGCTTGCGACCTGACCGGGCCAAGCAATTTTTGTTGCCTGTCCGCAACATGAGAGGCCGGCTTTGTCCGGACAAGAGCGCGGGTGTCTTTGCCCTTGGAGCCGTGCTAGCATCGCCCCGCCTGCGAGCGCCTCGAATGGCGTTGCTTGGCGTCCACATAGCAGAATTTGCGGGAGTTGCCGATGGACAGCAAACGAGCCCAGTCCCTGCGTCTGGCCAGCCTCACGCTGGCCGCCGCCGCGACGACGATGGCCGGCCAGTCAGCCCTGGCGCAGGAGCCGGTCGCCGAGGAAGGTCTCACCGAGGTCGTGATCACCACGGCGCGTCAGCGCGAGGAAGCGCTGCAGGACGTACCAGCCGCTATCACGGCGATTACGGCGGATACGCTCGAAGCCGCGAACGTGCAGCGCGCTGGCGATTTCATACGTCTGACGCCGGGCGTCTCGTTCGTCCAGTCGGCCGAAGTCGCGGACTCTCAGGTCAACATCCGCGGCATCAACGGCGCGCGTGACGCCGAGAATAGCTACGCGCTGATCGTCGATGGCATCCTGATGACCAACCCCGCGGCCCTGAACCGCGAGTACAGCGACCTGCGGCAGATGGAAATCGTCAAGGGGCCGCAGGGCGCCATCTACGGCCGTAACGCCGCCGCGGGCGCGATCATCGTCACGACCAACAAGCCTGGCGACACCTTTGGCGCCAGCGTCAAGCTGGGCTACGGCGAAGACAGCACGGCGACCGGCGCGCTCTCGGTCGGTGGTCCGCTCAGCGACCGCATGGGCTGGAAGCTCGGCGCCGACTATCGCAAGACCGACGGTTTCTACCGTAATGAGTACCTGCCGCTGATTGGCGGCAAGGCCGAGACCGTCGACGACTTCGAGGGCTGGAACGTTTACGGGCGGCTCGTGGCCCAGACCTCGGACAGCTCGGAGCTCGACCTCAAGGCGCGTTACGGCAAGGTCGATGGCGCCTCGATCTCCTTCAACGCGGCATTCCAGCTGCCAGCGTTCACATTTTCGGGCCTGCCGAATGCGCAGCTGTTCAACGAGGACGTCAACACCCACAACTTCCAGTTCGTCAACAACATCGATCCGACCAACGACCAGGAGAGTCTCGAGCTGTCGGCGAAGTTCGACTCCGAACTGTCGTTCGGCAAGCTGACGGCCTGGGCGCTCTATAGCAAGGTCGACAACTCGTTCGGATCGGATGGCACCAGCGGCGCATTCGGCTTCTTCAACAACGACGCGCAGTGCCAGAACACGGCCGCCGCCGTGTTTGGTTCCGGGTTCAGCCTGCCACCGCCGCAGATCATCTTCTTTGCGGCCATGGGGGTACCACCGGCCGCGATCTTCGGACCGTACACGCCGACGGCCTGCGATGGCACGCAGTACCAGGAGCGCAATCAGACCGACTACAGTGTCGAGCTGCGGCTCGCCTCGCCGAGCGAGCAGCGCGTGCGCTGGCTGGCGGGTCTGTACTACCTGAACATCGACCGCGAAGTCGGCGTCAACACGGGCATCGATCGCGGCCAGGGCATCGTACCCTCCCTGTTTGCACCGCCGGGCTCGGCCAATCCGACTGAACAGCTTGTCTGGGACAACTTCCAGACCGACGTCTACGCCGTATTCGGCAACCTTGCGATCGATGTCAGCGACGCACTCGAGGCCGCGTTCGCCCTGCGCTACGACCGTGAGGAGCGTAGCGCCCGCAGTCTCGTGCCGACCTCGGCGCGCACCCAGTACATCGACTTCACGCCGGACGGTGTCCCGGGCGGCAACGCATTCCTGAACCCCGGTCTCGATCCGGCGATCAATCCGGGCGGCTTGCAGCCTCAGGAGCGGACGTTCTCGCAGCTCCAGCCCAAGCTCAGCCTCACCTACGAGTACTCGCCGAACCTGACCCTCTATACGACCTGGGGTATCGGCTTCAAGAGCGGCGGCTTCAACAACGGCGGCTCCGCGGCTACGGTCGACATCTTCATCAACTGCCTCGTGATCGCGGCCAACAACAACTGCCTCAATCCGATGGGTGTGCCTTTCACGGCTGCGCAGCGGGCGGGCATCCAGCGGTCGGTGGTCGTCCGCGATCAGTTCGAGAAGGAGAAGTCGAGCTCGTTTGAGGTCGGCGCCAAGGGCAAGCTGCTCGAGGGCCGCCTCTCGTGGGATCTGTCGCTCTACGACACGAGCGTCGACAACCTGCAGTTCTTCGAGTTCCTCGTTGGGCAGTTCGGCCTGCTGCGCGTCGTCAATAACGTCGACAAGGTCGGTATCAAGGGCTTCGAGATCGCCAGCAGCGCACAGCTGACCGACAGCCTCAAGCTCGTCGCGGGCTACAGCCGTGTCGACACCGAGATCGAGAAGAACAGCTCGCGCCCGAACAGTGTCGGCAACAAGTCGCCGTACACTCCCGACTACACGGCGACGGCGGGTGTCGAGCTCGACGTGCCGGTCTCCGAGGCCGGCTGGCGAGTCCAGGCCAGTGCTTACTGGAACCTCGTCGGGCCGACGTGGTTCCACGTCATCCAGGCGCAGGACAATCCGACCCTGTTTGGCGTGCCCGGCAATTACACGAATACGCTTCGTGACCGCTTCAGCACGGTCGACGCGCGCTTAGCGGTCGTCAATGACAACTGGACCCTCGCGCTGATCGGCAAGAACGTGACGAATACGAAGTGGCTGCAGGAGGTGATCCCGGCGCCCGAGTTCGGTGGTTCGTTCATTCACCCGGGCTCGGAGCGGCGCCTTGCCGTGGAGGTCGGCTACAAGTTCTGAGACAGCCGATCCGCCGCGGGCCGCGGCTCTTCGATTGCGGAAACGCCGGCCTCGCGCCGGCGTTTCCCTTTGTACAATCGCGCCGCCGGCTCCCATCGTGAAACGCACCGATATCCAGTTCCCGGCCAAGCACACGGCGCTGCGCGACGACGTGCACGCGCTCGGCGAGCTCATGGGCCAGATCCTGCTCGATCAGGGCGGACGGATACTCTTCGAACGCGTCGAGCGCGATCGTTTGCTGGCCATCCGCCGACGCAGTGGCGACGCCGCGGCCGCTGCAGAGCTGGCCGCCGCCGCACGCGGGCTCGATCCAGCCACTGCGCGGGATCTGACCCGGGCATTTTCGATGTGGTTCCTCGGTGTCAATCTTGCCGAGAAGGTCCATCGCATACGCCGGCGTCGTGCCTATTTCCTGCGTGACGCGACCCGGCCGCAGCCCGGCGGCATCGAAGATGCCATTGCCCAGCTCAAGGCTCAGGGGCTCGCGTTCGAACAGGTGCTGGACCTGATCGCCCAGCTGCGCATCGAGCCGGTGTTCACCGCGCATCCGACCGAATCTGCGCGCCGCACGCTGCTGCGCATGCAGCAGCGTGTCGCCGGATTGATGCTCGACCGCCTCGACCCGACGCTGAGTCCGAATGAGCAGCGCGACCTGATCGATCGCATCCGCGTTGAACTGACCACGGCCTGGCAGACCGAGGATCATCCACGGGAGCGGCTGACCGTCGCCGACGAGCGTGAGCACGTCGTTTTCTATCTCGCCGAGGTGCTCTACGAGGTCGTTCCGGCGTTCTACGAGGAGATCGCCGCGAGTCTCGCGCGCCTGTACGACGTGGGGGAGGAGTCGATCGTGCTACCGACCATCTTGCGCTTCGGCACCTGGGTCGGCGGCGACATGGACGGCAATCCGGACGTGCATGCCAAGGCGATCCGCGAGACGCTCGCGCGCCAGCAGCAGGTCATCGTCAATGCCTACTTCACCGAATGCCAGTCGCTCGCGCAGAGCCTCTCGCAGAGCGCGAGCCGGATCGGCGTGTCGCCGGAGCTGCAGCAGCGTATCGAGCAGTATGCGACGCTGATTCCAGGAGCGCGCGCCAGCACGCCAGCACGGCACGATCGGATGCCGTACCGCGTCTTCCTCGGGCAGATCGCCGAACGCCTGCGTCTGACCTACGAGGGCAGGCCTAATGGCTACGAGAATCCGGCCCAGCTGCGCCGCGACGTACAGCTGATCGCCGAGAGTCTGCGTTTGAACCGCGGTCGTTACGCGGGGCGCGTGCCGGTGCTGCGGCTGCTGCGCCGGATCGATACTTTCGGCTTCCATCTCGCGACGCTCGATGTCCGACAGCACTCCGACGTGCACCATCAGGTGCTCGCGGAGGCGCTGGACGACCCTGAGTGGACCCGGCACCCACCGGAGGAGCGCCACGCGCTGCTGACCGAGGCGATCGAGCGCGATCGCGGGCCGCGCGGCGACCTGGACGCGCTTGCGCGGCGTACCCTCGGCGTCTTCGAGGCGATGGTGCAGTGCCGGCATCGCTATGGCCCGCATGCCATTGGTCACTATGTGGTCAGCGGCGTCAGTGCCGCCGATGACGTGCTCGCGCCGCTGCTGCTGGCCCGATGGGCAGAGGCCTACGATCGCCGTTCGGGCGAGGTCGCGATCGACATCGCGCCGTTGTTCGAGTCCGTTGCGACCCTCGAGCACAGTGGCGCGATCATGCAGGCGCTGCTCAACGACCCGCTTTATAGGCGTCACCTCGATGCGCGTGGCCGCGAACAGTGCATAGTGGTCGGCTATTCGGAAAGCAGCAAGGAGAGCGGTCTATGCGCTTCGCGATTCGCAGCGTGGCGGGCTCAGGCCGCGCTCGCCGACGTGCTGCACAAAGGTCAGGAGCACCACGTGATTTTCCACGCGCGCGGCGGCAGTGTGGCACGCGGCGGCGGCCGCATCGACACTGTCGTGCGGACGATGCCGCCGAGCGCCGTCAACGGCGTGCTGCGGCTGACCGAGCAGGGTGAAGTGATCAACCAGAACTATGGTCTGGGGCCGATCGCGATGCGCACTCTGGAACGCTCTTTCGGTGCGCTGGCGCTCGCGACGGCGGCCGTGGGCCGCGCGGTCGACGTCCGATCCGAGTACGCACGCTATGCCAGCATTGCGGCCACTGTTGCCGAAGCGAGCCGTGAGCGTTACCGCGCGCTTGTTTGGGACGATCCGATGTTCTTCGACTACTTCCAGGCGGTCACGCCGATCGATGTCATCGAACGCATGCAGATCGGTTCGCGCCCGGCTATGCGCGAGGGCCGGCGCGGGCTCGACGCGCTGCGCGCCGTGGCCTGGGTCTTCGCATGGACACAGACCCGGACCTTGCTGCCTGGATGGTTCGGCGCCGGCAGCGGTCTGCGCGCGGCGATCCTCGCCCACGGCTTGCCCACCGTGTCGATCGCCTGCCGCGACTGGCCATTCCTCCGTAACCTGCTCGATGACGTCGAGGCGATGCTCGCGCGCGCGGATCTCGACATCGCGGCGTACTACAACGAGCTCGCTCCGCCGGAGCTGCGCGGACGGTTCGAGCCCATTCGCGAGGAATACCGGCGCGCCGTCGAGGCGATCTTCGTCATCAAGCAATACGACGAGCTGCTCGAGGGCGACCGGACTCTGCAGCGCGCGATTCAGCTCCGCAATCCCTACGTCGATCCGATGAATCTGGTCCAGGTGGACCTGCTGCGGCGCTGGCGGGCAGGCGGGCGCGCCGACCGCGCGCTTTTCGATGCGCTGCTGGCGAGCATAAGCGGCATCTCGCAGGGCCTGCAGAGCACGGGCTGAGCGGGCCCGTGGCGGACCGTCGGGCCGCAGTTCCGGACTGCGCGACGCATGCGAGGGTATGAGAACATCGGAGGGCACGCTCCCGGCTGCCGAGGAACTGCCGATGCACATCTCTCGAGTAAGCTTCCGGGCACCCTTCGCGATGGCGCTCACGGCGCTCTGCACCTCGCTTGGCTCGGTCCCGGTGCTGCCCGCTGCGCAGCTTTCGATCGAGGCGCAGTTGGCCTGGCAGGGCCGCAACGACATCCAGTCGCCTAACTCCGCTGCGGCAACGCGCTTTGCGCTCGACGACATCACCGGCGAAGGACCCGTACCGACGCCGCGGATTGCGCTGCTGTGGCCGATAGGCACGACTCGCCATGAGATGCTTGGGCTCGTCCAGCCACTACGCATCGACGAGACGGGCTCCGCCGGCGACTCCATCCGATTCGAAGGTGCCACGTTCGCCGCCGGAACGCTACGCGCGCGCTATCAGTTCGACTCCTGGCGCATCGGCTGGCGCTACCGTTGGATCGACCGCCCGGACCTCACACTGCGCCTCGGCGCAACGGTCAAGATCCGCGACGCCCGTATCGAGCTGATCCAGGGTGCCACGCGTGCGCGCAAGGACAACACGGGACTCCTGCCGTTGCTGCATGTGTCGGTCGAGCGGCCGGCCGCCAGCGGCTGGTCGTGGGCGCTCGATGTCGATGCATTGGCAGGCGGGCCCGGCTACGCGATCGACGCCGGTGCCGTGCTTCGTTACGCCGTCTCGGCCAACTGGGTCGCGCAGGGCGGCATCCGCTTCCTCGACGGTGGTGCCGACAACGACGAGGTCTACGCGTTCGCCCGCTTCACCGGTCTGACGATCGGCGTCGTGCGGCGCTTCTGAGCGGACCGCTCGCCTTCACCGCCCGCTCGCTACACGGTGCTCCGCCGTCAGCTGTCAGCGCCGCGGCTGTGCGCCGGAATCCGCCTCGTCGCGCTGGGCGACCTCTTCGGCGTCTTCAAGGATCTCGCGACCCGGCTGGTCGAGATCGTCGAACTGACCCGAGTTGACGGCCCAGAAGAAGGCCCAGATCCCGACACCGATCAGCACCACCGACAGGGGGATCAGCAGATAGATGCTGTTCATGAATGCGCCTTGTGCGTCCGGCCGATCCGCTGGGCATTGAGGACGACGACCAGAGACGACAGCGACATGCCGAGCGCCGCAATCCACGGTGGCATGAAACCTAGTGCCGCCACGGGCACGGCGGCGAGATTGTAGGCGGCCGCCCAGCGTAGGTTCTGCGACATGACCACGAGCGTGCGGCGCGCGACATGGATGCTCTCTGGCAGCGCGGCCAGAGAGTCACGCAGCAGCAGCAGGTCGCTCGCGGCGTGGGCGATGCCCGAGCCGCGACCCATTGCCGCCGAGACGTCGGCCGCCGCGAGCACCGGGCCGTCGTTAATGCCGTCGCCAACCATCAGCACGCGCCGCCCGCGAGCCTGCAGCTCGCGGACGACGTCGATCTTCTGCTCGGGCCGTAACGGGCCGCGCGCCATGTCGATGCCGAGTTGCTCGGCCGCCGAGCGTACGGCAGCCTCGCGGTCGCCACTGGCGATCTGCAGCTCGAGACCGAGCTCGCGCAGCGACTCAACGGTATGTATCGCGTCCGCGCGCAGTTCGTCGGCGACCGTGAATGCCGCAACGGGACCGGACTCGTCGCCGAGCACGATGTCGCCGCGTGCTAGCTGCCAGGCCTCCGGCTCCTGATGTACGGCCAGCTGAGCGACCCAGTCACTGCGTCCGATGCGCCAGAGTCGGCCGTCGACGCGTCCCTCGACGCCGGCACCGGCGAACTCGGTGGCGTTCCGCGCCGGGGCGACCGCGCCCGCGGCCTCGCGCAACGCAGCGGCGACCGGATGGTGCGACTCGGCTTCGAGCGCGGCGACGATGCGCAGGGCGGCGTCGCGACCGATACTTGCAGCCGCTTCGACCTCGAGCAGCCGCGCACGGCCGGCGGTCAGCGTCCCCGTCTTGTCGAGGACGAGCGTATCGACCTTGGCAAGTCGCTCGACCGCATCCGCGCGCGTCACCAGCACTCCGAGTCGGGCGAGTCGCGAGGTGGCGACCGCGATCGCGACGGGCGTGGCCAGCGACAGGGCGCAGGGGCAGGCTGCCACCAGCACCGCAAGCACGGCCGGCAGCACGCGACTGGGGTCGAACCAGGCCCAGGCCAAAGCGACGCACACGGTCAGGATCAGCAGGCGCGCGATGAACCATGACGCCATGCGCTGCGCGGCGACGCCGATTCGCGGACGCTCGCTCTGCGCCCGCTCGAGCAGT